>NZ_JBNNWS010000019.1:0-96362 GCF_050281185.1 Heyndrickxia sp. NPDC080065 | reverse complement strand
GTCAGCATACATCCAAAAAGGTAAAAAAGTAAGAAAAATATCAAAAGGGGTTCGGAATGTGACCATTTCGAACCCCTTTTGTCTACAATCTGAACAGGCGATTCATTCGCCTGTTTTTACTGAAAATTTTTATTGGAGGGTCTTACAGCATAATCTCTAATAACTCTATGAAAGCCAAAGAAAAAAGCTTGATAATTTGATCTTTTTTTTCCGAAATTTGTATTGCTGCTTCCCTCAGCCAGCTGTATTCTTTTGTTTTATTTGATTCTAGTCTTACTATTGCCTTTTCTTTTAACGCTAACGCCTTACTATCTTCAGGCGATAATTCTAGTGCTTTTTCAGAAAGCTCTAATGCCCATTTACCCTTGTTTCGTCTTAAGCATTCTTGCCCTAGTACCCTTAAATATTGATGGGATTTTGAACGAAGTTTTTTATCATATTCTATTAATTCTTTTCCGTGGACAACCCTACCAACTAAATCTTTGATTACGCCGATCTGACTAAGAAATGGAGCTGTTCTATGACCAGCATAATGATGTTCAATGAATCTAGCATTTAAAAATGATTTTTTCAATTCTTTTTCAATATAGCTATTGTCAGTTCGATTTTTAGGATCATAAATTATGATTGGGGTTATATTTGGGTTATTAGTCAGCGAGAGATTGTGCTTAAAAGGAATTTCTTCACTTAATTTATCTCCATAATTTGGATGTGCTGAATTCCGAGGAGAGAGAGATAAAATCTCACAGTTTAAATCCGCACAATAGTATAGTACGGCATAACCACCTAAACTAAAGCCGTATGCAACTTTTCTTTTATAGGAATGTACAAGTAAATTTACGGTCTTATTAAAGTCCTCTAATGATAGATCCTGGTAATAGTTATTTCCAGTTCTTCTACGAACAGCAATAATATCCGTATTTTGTTTTTTTAAAAACTTAAAACCAAATGGCATTTCATCCCAAACCATATTAATAGAATCAAAAGTTATGGTAACGGTATCGTTTTTTTGAGTCATCTTATAATATTCAATCCGATTTTCTCCATTATTATATAAAATAATTTTCCGATAGCCTTTTTTATATGTCTCTTTCAATTCTTCGGAATGCTCATCCAAACAATGGCTTAGCTGTGCATTTGATTCTTTATCATTCCCGAGGACCCGATTTACAATACTAAGTCCAAAGTGTGCAGAAACCGGTATTTCATCATGATGAGTTTTTGCTAGATTCAAAATTTCTCTAGCTTTCACCCAATTATATGTATCTATCGTAACCTTTGCCAACTCAGTTAGGATTATGTGATTGTTCGGAAAATGCAATTGCCCTTCATTTAATATTTTTTCTGCCTCTTGATATTGCTTGTCTTTTCGCAAAACTTTACCTAACATCACATAATTGTCCACGTTCGGCTTAAATTCATGGATTAGCTCAAACAAATGATGACTTGCCTGTTTCCAATCTTTATCTTTCATTGCTGTTTTAGCTAACTCTAGTTTCGTATGATAAGCATTAATTCTTGGGATTCGCCTTTTTATCATACCTCCAATCTTTACAAATAAATTTTTAGCGGTTTTTTTTCCTTCTCTTAAAGTTGATTTTTTTACATCAGCCTTTAAGTTTTCTTGCAATTAACACGCCCCCTACATTAATTTTCTATTATAGTGCTATGTTAACACTTATTCCATTATATGCACAACCAATGTATTCTTTTAACAATGCTTGTATCACTTTTATAGTGTTTTGACTTCTCTGAATGGAGGATATCTGACCTAAAGGGGCAGCTGCTTGCGCTAGAAATGAAAGAAATGTTTTGCTTTTATATGTCAAAAAAAACAGACGATACCATCCGCCTGTTTTCTACTTTCCATTTAATATTGTTTATAAATTACTAATTCAAATCAACTAATGAACCTGTTTTTAAATAAACGATCCACTCACATACATTTGTTACGTAATCACCTATTCTTTCTAGATGTTGGGCAACAAGTAAGAAATGTATTGCTTGATTAACCTTCGCAGGATCTTGCTGCATAATCTCTAGTAACTCCATAAATATCATAGAAAAATACTTATCAATTTGATCATCTTTTTTCGAAACTTGGATGGCTGCTTCTCTATCTAGAGAAATATATGCATCTAATACTTCTCTTACCATTTCTTTGACAATCTCAGCCATTTTAGGTATATCGATTAATGGCTTTACATAGATTTCGTCTTTGAGACTTATCGTTGATTTGGAAATACTAACGGCATGATCAGCCATTCGTTCTAAATCAGTTGCTACTTTTAGCATGGTCGCAATTCTGCGCAAATCTGTGCCTACCGGCTGTTGTAACGCAATTAATTCAAAGCACTTTTTTTCGATTTTCACTTCATATTCATTAATACGCTGATCATCTGTTACTACTTCAAGAGCCAAATCAACATTTTTATCCACTAATGATTTTACACTTTTATAAATAGCTTCCTCTACTAAAAGTCCCATAGACATTAATGATTCGTGAAGTTCTGATAAGCGATCCTCAAACACTTTTCTTGCCACCCTAAAATCCCCCTTTAAAAACTCGACTATTATTTGAAAGTAATGCTACCCGTAACCAATCAAAGTTTCTTATCCAAATCTGCCTGAAATATAATCTTCTGTTTGTTTTCTTTTCGGATTAGTAAATATTGAATGGGTTTGGTCAAATTCAATAATTTCTCCATTTAAGAAAAATGCTGTTTCATCTGATACACGAGCTGCCTGTGACATGCTGTGTGTAACAATAATAATTGTGTATTGTTCTTTTAACTCTAAAATTAACTCTTCAATTTTAGACGTTGAAATTGGATCAAGCGCAGAGGCTGGTTCATCCATTAAAATAACATCTGGTTGAACTGCAAGAACTCTTGCAATGACAAGCCTTTGCTGCTGTCCGCCAGAAAGCCCCATCGCAGATGTGTGTAATCGATCTTTCACTTCATCCCACAAAGCAGCTTGGCGTAAGCTTTTTTCTACGATTTCATCTATAACATTTTTTTTCTTTACCCCATGAATCCGAAGACCATATGCTACATTATCATAAATTGACATCGGAAAAGGATTCGGTCTTTGAAAGACCATTCCTACTTGCTTACGAAGCTCTACTACATCAATTTTCGAACTGTACATTTCTTCATTGTTGTAATATAGGTTTCCCTCTACTCGAAATCCTGGAACTAGATCATTCATACGATTCAATGTTCGTAAGAATGTCGATTTCCCACACCCTGAAGGACCAATAAGTGCAGTTACTGTATTTTTCTTCATATCTATATTTATATCTTTTAATGCTTGAAATTGATCATAATATACATTTAATGCCTGGCTACGAATGATTGTTTTCGTCGCTTCTCGTTGTTCTAATGAGATGGCCAAATCCATTCACCTACTCCATACAATTTTTTATCCAAAGGCTTGTTGTTTTAAGCTCCTGTGGTAGAATTCTCTCTAAAGTCCCACAGAACTTTTATTAATTATCCCCAACAACAATGCCTATCCGAAATTACCTGACACATAATCTTCTGTTTGCTTTTTCTGGGGATTAGTAAAAATATCACTTGTTTGATTGTATTCAATCAAATCACCCATGTAGAAAAATGCAGTATAATCAGATATTCGAGCTGCTTGCTGCATGTTGTGGGTAACAATGACAACAGTAAAATCCTTTTTCAGTTCAATAATAAGTTCTTCAATTTTACTTGTTGAAATAGGGTCTAAGGCAGATGCCGGCTCATCAAGCAAGAGAACATCAGGCTCCATTGCAATCGCTCTAGCAATACAAAGACGCTGCTGCTGTCCACCAGAAAGTGCTAATGCTGATTTATTCAATCGATCCTTTACTTCATCCCATAAAGCTGCTTTTCTTAAGCTCTTTTCTACAATGTCTTGAAGCACCTTTTTATTTTTCTCTCCATGCTGTCTCGGACCAAAGGCAACATTGTCAAAAATGGATTTTGCAAACGGATTAGGTCGTTGAAATACCATCCCAATATTCTTTCGAATTTCAAAAACATTAACACCAGATTGATTAATATCGAAATCCTTATATAAAATGTTTCCTTCAACACGGCATCCTTGTATTTCATCATTCATTCGATTTAAGCTTCGTAAATAAGTAGATTTCCCACAGCCAGAAGGACCAATAAATGCGGTCACTTGATTTTTATAGATGGGCATAGAAACATTTTTCAACGCTAAATGACTACCATAATAAACATTTAAATTCTTTGTTTCTATGGCCTTTACTTGCATATTCCCCAAATCTTTATGATTTCGACTGGCAAGTGTAACGGCAACTTTCTCCTGTTTTTTTTCCATTATAGCTTCCATTCTCTCCGCTCCTTAGTTCCTGAGTTTAAGAAGATGTCATTCGTTTATAGATGAGTTTTCCAATCCAACGCGCACTAAGATTAAATATTAAGATTAAAATAATCAGTAATGCTGATGTTCCACTAGAAACCTCTTTGACGTCTGGCATAAGTCCTTCTGAATTTATTTTCCAGATATGAACGGCAAGTGTTTCAGCAGGTCTCATCGGATTAAGCGGTGACGAAGGACTGAATGGATTCCAATTAGAAAAATCTAGATTTGGCGTACTCATACCTGCCGTATAAATTAAAGCAGCTGCTTCACCAAACACTCTGCCTGACGCGAGTATAATTCCAGTTACAATCCCAGGAATAGCCGCAGGGACCAATATCTTCTTGATTGTTTCCCATTTTGAAATACCTAGAGCTAATCCCGCTTCCCTTTGTGCGTTAGCTACACCTTGGAGTGATGTTTCTACGACACGAACCATTAGCGGGAGGTTAAAAATGGTTAGGACTAATGCCCCCGTTAATATTGAGAATCCCCATCCCATATAGATGACGAAAAATAAAAATCCGAACAAACCTACGACTATCGATGGTAAAGATGATAAAACTTCAATTACTGTACGGAGAATATCTGTGAAAATATTCTTCTTAGCATACTCTGACATATAAATACCTGCGCCTAATGATAGTGGAATACTAATAATCATAGTTAAAATCAGTAAATAAAAGGAGTTAAATAGCTGGGGTCCTATTCCGCCACCCGCTTGGAACGATTTCGGTGGAGAAGTGATAAAGTTCCAGCTAATATTTGATACACCGTTTACGAGAATATAACCAAATAGGGCAGCTAATAATAAAACGATCAATCCTGCAATAGCATAAAATACTATTGTAGCTATGCGGTCTGCTAGTTTTGCGTTCATTAGTAAATCCTCCTACGACCAAGGATACGAATAATAAGAATAAAGACAAGTGACATGAGTAATAGTACTAATGCTAATGACCATAAGGCATTGTTTTCAGCATGACCCATGACCGTATACCCCATTCCCATTGTTAAGATACTCGTCAATGTTGAAGCAGGTTCTACCAATGAATGTGGAATCACTGTCGAGTTCCCTATTACCATCTGTACAGCCAATGCTTCACCAAAGGCACGAGCCATCCCAAAGACAATCGCTGTTAACAGCCCAGGTAAGGAAGTTTTTAGAACAACACGATATATTGTTTGCCAGCGGGTTGCCCCTAACGCTAGTGACGCCTCCCTAATTTGCATTGGAACTGCCTCAATTGCATCCACAGAAAGACTTGTTATCGTTGGTAAAATCATGACCATCAAAACAATTGTCCCTGCCAAAATTCCAAATCCGCTTCCCCCAATGTTTTCACGTAGGAATGGAACGACGACACTTAGTCCGATAAAGCCATATACTACCGATGGAATACCAACAAGCAGTTCAATAATTGGCTGCAGAAATTTTTTACCGAATTTCGGAGAGATTTCTGTCATAAAAATTGCTGCTCCTATTGCTATCGGTGCACAAATAACAGCTGCTAATAGTGTAACTGCAAAAGAACCGAAAATAAGTGGTAATGCGCCAACAATTGGCCTTCCTAATTCATCTAAGGTTCCAGGTTTCCACAGCTTTCCGGTAAAGAAGTCCAAGATACTCGCTTTATTAACAGTAAAAGTACTGAAACCCTTTGATGCAACAAAATAAAGAATGGAAACTGCAATAATAATCATGATGGATACAGAGGCTAATGTAATGATTCGCCCTCTTTTTTCCGTCCAGATCTTCGTTGATGAATTCCATTGCTTTTCTGTCATCTTAATATCCTTTAATTCCAAGATACTTTCCCCTTTCAAAAGAAAAGTGCAAGTTACTTGCACTAGTCATTTTAAAAAACAATAATTCTACTTCACCCTTTAAAAATTCACCTTTTTACAATTAACGAAACTTCCATTCATAGCTATGCTTCTAAATGGAAGTTTCATTTTCAATATTTTTTTACTTATTTATTCGTTACTTTTCCTGAAGCATCACGTTCTACTTTCATACCAGTCATTGGGATATAACCAAGTTTAGTAATTAATGTAGATTGAACATCAGGACTTAAAATGTAATCAATGAAATCTTTTGTTAAACCTGTAGGCTCACCATTTGTGTACATATGCTCATAAGCCCAGATTTTCCAATCATTTGTTTCAACAGTCGCTTGAGTTGGCTCAATACCGTCTACTTTTAATGCAGTAATATTACTATTGAAATAAGAGAATGCTAGATAACTAATTGCTCCTGGAGTTTCACTAACAATTTTTTGAACAGTACCAGAAGAATCTTGTTCTTGTGCTTGTACTGGAGTTGCTCCATCAAGTGCTAATTTTTCAAAGATTGCTCTTGTTCCTGATCCCGCTGCACGATTGATGACAACGATCTTTTCATCTTTACCGCCAACATCTTTCCAGTTTTTAATTTTTCCTGTAAAAATACCGATTAGTTGTTCTTTTGTAATATTATCAACGCCAACTTCTTTATTTACAACAGGTCCCATTCCTACAACGGCAACCTTATGGTCTACGATTTTACTTGAGTCAATGCCATCTTTTTCTTCAGCGAAAATATCAGAGTTACCAATGTCAACTGCACCTTCGCTAACTTGGCTAAGCCCTGTACCACTTCCGCCACCTTGTACATTAATCGTTGTACCTTGATTATTGCTCATATATTCATTTGCTGCTTCATCAACCAATGGTTGTAATGCAGTTGATCCAACAGCAGTAATTGATCCTTTTGCTGTTTCTGTTGTTTTATCGTTTCCGCCATCGGCGTTTGTTTTTGAGTCTGTTCCTTTACTACTTCCACATCCTGCTGCGACAATCGCAAACACTAGTAACATACTAAATAAAGCTACGACTCTTTTTTTCATTCTTGTGCCCCCTAGATTTTTTAGGTAATTTTTCTTACAAGACTAAGATAATACGAGGGTATTAAGCGAGTGTTAATGAAATGTTAAGATATTGTAAAGGTGGAATTCAGAATATAAACTCAATTAACCCGACGCCTAACTTATCTAGGTTTGACGTTTTTATTAAAAACAACAATATGTTTTAATAAGAGCTTATTAAAAGAAAAATACTATAATCAATCCTTTTGTCACTCGTTCCGATTTAGGTAAAAAGACTCTATTCTTAATTGAAAACTTTTTGAAAATATTTCTATGGTGACATAAAAACACCTACCATGTATGATAAAGAAAAATAGGTTGGACTTGGAAGGGAGCCTTTATAATGAATAAAGTATTAGTAGTTGATGACGAACCTTCAATCGTAACATTGTTAAAATTCAACCTGGAACAAGCAGGTTATTCTGTCATTACAGCATCTAATGGGGCAGAAGGCTTTGAATTAGTATTATCTGAAAATCCGGAATTAATCATTTTAGATTTAATGTTACCTGGAATGGATGGAATGGAAATTTGCAAAAGACTTCGTCAGGAAAAAATAAAAACACCTATTTTAATGTTAACCGCAAAAAGTGATGAATTTGACAAAATATTAGGACTTGAACTTGGAGCAGATGATTATTTGACGAAACCTTTTAGTCCGCGAGAGGTAGTCGCAAGGGTAAAAGCAATTTTGCGTAGGATAACCACGTTTGAAGAGACAGGAAATAAAGAAAATTCAACTATCACAATTGGGTATTTAAAGGTTTATCCTGATCAATTCGAAGCCTATTTTAAAAACGAAAAGCTAGAGCTTACACCAAAAGAATTCGAGCTATTACTCTTCTTATCAAATCATCGTGGAAAAGTTTTAAGTCGTGATCAGCTTCTAGACTCGGTTTGGAACTATGATTATGCTGGTGATACGAGAATTGTTGATGTCCATATCAGTCATTTACGTGAAAAAATTGAAGAAGATACGAAACAGCCAATGTACATTAAAACAATAAGAGGATTCGGATATAAAATGGAAGGACCTAGAAATGAATAAACTTTGGCTGAAAATTTCATTTCGGTTTTTAATTTTATTGTTTTTTGTTTTATTAGCAATTGGTTTTTTTATAGCAGATATAATGAAAAATACATATATGGATATGACAAGAAATCAATTATTTCAAGACGCGAATATTGTAACTGAATTTATTAATACGAATGAAATTAAAAGGAACTCTCCATCATTACAAGATAAAGTGCAAAGCTTTTATGCTGAAAACCAGCCTAGAATTACGATAATTGATATGAATGGAAAGGTGCTTGCAGATTCAGAAAATAAACCTGAAAACATGGAAAACCATGCGAATCGACCAGAATTTAAAGGGGTAATTAAGAATCACAAAAATAGTGCAGAATCCATTCGTTACAGTAAAACCCTAGGCTATAATATGATGTATGTTGCCACTCCAATTAAAGAAAATAATCATGTGATTGGAGTGATAAGGGTTGCATTTACATTGCAAAATATCGATCAGGCGATCAATAAACTATGGTTAAGTCTCGGATTAGCTATGGGTGTCACCTTGATTCTTTCAAGCATTATTGGGATTAGGCTTGCCAAAGGAATTACTAGACCTATAGAAGATATTATCCAAGTAGCAAGGCGATTAACCGAAAAGGATTATAGCAGCAGAGTAAGAGCAAAAACGAATGGAGAGCTTGAACAGCTGGCTAATGCTATAAATAAACTTGCGAAAAGCTTGCAGCGTCAAATGGAAGAAATTAGAGAAAATCAACAAATGTTGACTGGGGTTTTAGCCAATATGGTAAGCGGAGTTATGTTGATTAATCCAGCAGGCCGGATCATGTTAGTCAACCCCGCAATGGAGAGAATCATCGGAACAAATGCTGAACAATTAACAGGTAAGCTTCATATTGAAGCTGGAAAAAACTTTGGTCTTAGTCAATTAATCGATCGATCATTAAAGGAAAACATCCCTCTTCATGAGGAAGTTCATATGTATTTTCCAAACGAACGCGTACTTGACGCTCATCTTGCACCATATGTCGGTGTAAATGGGGAGATAAAAGGCATTATTACCGTTCTTCATGATATTACAGAGATTCGCAGGCTGGAAAAAATGAGGAGTGAATTTGTCGCAAATGTTTCTCATGAACTAAAAACCCCAGTTACTTCACTTAAGGGTTTTGCCGAAACATTATTAGATGGTGCGATGAATGATCCCGAGCTGACGAAATCATTTCTTACGATCATTCATGATGAAAGTGAACGCCTTCATCGATTGATTAGTGACATACTTCATTTATCAAAAATTGAACAGCATCAGCTTCCGTTTCATCCAGAACCTTTGAATGTGATTGAGGTTATTTACGAAACGGTAGACACCATTCAAGAACAAATTAATAAAAAACAATTACATATTCATCTTCCTGAAAATAAAGCAATTTTCATTGAAGCTGAAAGAGATCGTCTGCAGCAAATTATCCTAAATCTTGTTGCCAATGCAGTCACCTATACTCCAGAAAAAGGATCTATTGAGATTAATATAGTAGAAAAAGAAGAGGAAATAGATTTAATTGTAAAAGATACAGGGATAGGGATTTCGAAACAGGATTTACCTAGAATCTTTGAACGTTTTTACCGGATAGACAAGGCACGATCACGGAACTCCGGTGGAACTGGACTCGGCTTAGCGATTGTGAAACATCTTGTGGAATCTCATTACGGCTCTATAAAAGTAGAAAGTGTTGAGGGAAAGGGAACTCAGTTTACGATTACCTTACCGAAAAAACAATAATAGTAAAAAAACACATCCTAATTAGATGTGTTTTTTTACATATTTTTTTCTTTTATTACATATTTACAATGATCTCCGCCTTTGGACATACAGCACACTTGTTCAATATCACTTGTTTTTAATACCTTTTGAAAGAGGGAATGCTCGCATGAACATGCCTTCGGATATTTTCTAGCCACTTCAAATATAGGACAATTGTACTCAATTATTTCAAAGGTTCCATCATCCTTTTCATCCCACTCGACCATGTACCCATTTTCATTTTGAATCTCAGTGAGCTCGGCTACTCGATCTTTTAAATTCAAATGACCAATTCGATCTTTATATTTATTTTCTAAACGTGTTTCACGGTTTTGAAATAAAACATCAATCATTTCCATGCCATTGATTTTCTCAATATCTTCGAGGAACTCAACCGTTATATTGGAATAACTTTTTGGGAATAGTCCTTCCCCATCTTTTGTCAGAGAATAAACCTGTACAGGCCTTCCCATATTTTTACGAATCGTTTCTGAATGAATCAGCCGATCATTTTCTAAATTATTTAAATGGCGCCGTACAGCCATCCCAGTTATTTCAAGATGTGATTCTAAATCGACCACACTTAATTTCTTATATCTTTTTAATAAATAAAGAATTTCATCTTTCGTAGAGGATATTTTTTTCAACGTTCTCACCTCCGTATTTGGACAAACTTTTTCGTTGAACGAAGTAATTCAGTTTGATATATTTATTATAACAACATTTTATACAAAAATATATAAAAACTGTTCATTTTAGGAAAGCTTCGCATAATCGATAATATGCAGCATCACTATTATGTTCATGATGACCCTTTTAATTCGAGCAACGAGATTATTGATGATGAAGTTATTCAAAGGATTAACGGACTTACAAATCAAGTTGTTTTTATGCAAAAATCATTAAAATATAAATAAAATAATTGTTTATATTATATGATAAAATATAGAATGAGTATATAAATTGGAATGGAAGTATGATTCTTCAGAAAAAAAGAAGTGAATATTCCGTTCACATAGAACATGTAAAGGTGGTCTGTTTCAAATGGCTTATGTTATTACATTTCCTTGTCAAGGGGAAAAGGCAGCTGAATGTATGGAAGTTTGCCCTGTAGATTGTATCGCTGAAGGTAAAGATCAATTTTACATCGATCCAGATATTTGTATCGATTGTGGTGCTTGTCAAGCTGTGTGTCCTGTAGACGCAATCTTTCATGAGGAAGAATTACTTGATGAAGATGCTGAGTATTTGGAAAAAGCACGTAAATTTTTCACATCATGATATCTTCCGGAAGCGTCCTAGAATAGGACGTTTTTTTTATTTCTCCATGGGATCTTTTTTAAGTATTGATTCTATTAAACTTAAAATAACATATAAATACTAATAGAAACCAAAACTGATTATATTTTCATGAGGTGAGTTAATGAAGTTAAGAGTACCAATTTTTGTCCCAGTTGCACTTGTCGGAACTTTCCTGCTTATTTCCAGCTTACTAACCTCAATTGGAAGCTCATTTTTCACCTCCACATATGTGAATAAATCATTAAAAAATTTCCCATCAGAAAGCTTTGTATATTTAATGGGCTTAGAATTTTCACAAGTACACGAGGTCTTACCTGAAAAAAGTAAACCCCCAAAAATATCTACCGTAGTTTTCAATGCCGCTACTAATCTAAAGCCTGGGGATATCAGAAGCTTATTAGGCAGAGAGCTGCCTGGCTTCTACTCTTATGATACAGAAATATTTTACGCTGGAGAAGGTGCGGATTACACGAACATCCCCCATGAATCATCCCCTCCTATTGAGCAATTGCTTAAAGAAAGTGAAATCAATGAAGAAAATATAAAAACGGAGGAGAAAGTTAATGATACAAAGAAACCGAAAATGACGACAAATGGGAAAAAGGTTGTGTTTATTTACCATACCCATAGTTACGAATCGTTTAAGCCTCTTTTAAAAAATGGGGCATATATAAGTAATAATGAAAAAGTAAATGTGATAGCTGTTGGAACAAAGCTAGCTAAGGCGTTAGAAGATCGCGGAATTGGTGTAGTGCATGATAAAACGAATATGACAGAAGCTCTTCACTTAAAAGGTTGGAAATGGAACGAAGCCTATACCCTATCAAGAAGCATCGTTACTTCTTCATTATCGAAAAATAAGGATATTATCAACACCATTGATATCCATCGGGATGATTTACCTCGCAACAAAACAACAGCCACCATTAATGGAAAATCTTATGCACGTATATCCTTTGTCGTTGGAAAAGAAGTAAAAAACTATGAAAAAAATCTTAGCTTTGCTGAAAAGCTTCGGAAAAGATTAGAAGCAAAATATCCAGGAATTGTTCGATTGGTCATAGCAAAAGGTTTTAATCAAGGTAATGGAAAATACAATCAAGACCTTGCAAAAAATCCCCTTTTAATAGAAATCGGTGGTATTGATAATAATTTAGATGAATTATATCGAACCGCTGAAGCAATAGCAGATGTATATAGCGAATTTTATTGGGAGGCGGAAAAAGTTTCCGCACAAAAAAAGTGAAATTATATCTAAATTTAAAAAACACAATTTGGTGCTCATCTGAACCAAATGTGTTTTTAATTTAAAGCTCTTTTCGAAGAGTAAAACATATATAAACAGTGGTCAACTTATAGATTTCACGAATTTTCATAAAAAGAAGTCCCGAAACCTAGCTATAATAGGTTGTTTGCTGCTATACAAACACAATTTCGTGTTCTAATCGCACGAATTTTCGTCGAAACCGCACGAATTGTGAACCGAACCGCGTGAATTTTGTCCCGAACTGCACGAAAACCTGTTCGAATCGCACGAGTTAGGTCTTTTTACCTACAAAAGATACTTTTCCTCACAAAAATAAGAAGGAATGTTCTTCATAAACATCCCTCCTTATTTTTTTATTTATACAGTAACAGCTTCCTTTTTAACATATTGATATAAGTTACCGAAATGAATATATTCAAAATCCTCATCTCGTACTTTTATTATATTTTTCGTATCAAAAATACGTTTATGAGCCATACTCGTCATTTGTTGAAAATTAAGTTCCTTAAATTCGTCATGATCTGTTAAAACAACAATCAAGTTCGAATCCTGTACAGCTTCATTGATATCCTTTTCTACTAATGGATGAATAACATGCGGGTCATAGCAACGAATTTCATAATTACCCTGTTCCTTTAATAGCCCAAGTACTTCTATTGCCGGACTTTCCCTGATATCATCTACATTACCTTTATAGGTTAGGCCGAATAATGTAATGATATTCCCAGCGGTTTTTTTCATTAGCTTATTAATACTTTCAACGACATATTGAGGCATAGACGTATTAATTTGTCGAGATAAATGAATGAGCTTTGCTGTTTCAGGAGATTTTGAGACGATAAAATATGGGTCAACTGCTAAACAATGACCTCCAACTCCAGGCCCTGGTGAATGAAGCTGAACCCTCGGGTGTTTATTCGCCATCTCAATGACTTCTAATGAACTGATTTCTAATTCATTACATACTTTCGTTAATTCATTAGCTAATGCGATGTTAACATCACGATATGTATTTTCCATTAGCTTTGACATTTCAGCTGTTTTGGCATTCGTTTTTATAATTTCTCCTTGCACAAAGGTACGATATACATCAGCTCCAGCTTCCGTACATTTTGGTGTGATGCCTCCTACTATTCGATTATTGTAGACGAGCTCATGCAAAATTTGACCTGGTAAAACTCGTTCCGGGCAATGGACAAGAAAAATATCTTCCCCAACGATAAAACCTGCTTTTTCAATTAAAGGTTTTATAAAATCATCCATGCTTCTAGGTGCTATAGTGGATTCAACAATTAAGACATTCCCCTTCTCTAAGAATGGGATTACACGTTTTACCGCACTTATGACAAAAGATAAATCACAGGATTTGTACAGATCTTGTTGATTTGGAGTTGGGACTGCTACAATGAAAGCATCAGCCTTTTCCGGTTCTAAAGATGCATGGAAGGTTCCTTTTTCCATTACTTCATTAAGTGACTCCTGCAATCCAGGTTCCTCAATATGAATGGTACCCTTATTTAACGAATCAATTACCCTTGGGTCAATATCCACCCCGACAACTTTCACATTATGCTTGGCAAACATGATCGATGTTGGCAATCCAATATATCCTAACCCAATTGTACATAGTTTCATTTATCTCTCTCCCTTTTAAACCTCTCACTTTAAGTGATTTAATAAAATCGCTTTACAAATCAAGAATAAAATAAATATTTTAATAATTGATTAAGGTATTGTTTAGGGATCGTGAAGATTGCTTTACAATTATTTCATTCCAAATATCGTCATATCTTTCTTGGGCAGCCAGCTGCGAAAAACGAATCATTTCAAGATCTTGGAGCTGAAGCATATCCTTATAAAGATTAAAAATTTCTATCAAAATAAGAATAGCATCCCTTGCTTCTTCCTTTTTTATTTTTTTCAGCTTTTCTAAATACCAATTTTTAAAATAATATTCAAATCTTATCTCTACATAATCTTTTATAATATGATGCTGCTTATAAACCTCTATTCTCCGTTTTTCTAATAAAAAGTACTTCTCTAAAAATTTTTTCGAAATACTGTTGACGACAGATCCTGAAACAGCGCCATAGTAAATATGAATATCCTTATTAATAGCTTTCACGCGTTTTGCATGCAATAGAAGCTCTTGAAAGAATAATGTATCCTGACCAATTGCCCCTTCTACCATTTGTAGGGAATGCTCTTCAATTAACTGTCGGTTAATGATTAACGCTTGGATACTCATTGCTTTAAACTGGGTTTTAACTAAATACTGATCCATCTCTCCGCGAATCACTTCATGATGATTGTAGGCCATGACTGTCTTATAGTAGTCGAAATGTAACATATCCTCTGCAACTTTTATCATATTTCCTACAACTAAATCATATTTTTTGGATTTTATCTCCTTATATAGATGATAATATCCATCATTTATTGCCTCATTATCAGGATCTAAGTAGGTAACAAATGGCGCTGTAGAGATTTCGAATCCCTTATTACGAGGTCTAGAAGCACTTCCGCTACCTCCAGTCTGAAAAAAGTATGCTTTTACATTTGAATATTGTGCAGCTAATCGATTAATAATTTTTGGAGTATAATGATCAGTTGACCCATCATCGACAAGCACAATTTCCATTTCTTTAAATAAACTGCTCCGTTTTAAACTTTGAAAACACTTATTTAATAAATGATCACCATTATTAAATATAGGTACGATGACAGACAATTTATAGTCATTGTTCTCTTTCACAATTTCACCTATTTTTTGATCGTTAAATTCAAATGGATCGATACTATATCCATTTGGCCTAGACATCTCTCCATTCATGGAAAGCAATTCTTCTGAAGTAAAAGCTGAACTCCAAAACACTGTTCGTTCTTTATTTTTTATTCTATTTACATAATCATGCTCTATCCCTTTAATAAGCTTTTCTCCATCGTAAAATGAATCTTTTGTGATATAGTCTGAATCGGTATATTTAAAGGCATTAATCATATCCTCTAAATAAAACTCCCCGTACTCATTTTTTTCATAAAAAAAAGTAATCATATCAAATGAATTTTTAACCTGTTCATCGAATTCATCACTTCTAATTAATTGCTTGTATCTATAGGTTTGTTTATTAAACATGTCCATTATTTCCGCTGTCATATCATTAACGATTACTGCTACATTTCTTTCTTCGTTATTAGCAGGATAGCCTATTGCTTCAAGAATTTGATGAAGACGCTGAAAGGTTGTATGTTTACTCATGACTTTACGTATACCATATACTTGATGTTGATAAATTTCTTTTTCGGTAAAGGAATGAAGGATATCCTTCATTTCATTTGTATTGTGAACCATTACAACATTTGGAAATAGATTATTGATGCCCGTATTATAATTAGACAAAATGATATTGCCTAATGCTTGTAATTCATATACACGATTAGCAAACATCGTCGAACTAAATTTAACAGAATTCAAATTCATTGACCAATTAAATAATTTATGAAATTTTTGCAAGTCTCCATGGTCCAATGCAGGAGAAATAAATTTCACATACTCTTTCGGAAAAAAATATTGTTCGAGTTTTAAATTGAAATTACGATCGATGATCTTAAGACGACGATTCGAATTCACAACCCCATCAAATACCATTCGAGAGTCTGCCTGTCTTTCTGGATATTTGTTATACCATGATCCCGCAAAAACGACTTCGTTCTCTTTAGGAAACTTTCGTATCCCTATTGGATTATGTACCAATGGATTCACGCCAAATGTTAATACGCTCACATTTGGATTGTTGCAATCCTTCTTATAGCAATCTACTTTTTCTAATGCGGTTGTAAAAATAAACTCACATTGCTTTGCAATGTCTACAAAAATATCATAATTGACAGGGTCCTCCTTTGAATAGAAAACCGTTTTTATCCCTTTTGATTTGTAAAAGCTAATAATTTCAAATAACGCTTGTCTAGGCTTTCGAATATTCGGATTACCCAATCCTTTCCATTCCCGGTTTAATCCCTTCCATGTAGTACAAACGAGAAGAACATCTAAATCATCTGCATATTGTTCATAATTTTCCTTCGTAATATAGACGAACCTTCCTACATCTTTGAAGGAGTTAAATAAAAATTCATCAGCAATAATACCAATTTTTACACGTATTTTCTCGTAATAACGGCTTCCATTACTAACTGGCAGTTGTTCAATAAGAGGTAAGAGTTTTTTTAAATATCGTTTATCATAATGCTTCTGCAAATACTTTAAGTATCGCTTTCTAGCTTTTGGATTCTCTTCCCTAATTATTTTAGAAATGTATTTCGAATGATGGATGGGTTCCGCAGCATCATTCGAAACCAGGGTTTGATATATAAAAGGATCCATTTTACTTTTTTCTTCATCTATTTGTTCCATTAAATCGACCATTAATTCTTGTAAAATTTGTATTCGATTCTGAATTGAGTGGATGTCCATTCTATTTTCCTCCGAAGATTCTCCGCTTTTTTTTCCAGTAAAACAGTGTGAGCTTACCAAGTTTCGATTTACGCAAGGCGTTGTATTTGCTTAGAAGAACTTTATGTAGATGTAATAAATGCAGTTCATTTTTATATGCTTGCAGCAATTGTTCTTGAAGCTGAAGTTTTTCTAGCTTCAGCTTGTTCACTTCTAGTTGGAGAGTTTTTATTTGATTGATTGCATCAGTGGCTGCTGTATTTTGAATTTCCTTCCAGGCTTCTTCCGTATATTCTAAATCCTTTTGCACTCATGAACCCTCCTGTATGTTATGGTAATTCCAAGATGGAATTATTCTTTTTTGTATCTTCATTTAGCAAATGATCATAGACGCTTGTTAAATAATGTTTTTCCTTTTCCCAGTTATATTTTCGACTGGCAATCTTACAATTTTTTCGCATATTCATATATTTTTCCGGATTGCTTAACAGCTCATTAACTCCTCTTGCAATCTCACGATAATCATGGGAATCCACACAAATACCTGTTTCATCTCCTTCAACCACTCTTTTAATTTCAGGAAATTGACAAGCTACAACAGGTACACCAGCCATTAAATATTCAAATAATTTATTTGACGAGGCCGAATAGTGATTAAAGCAAACATTATTTAGGACTTGAAAGCCAATATAGGCATTTCTCGTATATTTCGGTAAGTCGACCAATGGCACTTTAGGAAGAAATTTTACCTTTTCTTTTAATTCCATTTCCTCCACCATTTCCTCAAGCTTTGGCTTTAAGCGACCGTCTCCAATCATGACCAATGTTCCCTCATCAAATAAAGGTACCGCCTGAATTAACTGCTCCAAGCCTCTCCCGACTTGAATTCCGCCTTGGTAAAGTAGAATTTTTTCACTCGGTGGTAATCGTAACAAATCATGCAGAGGAACTTTTTTCTGGTCATTTGAATCCATGTTAAAGGGATAATTATGAACGACTGCCGGATAAAAACCGTATAATTCTTCATTGTATTTTGCACGTGTTTGATTTTCGACAATCATCTTATCGATTCGTTTTATGAGAAACCTTTCGAGAATTCCATAAGATTTTCCATCGTATCCTGTTCTACTCGTTTGTACCTCATGTGAGTCATAAATCAGTTTTTTCTTTTTCCATCGCCATTTGGCACATATATATCCTTGAGGTAAGGTATTCAAATCATTTGAATGGTAAATATCATAACGGCCTATCCAGCCAAGGATGATCATTCTAGCAATGATTCCTCCTCTTACCCAAATGACCCGCAATTTTGTTTTTAATAAACCAATAATCAGCACTGACAAACTGATTGTGGGGATTGGCAAATAAACTAGGCTAAAAAGGTAAATCAGTAATAAAGGCAATAGTAGGAGGGGATGCTTTTTACATTTTTGCATCCATGTAAATAAAATCGGATATCTTCTAACTCTAGTAATTCGAAAAAATTCATTCCTTTGTTCGAAACTAGGCAGTCCTTGATCATTAGGGTCATCAATACAAAATAAATCTACTTCATAGCCACTTTCAACTAAAGCTGTACATTCTCTTAATACTCTGGCATCATTCGTAAAATGATTCCAGACAAACATCCCCACTTTTTTTCTCATAACTTTTTAATTTTCGCCTCCTGAATATCATATATGGCCTTTTGAATTTGACTATTACTTTCCATTACATTCGTTAATAATGGAATGTTCTTTTCCCATGTAAAATTCGATTGAATATATTGTTTACAATTTATCTCCATTTCCTTTCTTACGCTTTCTTGATCTTTTAAAAACAGAATCTGCTGAACCATTTCGTCAACACTTTTTGATGTTGAAACTAGCCCTACATTCTCTGTTTCTATCACTTGTTTCGTAAATCCAGAAACAGAGGCTACAACTGGCACCATGCATGTCATATAATCAATGACTTTTCCAGGTAATACCGTTTCAAAAACTTCCTTATCCTTTAGTGTGACCACACCCACACTATGTTCAGAAATAATATGTAAACATTTTTCTCTTGTTACTGGATTGATAAATTTTACATTATTTAATTTTTCGGTTTTCACAAATTCCATTAAACTGTTTTTTTTCATTCCATAGCCGATGATCGTTAGCTTAATTTGATGCTCTTTTAATTTTCTCGCTAGATTTTTAATCAGTTCAACATCTTGAGCTAATCCTAAATTCCCGGCATAGACCACTTTAAATTCCTTTTTAGACATAAAAGGCTTGATTTCAAATTGTCTTGCAGCATTTGGAAGAAAAACAATCTTATCTTGAGGGGTCTTACCTCTTTTTTGAATATGCTTTTCAAAGCCCTTGCTGTTAACAATGATAAAATCCGCTTTTTTATACAATAGCTGTTCAATTCGATTAAAAATAAAAAAGATTAACGGATTGTCTAATATACCCACTCCTTTTAAGGATTCCGGCCATAAGTCTCGAATGTCTAGGAGAAGTGAAGATTTATATCTTATTTTTGCTATTAAGCCAACCATGCCTACAAATATCGGAGGAGAGGTCACTAATACAAAATCATATTTTTTCTTATCTTTTAAAATATAGAAAAGCATTTTAAAGGCCATCTCTAAATAATAGAGGAGTCGATTCAACATACTAATGGCATATTTTCTATTTTTAATCATTACCCGATGAATCGAGTCATCAGTATTCATCTCATCATTATTCCAAAATCGTTCTTGGTCATATATTTTCTTGTATGGATAAGATGGCTCAGTTGTTAGCACAGTCACTTCATATCCTTGTATTTTAAGGAGCTGGAACAGGTTTTTCATACGATTTGCGGCACTTCCTATTTCAGGATAAAAGTTTTGTGAGATAATGATTACTTTTTTATTCCCCATGCTAGTCAATCTCCTCCGTCTTCAATACATTAGGAACTCTTATCGAAAAATTTTATCGAAAAAGTGTTAATGTTTTGTTAAGAGTTGGTTGTGAAATGCTAAATTTTTTGGCTTTGTTCGAGTTATTAATAATAAAATCCTCTGTAGGGTATGCGTGAAGCGATTTCTTTACGAAGTAAAACTAGCTTAACGCATACCCTACAGATTTTATTTAATAAGCATAAATCAATTATCTGAATAATCTTATTTTCTAAAAATGGAATAAAAAATATAGAATCATTGCCAAACTAAAATGATTTATTTTATGGGAGGATTTGCATTATGCTCAATAATTTGTATAAACGATTGAAATTAACACCGCCTAAAATACTAACGTTAGGATTTGCCTGCATTATCTTGATAGGGTGTATCCTTCTTCATCTTCCAATTGCCTCCCAAAATGGAGAAGAAATAGATTGGTTAAGTGCATTATTTACTGCTACCTCAGCAACATGTGTTACAGGACTAGTAGTAGTAGATACTGGGACAACCTTTTCACTTTTTGGGCAAATCGTCATTTTGTCCTTAATTCAAATTGGCGGACTTGGCTTTATGACATTTGCCACATTAATTGCACTAATAATTGGTAAAAAAATCTCTCTTAAAGAACGATTACTGATACAAGCAGCTTTAAATGTTGTATCACCTCAAGGAGTAGTTAAGCTTGTAAAAACGGTATTACTTTTCACTCTCGTTAACGAAGGAGCAGGTGCTCTTTTGTTAAGCATCCGCTTCGCTTTTGAAATGCCCATTTCAAAAGCAATTTATTATGGGATTTTCCATTCTATTTCTAACTTTAATAATGCTGGATTTGATTTAATGGGTGGATTCCAAAGTTTAACTGGGTATGTAAATGATCCCTTAGTTACTTTAGTCATTTCTTCGCTCATCATTTTAGGTGGTATTGGCTTCATTGTTGTTCACGATTTTATAGAATACAAAACGTTTAGTAAATTTTCACTCCATAGCAAGGTAGTACTTTGCACGACAGGTGCCTTAGTTGTTCTTGGAACCTTGTTCATTTTTTTATTGGAATTTCACAATCCTAAAACTCTTCAGCCTTTATCAACTTCCGGAAAAATTCTTGGATCAATTTTTCAATCAGTTACATCTAGAACAGCTGGCGCCAGCACGGTAAACATTCCTGATCTCACTGACTCAACGGTATTTTTATTGATTATTTTAATGTTTATCGGCGCCTCTCCAGGATCGACGGGAGGTGGAATCAAGACGACAACATTTGTTACTTTATTAGGTGCAGCATGGTCACAAATAAAAGGGAAGGAAGATGTTGTATTTTTTCGTCAAAGATTGGTTCCGACTATGATATATAAGGCTTTAACAGTGGCTATAAGCAGTTTATTATTGGTGATTGTTGTAACCATGATTCTCTCTATTACCGAAACTGGAAAGAATTTTCTTGTATTATTATTTGAAGCAACCTCTGCCTTCGGTACTGTTGGGCTTTCTATGGGGCTTACACCTAATCTTACTTCAGCTGGGAAAATTATTATTGCTTTAACAATGTTTATCGGTCGGTTAGGACCATTAACGATTGCCATCGCGTTAGCACATAAAGATTCAAAAGAGTTATATCGGCATCCAAAAGGAAGATTTATGATTGGCTAAAGGAACAAAAGCGCAAGCGCTGGAGCTAGACGTAAACCTCGCTCTTTATAAAGTTATCCGCAGTGCGAATATTTTATAATTTCCAAAACGACAAAAAATGTATTTCTTAAAGTGAGGGATTCATTGATGAAAAAGCAATACGCAGTTATCGGACTAGGAAGATTTGGCTCAGCCATTGCAAAAGCGCTATATTCAGATAATAATGACGTTCTAGGAATTGATATTAGAGAAGAAAGAATTGAAGAGAATCAGGACATTGTGAGTCATGCTATGATTGCCGATAGTACAGAAGAAGGAAGCTTGAAAAATATAGGAATACGTAATTTTGATACTGTAATTGTTTCAATTGGAGATAATATGCAAGCCAGTATTTTAACAGTTGTCATCCTCAATGAATTAGGTGTTAAACATATTGTTGCAAAAGCATTAAACAAACATCATGGAATTGTATTATCGAAAGTCGGAGCAACTGAAGTAGTCTTTCCCGAACGTGATATGGGGCTAAGGATTGCTCACAAATTAATGTCTCCAAATATTATTGATTACATCGAAATATCTAAAGAATATAGCATTGAAGAGATGAGAATACCATCAAGAATCGTTGGAAAATCATTAATCGATTTAAATATTCGTGCAAAGTATAATGTCAACGTCATTGCTATCCGTCATGATAATGGGGAACTAGAAATTGCACCTGATCCTAATTTCACTTTAAGCCATAACGACAAAATGATTGTAATTGGAAAAAACAAGGATATAAAGGGATTAGCAGATTTTAAAGATTAAGGAATTTTTCTTAAACTTTGTAACGTTTGAATAGAAATCTTTAATAATACAGCATAAAGAAAAACGAAATAATAATACCTTATCCAAAAACAAAATACGCTTGGCTTTTTAAACTTTCCAAGCGTATTTTATAGTTGACCAGTAAAGTTTTTACGAAACTTCGACTGTAAAAGGAATCGTTAAAATGTTCCCATCGATATTAAATTGTCCCCAAACTCGATATATTCCCTTTTCAGGGAAATAAGTCATAAATGTAACATCAGGACCTGTCGTTTGTGAATATATAGGGTGAATGTGTAAAAAATGTTTTAAATCTTTGTCAATAGCCACAGCGTGTCCCATTGCGCCTAAATAAGGCTGAAGATCAGTTATTGGCTTTTTCGTGTTTGCATCACTAATAGTAAAAGTCATATGGATATTTTTTTTAGATTGTAGTTTGTCATCAAAAGAGAGAGTTACCTTTTTTCCATCTATTACTTTAGTAAAATCCTTATCAGGAACAATTGGTTCTGCTTTTGGAATATCCCCTTGTATATTGATCAAGTGATCTTCAATGCTATATTCACTTGCACCCTCTGGGGTTATTTCCGCATACATTCTATAGTCCCCGCCTGCTGGAAATTGAGTAGTAATATCAAACTCTCCATTGTCCTTTAAGGTCGGATGAATATGATCAAAATAAGAAAGGTCTTTGCTGACAACTATCATATGCATTTTCTTTTCATTTACAGTAGCAAATTTTTTAATTAGCTTATTGTTTTTATCCATAATTCGAATAGTAATTGGAACATCCTCATTTGCCTTTGCATCTTTTGGTGTTGTCCAATCCGAATTCGTCTTATCACTGGTAACTGGCTCCATATTCCCCATATCATGGTTTTTCACTGACATTGGTACTCTCGCAGCTCCGCAGCCAGACAATAAAAGAGTGACAGCTAAAACTGTAATCATTAGCAGGTTTTTCAATCATCTTTCTCCTTCCTTACAATCATAACTCTCAGTAATAACAAAATATTTATTCCAGTGATTGATGGAAAATAACAATTATTATGATATTTCATCAATATTTAAAATCAAAAGCAATATTATCAACGTTCTTTATAAATAAACCTTTCACAATTAACTAGAATAGATATATTTTCTACTTTATTAATTATAACTTAATTAATATATAAAAAATAGAATGTTCTAAATGATATAGGGATTATTAACAATTACTAGTTATGGAGTTACATAAGAATAAAAACCTGACCTTATCTTTATTGCAAATTAATCTAAAATCAAATTGTATTATTTTCAGCTTCTAATTTCATCATCGCTCCAAAATATTGTGAAGCGGTTGTAAATGAAATAAATGCACAAAGTTCACTTATTTCTTTCTCGGTAAAATACTTCTTTAAAATTTCAAAAGATGAATTTGGTATATCTTCTTTTTGTTTTAAAAAGACTTCCGTAAAACCTACTGCAATAGAAATTTTCTCATTAAACTTATCAATCTCAGGTGCTCCTTTTGCTTTACAATATTCACAACCGTTGCTCTGAGCTAAAGTTCTCCTTACTTGTTCCTTTAATTCTGAAGAGAGTAGTCCATCTTTTTCTAATACCTCACCTAAGTTAGACCATTCTTCCATTACTTTTTCATTATGTCCTAGAAGTCTTTGAAAAGGGGTTTTCCCAAATTTAGATTCAATAATTCTTGCCATTTTTAACACCACCTTGTATATTATTATATAAAATAAAATTAATCAATTACATTAAATAATTAATGTATTAATAGATATTAATGATATAATTTAACGAATGAAAGAAGGTTTTCTTTTAAAATGAAAATTGATGAAATTGATAAAAAAATTATAGATGAATTACGACAAAATAGTCGTTTATCAATGAGTGAACTTGGGAGAAGAATCAACTTGTCATCCCCTTCTGTAACAGAACGAGTAAGACAAATGGAGTCATTTGGAATAATAAAGAAATATACCTTAGAAATTGATTATTTGAAATTAGGTTTACCGATCCATTGTATTATCGAAGCGACCATTAAAAATGGCGACTACAAATCTTTTAAGAAATATATAGAGGAACTACCAAATGTAGAATTTTGTTATCGTATCGCTGGTAATACCTGTTACATGATTAAAATGCAATTTGAAACTTTTTCAAAAGCAGAAGAATTCATTGATAATGTTAGCCCAATTGCCCATACTGTAACACATTTTATTTTTTCGCAAGTTCAAACAAATTTAAGAATTAATAATGATTAAACAATATTTCTAGAATACTTTGGATTAGTTTTCTAATAATTTTATTTCTAGTTGACAACAGAATTATCTTCTATTAATACACTTACTCTAAACTAATAAAACCTCCTGGTTTATAAGATTTTCCTTTTTGCATTCAAACATAAGGAATCTTATCTCTCAAGAGGTAATTATTTTTGTGTAAATCCTTTTCATACACCATTAAAAAGTTGCCTCTTTCAGAAACAAAAACATCATGTATAAACTATTATGATTTTAACTCTGTCTCCTTTAAAGACTTTCCCAATTTTTTTACACCATAATCCCCTATCCTTCGTATTCCTTACAATTAGTTTATGGTATTTTCCATAATCTTAAAGATCTTATTCATAAAAAAATAGTTGATACCTTAAAATAAATATTTCTAATTCTTGACTAAATCGAATAGTATCCGGATGAGTTAGCCCTTTTAACTTTTCTGTTATACATGACAAAATGGAGAACCTGTGATTAATACAAAAAAGGGAAATTTATTAATTATCCCCTGTAATATATGATTAAATAAAAACAATTATTTTCATTTATACAACATAATAGATTTAACAATTTCCATAAAATATTCTTTCCAATTCCGAGAATCTATTTCATTAACTGAATTTTCAGATAAAACTGATGATAACATCACTTCTAAATCCCTCGAAGCAGATGTAAATACAATAAATGCACAAAGTTCACTTATTTCCTGTTTAGTAAAAAACTCTCTTAACATACTAATCGTAGTACTTGATAACTCCCTTTTTTGTAACATAAATTTCTCTGCAAAATCTACTGCAACAAATATTTTATCATTACAAAGGTCAGATTTACTCTTATTACTACTATCTGGATATAATATTGTATTTCTTACTTGTTTTTTTAGGTTCGAAGATAAGATCCCTCTTTTTTCAAACATTTCTTTTAATCTAAGCCATCCGCTCATTGCATCTTTATTATGCATTAAATATTTTTTTATAGAAGTTTCTCCTGTTTTTGATTCATAAATCTTTGTCATCACCAATCACCTCCTGTAATAATATCATACCTTCTTCATTCATATTTTCACATTAAGTATTTAATTTATTTCACACAAAACATTTTCAAATTTAACATAAATAGTATTATTGATTAAAAAAATAAAATCTTGCTTTAATATTAATAGAATTGAAACTGTATAAATTCAAAATCTACAGAAGAAGAAATTCAAAAATGGCTGAAAGTTTTTTTCTAACAATAAATGAAATGAACCCCATAAAGAAAAATGAGGTTTAATTTTTAATAATTTAATATTGTTAATCTTCTATTATTAATGTTATACTAGAATTCTTTTTTTCTTCAGTTAATGAAACTTTAATGGATACTGGAGTCTTATTTTTATTTAAAACAACAAAATAATTACCTTTAATCCCATCTTGCCAATAAATATTCCCCTTTTTATCTGTTTTCCCTAATATTTGCCCCCTCTCAATACTAGGCTGTTTATCTGACTTCGGAAATTCTACAATGGTAACTGTAACTCCTTTTTTTGGTTCCCCTTTTAAATTCACAATATGCAAAGTAACAGGAATTTCTTTTTTAGTGCTGTTACTAGTTGAATCTTCCCTTTTATTACAACCGCATAAAATCAAGAAAAAAATGATAATTAATAGTTTTCCATACTTGTGACTTCTCACTAAAACTAATTGTCTTGAATCCATCCTTCACTCCCCTTTGATTATCCAAATTATCCTCTTTTAACTGCTTCCGTGTGATCAGTCTATATTGTAAATAAAAATGAATAGATTTGTTGTTTTAAGCTACTAGCATTAGTACATTTACTCTCATTCATCTTAATTATTACCTTTTCTCTTCAGAAATTAATCTAAAAAGTCAATTGTACTATTAAACATATATGATTTTATATTTAGATATTCAAAATTCAGTTAATCATCTGGACTTCTTTTTTAAAAATGAAATATGAGTAAGATATTGTTGATATAACAGAAAAGCATACTATTCCTAATACTAAATAGTCAGTCCATTTTATAGGTAATAAACTTGTTAGAATAATGATAAATCCAGAAATAAGTAATAGTTTAGCTGCAAAACGATGAGTTTTTGTCCATACAACATCACTACTTAATGTCCAAGGAGTTCGAATTCCAATAAAGAAATTGGATCGAATTATTTGAAGAAAGTTACCTATTACAATAAAAATTGTTCCTATTAAAATTATTCCTATACTACCTGATGGTAGCTTATACCCTAATCCACCAAGGATGGCAAAACCATTCATGATAAAAAATAGAAGTAAAAAGAAATTGACTAAAAATGTGTATCCTCTTTTAAAGTATTTATAGTTTTCCCTTTTAGGATCAACTTTTGGTAGCATGGTAATTGCAAAATAAGTTAACACCATAATACCTGTTAAAGACAACATGGCGGTTAATTTTGATTCATATTTATCTATTTCACCCTTTAGCCCCCAATGAACAGGAATTTCAGTAGAAAGATAAGGTAATGAAAAGAGCCATATTATTATCGTTCCTCCAATAATTACAATCGGGAATATGTGTTTTTTCATAATTATTCTCCTTTCCTGTGACCTTTAATGATTTTTTAATCTATTTATTTTGACTAAATCCAGTTGCCCAACTAATAATTTCTTAAAACACACTGTCAAAGTAAGTTTATATACAACATATTGTCCTTTCTATACATTTACAAGTAAGGAGGAAAACTTATTTACAACACTTTTTTGACACATGTATATTTTTCTATACTTTAGTATAGTCATTAATTATAATAATAGTGAGATATTGAAGTTGTCAATATATTTTTAGAGGATAGGATGCATGACAAAAAAGAAGCAATAAAACAGCCTTCTTAATCGAAGGCTGTTTTATATGAAATATTGTGCTGGAATTGATATATACTACTGGCAATCAAATAATACTTAACTCCACTCACTTTTACTTCATTAAATTAAGTACTATTGCCCCTATCCTCCCGATGCTCAAGTCTATTTTGTTGTCAAATAATAAATTTTGTACACCACCGATTGGTACATATACACCACACAAAAAACCAATTACAGTACGGTACCCACAATGGTACTTAATGTTGAAAAAGCATTTTGCGAATTAATAGATAGAACTAAAAATAAATTAATTGAACCCGATTATTTAAGTGGAAACCTTCACAATGTCGATATCTTTATTTTTCTGCTGCTGCCTCTTATTAAGATTTTGTTTTATAACTATTTCTGCAATAATTAAATTCGGCACCCAGGCTAGCCAAGAGATAACAGCATAACTAAGTTCAAAATGCTCTAAGCCAAACAGCAATACAAACAAAGGTAACCAAAGCCTTAATGTAACTGCCGCAAAGGTTAAGGAATAATTTCTAATCATCCAATTGCGATGCTCTTGAATTTTTTTATTTTTAACTCTATTTAATGCTTGATATGCCGATATCAGCCAAAATACTGATAACAAACCGAAACCAATCTTCCCTACTAATCCCCCAGTAGCATAAAAAGATAAATACAGCCCTGAAACACCACCTAATAATATACCAATCATATATATTTTACCCAACATTCGATGACGATTGATATTCTTTTCTCTAAACTTTGTGGATAATGTAAAAGGACCAATTACTAATGCAACTACACAAGTTGCCACGTGTATAAATAACATAATATACCAAAATATACTTAACTTAGAAAGAAAGATAAGCTTCATTTGAACTAACCCTGCTTGGGTTCCGTCCATAATAAAATATTGAACAACTACATAACCAGCTACCACAATAACTAAAAAATTGAATATAAACCATGTGTATTTATTCATAATTACTCCTACTCTTAATACTCTAGAAATTCACTTTTTATAAATAACAATATTTTACATTTAAGCAAATTATATAGTCTAGTGTTTTTTATTGGTGAATGGAATAAAAAATCGTCTTCCACTATCGCTATCCTGCCCCGTTCGTTAATAAGAATAGCTTCAAAAACATTTATAAATATAAGCATCTATACAGTTTTTCTTTAAGAAATAATTCATAAAGATTAATAAACATACTCCAGAAACAGCATTCATAGCACCTCGATATCATATTTTTTATTTTCTTTTTAATTTCTCATTAATTTTTTTTATACTTTGCAAATCTATCCAATAAACCGCTGCTAAGATGATGATATAAATGAATAATTGAATAACAATAAACATTACAAAGCTCACTGGTTGTTCAGCTGGACTTTCATACCAATCTCCAATTGCTCCACAAATAAGCACAAGTATTAAAATAAAAATATAATGTACGGCTAATTTAACTACTGTTTGCAAGCGATCCAAGTAAAAAATAAGAGTAATTAAACCACAACCTACTCCTAAAGAAACGGCTAAAATACATTGCAATAAAAGCTCTTTCCCATCAATTACTCTCGTTGGATTTATTAGTAAAACAACAGTAATTATAATATAAGTAGTACTTAACCCTATAAGGGCCCCTAGAAGAGAATATTGAATTATTTTTTTCATTAAACATCCCTCCCTATTCCTAGTCGTTTCTTTAGTACCTTTAAATACATACGACTAACATGAGCTGTTGATCCATTATCCATCACGAGCTGCATCATCCCTATTCTCTCCATCTTCATAAAGGAAATTTTAGACATATTTACGAGTGTTGATTTATTAATACGGACAAAGTCCTTTTCTAATAACTCTTCCAACTCATAAAGCTTCCGCTTTGACTCATATTCATCCTCATCAGTTTGAAAATAAACCTTTGCACTCTCTGAATAAACAAAGTAAATATCTGTTATCTTCAACATATAAATTTGCTGTTGTAAATAACCATCAATTACTTCATTGTTAGAGGACTTTAAATACTTCATAATTTGTTCAATTTCATCTGTATAAGCATCTGTATGAATATGTATTTCTGTTTCTTTTATTTTCTCATCGATGATCAACTTGATTTGCATATGCACCCTCCATCCATATATAAAATATAACATTGAAAAACTAGATATTTAGTTTTCTTATATAAGTGGTTCAATTCGGCAAATAAACGGTAAAAAACCGACACTTTTTAGTTTCGGTGTCGGTTTAATCTTTAAACAATCTTTTAGCATTTAACGACTTATTCTTTTTTATAGCATTTTAGTATTTGTAAACGATCACTTTGTAAGGAAACTGACTAAAAAAGATTATTATGGCCGTTCCCTTTAGTATAAATTTTATTCATCTATTTCATTGTAGATTATATTTAATAGGCTGCTTTATAAAAAAGCAAAAAATGAATGCTATGATTATAAGTATAAAAGCAGCAAAGAATCCATTATTGAGTCCACGTATAGTTGCATCCAATAATATATTTGTTGCTTTGTCTACCGAATGATTACTAATATATTGGGTGACGGAAGTCGTCATTACTCCTACAATAATAGCAGAACCTAGAGAGGCAAAAATTTGACGGACTGTATTATTAGCTGCTGTTCCATGGCTTATTAACTCTGGAGGCAGTGCATTAATTCCCGCAGTTGCAAGTGGCATCATAACTAGCCCCATACCTAGCATTCTAAATGAATAAGCACATATAATCCACCAAATGGATGTATTCTGCTCTAAAAATAAAAATGGTAATGTACCTAAAGCTAAAACGACCATTCCTACTACAGAAAGTTTTCTAACACCATACCGATCAAATATTTTCCCTGCAATAGGAGATATAAGGCCTAATGCTAATGCACCTGGAAGAAGGACTAAGCCTGATTGAAGTGCAGAATATCCATGTATCTTTTGGGTATAGATAGGAAGTAGAATTTCAGATCCTATCATAGTCATAAAAATTATTGAAACAACAGTTGTAGTTAAAGTAAATATTTTACTTTTAAATACGCGCAGCTCCAATATTGGTTCTTTTAATTTGAATTGACGAAGAGAAAATAGAATTAGTACTATTAGACCTATTCCGCAAGTTATCCATACTATTTGACTTCCCCATCCTTTATCTCCTGCAACTCCAATTCCATACAGAAGTGTTCCTAAACCAATACTACTTAATAGGACAGATAGAATATCCAATTTAGGTTTTGTTAAATGAATGACGTTTTTTAGAAAATAGAATGCAAGAAACATATCAATAACTGCAATTGGTAGGATTATATAAAAAAGATAATGCCAATGATAGAAATCAACAATCCACCCTGATAAGGTGGGCCCTATTGCAGGAGAAAAAGCGATTACGATCCCGACCAGCCCCATTGCTTCTCCCCGACGATTAGGTGGAAAAATCATAAACATTAATGTTTGCATTAATGGCAGCATTATTCCAGATCCAATAGCCTGTATAATACGACCAATAAGCAAAAGTTGAAAAGTTGTACTTAAAGCACAAACGACTGTCCCTATAGCAAAACATCCCATTGCAAGAAAAAACAAAGTCCTACTAGTAATCTGATTTAAAAAAAATGCTGAAATAGGAATCATAATCCCATTAATTAACATAAATGCTGTGATGAGCCATTGAGCATTATTAGCTGAAACATTCAAATCATCCATAATTTTCGGAAGAGCCGTGACTAATAGGGTTTGATTTAAAATTGCTATAAAAGCACCTACCAAAAGAACTATTACAAAACCAGCTCTTTTAAAGGGTCTCCCCTCTACATCTACTGGTAAAGTAGCTAAATTATTCATTTTACACACACACCTTTCATGATTTTGACTTAAGTATATTTTTTTATACCGAAGTACAATACCTAAATATAATAAAGGTGGTATACTGTAAATGTCAATAAAATTTTTAGGAGAAGAAGCTAAATGACAAAAAGAGAACAGATAATTGAAGTTGCCAAATCATTATTTCAACTAAAAGGATATCATCATACTTCTGTCCAAGATATATTGGAGCAATCTGGTGTTTCAAAAGGGACTTTTTATAATCACTTTTCTTCTAAATCTCAACTGATTTTATACATTATTCAAGAGGTGGATATAAAAGTTGAAGAACAACAAAACCAGATGCTTATAGATGGAGATATTCATAGCAAACATATATTTCATAACCAACTTCGAGTAAAGCATTCAATCTATAGTTCAGAAAATATTTTAGAGCTATACAATATTTCAATGGCTGAAAACGATGAAAAACTAAGAGAATATATGGAGGAAAGTCACTATAAAGAATTAAATTGGTTAGCAAAACGATTGATTGAAGTTTACGGTTTTGGACTCGAAGCGAATGCAATGGATCTAGCTACTCATTTTATTGGAGGTCTTGGATATCAATTTAGGTACTGTAATCAAATGAACTTAGATACTAAAAGTTCAGATATATTAGACTACAATATTCTTCGATTAGAAAAAAACATTGAGATAACGAAACAACACAATAATATTCTTTTTCCGTTTAGTATTGGAATTATAAATAAATCACTGGAAACGGTTCTCAGAAATATTAGGAATATACTTGAAGAAGTAAAAAAAGATATGATTTCTAAAGAAGAAAATGAATTAATTGATTTTATCTTAGAGGAATGTCAACGCTCAACTATTAGATGGATGGTATGCGAAGGGGCATCTCGTCAACTTAAATTTTTACCCTGTTCTTCAATTAAAAGAGAAGAAAATTACCAAAAAGTTTATGAAATTATTTTTAAACAATCTAGAAAAAAAAACGAATAAAACATTATTAAGCCAGAAATGATGTCAGGAATGTAAATGTGAAATGAATTTAGCTCATGTACTAGGCTTCAAGTTTCCATCCCACTTTGAGGAAATGAGGGAAATTTGAAGCCAGTAGTATAGCTTACCTCATGTTACATCGTATTGGATTTAGAAGTAATCATGACTGTAAAAAGGAAGCTAACAGTATTAGATATTCTAAGTATAACAAATTGTATAAAAATTTGTTAAAAGGCTCGAATGTGTGGTATTCTTTTTCAGTTAAGAATCATAATAAGTTATGATGCTTCGTTCCCATCCCAATTCTTCTTAGCTTCTACCGTCAATATTCCTAATTCGTGGTGATCACCTTCAAATAATGCTCCTTGTACAAAGCGTACCTCTCCATCTGTGTTAAAAATTTCAAGCTTGCAGTATGCCCGGTTTTTTTGGAGAGCCTTGTAAAATTCATCTTTATCATGAACTACATACCCATTACATTTATGAATGATCTCTCCTATTTCGAGCCCCAGCTTTTCAGCAGGAGTATGTGGAATAACAGCTAATACCATTAATCCATTTTTTTGTGGTGTAAAATAATAAGTCGTGGAATTCTCGCGAACACGGTGCTGATAAGAAATCCATCCCCTGCCCACCAATGCTACAAAAATAGCTCCTATTGATAAAATTGGCAGCCACATTCCGGCGGCGGCAATAGCTGAAACAAGGAAACCAAGTAATAGAACTTGTTTTCCAACACGTTTAACTGCTAATTGCGGCAGCGTGCTTTGAATTTGCTGTTGGAATCCAATAATAAACGGAACAAGAATAAGTGAATAAGAGCCTGTACCAAAATCAAAGGTTGGCCACCATTCAAACGGTGCGGTCAATGGTCCAGCTGGGAGAAAACAAAAAACGGGAATCAACCAAATTCTTTTTACTTGATTGGCACCGACAGTTAATCCGCGGCGGCTATTTCGTAAAATTGGCGAAAATCTCTTTGTTCCATTTCGATTCATTTGGATTCCTTCAATAATTAACAGCAGGCCTAACAACACTATAAAACCAGACAAACTTTTTTCAGACGGATATTCTGAGACAATTGGAAGATTCCAATTAAATTGTTTTGCTAAAAATAACAAAATAAATGACAATCCGATTGTAAATGCAGGGGACAATAAACGGAAATTCCCAATTAATGATAGCACGATAGTTATAATGGCTAGAATTGCTATCATTGAGTAAGAAATCGTGAATCCACTGGCTATTGTAATAATTGATAATAATAAACCAATTAACAAACCTGCTGGAAATAGAAAACTTAATTCCTGTAGCGGATTTAACACCCGAATATGAAAGTCATTTCGTTCTCGCTTCACCCTTACCATTCCAGCAATAACTGCTAGAATAATAGAATAATAAAAAATCGGATCTAGAAAGAACTTCCCTATCCCTTTCAATATTTCAGTAATCCAAACCTGATCCAATATCCTTCACCACCTTACTTGCGAACAAACTATTATTTTCATTTTAGCAGATTGTTGTATTAAAGCCTATAAACATTGACATAAAAATAGGAACAGATTTATTATTCTGTTCCCTTATATTCATTATTTATTAAAATATTTTAAAGCGACCTGGAGTTGGAGGTCATTTTTCTCATCTTTAATAGCTGTAGTAATTTCTTCTTCCAGTAATTGAGCTGTTTTTGTATCGATTTCACCGGTTGCAGGTAGTTGAACTTGATTTTGAAAAGCTTTGACAGCTCTTTCTGTTTTTGTATCATAATAGCCATCATTACGCCCCGTGGCATATCCTAAACCTTCTAGCATTTGTTGAGCAATTTTTACTTGATCATTATTCATATCGAGGAAAATGGTCTTCCTTACCTCAAGAGGGTGTATATAGAAATAGTCGGGCTGTTTTATTTCGATGTTTGGCGTAATTCCTTTATGATGAATCCAGTTTCCATTGGGCGTCAGCCATTTAAACATCGTTAATTTGATTGTACTACCATCTCCCATCGATACTGCTTCTTGAACTGTACCTTTTCCAAACGTTTTTTCTCCAATCAATGTGTATCCTTCTGCCTCTTTTAAGGCACCTGCAAGAATTTCAGAGGCTGATGCACTGCCTTCATCAACTAACACAACAATTGGGTAAGGCTTATTTTGTGTAAGCTTAGAGTAGTAAGGGAGCTTTTCCCCATCCCGCTGTTGTATTTGAAAATAAGGTTTATGATTAGTCACTAGAACATCCAGAATCTTTTGCACACTTAATAAGAAACCTCCTGGATTCCCTCTTACATCAATAATAAGTCCATCCATTTTTTGCTTTTCTAATTTACTTAATTCAAGTTTAAAATCATCTGCCGTATTCTTTGAAAACTGAGTAATTTCAATGTATCCAATCGATTTACTACCTTCATGCTTCATATTTGAAAAAACAGTATCCATTGGAATTTCATCGCGCTTCACTTCAAATTGAAGAGGGTCGATCACACCTTCCCTTTTAATTTCAAGTGTTACGGTCGTCCCTTTTTTTCCGCGAATTTTCGTGGTTGCTTGATATAGGTCAAAACCTTCTACATTTATACCATCGATTTTGATAATTTGATCTTTTGGCTTCAAACCTGCCTTCTCTGCCGGAGAATTCTTATACGGAGCAACAATTAATATTTTCCCATCCTTTATAGTTACTTCTGCTCCAATTCCTTCAAATGAAGAATCAAGTGAATCGTTAAATTGAGAAGCGGTATTTGCATCCATATAAACAGAATAAGGATCATTTAACGTACTAACCATACCTTGAATAGCACCTTCAACAAGCTTACTTTCATCTACTTTTTCTATATATGAGCCTTTTATTAAATCAAACGCTTGAGCAATTTTCGCTAAATCAGGCAGCGAATTTCCGTTATTCTTTACAGACTCTAATAAATTACTTTTCCCCGAACGATCCTTTATTTGAACATCATCTGACTTGAAGTACATCATACCAACATATGTACTACCGGCTCCTGTCAATAATGCACTTAAAATCATCACTGCCATCCATTTCCGCTTCATGCGAATCCCCCTAATCGATACAAGCTACCCATAGTTATAAACTGCTGTTGATATTTCAATATATGACTAGAGAGGACGAGTTATGATGATTCTTCTACAAAACTAATATAATAGATCATACTAATTAACAAGAATAAACCATTCCCTAAAAGTGAAAAAATTTTCATTTCCTTTTTTCCATATTAATATCAATTATTGTTTATAATAACTCTAGTGGTAATTGAACTTTTTTATATAAAAAAGAGTCTTTTAAATTGTAATCAGGCTTTAAAAATCTGAGGTGGCAATAATGTTGAATTGGTTATTTCATTTAATAGATAATTATAGCTATATTGTATTATTTTTTTCACTTATGCTGGAATTAATCATCGTTCCAATTCCAAATGAAATATTAATGAGTTATGTCGGCTTTCTTGTTTTTCAAGGAAAATTAAATTTATATTTATCGATCATGTTTGGAGGACTCGGAGGTATTATTGGAGTTACTATATCCTATTGGATTGGTTACAAACTAGGAGCACCTTTTTTCTATAAATATGGAAGCAAATTTCATATGGGGCCAGACAAGATAGAAAAAATTTCAAAATGGAATAAAAAGTATGGGAAACGGCTATTATTATTTTCATTTTTTATCCCTGGTGTACGTCATATTACTAGTTTATTTTCCGGAATTACACGTATCTCCTTTAAAACATATGCATTTTTTGCTTATATTGGGGTCTTCATTTGGGTCGGAACATTTATTACATTAGGAAAAATATTTGGACCGAAATGGGCGCAATTTCATCAGCAATCCAAGCTTTATGTCACTTTGGCCTGCATCGGAATTGGTGTGATTTATTTAACCTATTTTTTAATTAAATCGAATAAGGAAAAGATTAAAGAAAATATGATGTTGTTAATTGAAAATACAATTAAACGATTTAATAGCTTTCTTAAAACAAAAATCCTTATTTTTGGAGTGTTAATTACTCTTATCGCACTTATTTTTTTAATGGCTGGATTAATACAAGATTTTATTGGCAATGAGTTTGGACAATTAAACACGATTGTACGTACCGTTGTTATGTACACTTTTACTCCTAATTGGAAAAGCATTATGGTTATAATAAATTCGATCACTACATGGAAAGTACTTGCTGTCATCATTCTATTAACCATTATATGGATTTTAACAAAAGGAGAAAACAAACGAATTGAATTACAATATTATTTAATTAGTTTAGCGGGAGCCGTTTTTTTGGGAAAGGGATTGAACTTACTTTTTCATTTCATTACTAGTGGAAAAGGAATGTTTAGCCAAACATTTCCACATAGTCAAACGCTAAGTTCGTTTGTTATTTTTTTCTTCTTCATGTATGTTGTCATTCGACACGGCAAAAGTGCGTTATTTAAAATGGCTGTATTCATTTTAACTCTATTTATTTTACTTGCGGTTGCGGTTAGTGAAGTATATTTAGGTTTGCATGTTGCAAGTGATCTTGTCGCTGGTTATGCATTCGGAGGAGTTTGGGTTAGCTTTAATATATTTTTATTAGAAGTGTCTAGACTTTTAACATTAATTAAGCAAACGGAATTTCCAAAAGAGCGTTAGTTGAAGTCTATTTATGAGGGGATCCTTCATGTTTCGAACAATTTTTAGATCCCCTCATTAATTTTTATTCATTTTTTATCGATAATCATGTTATCAATACGTCTATATATATAGCCTTGGTGCTTTAATTCTTTAAATACAGTTTTTAATGCCTCAATCGTGTAGTAAGGAGCATCGCTGTTTGCACCTAATGTTTCACCACTATCATGTAATAACACGACATCTCCCGGCTGTATTTTTGCTAATAGGTTTCTACTTATTCGTTCACTTCCACCTTTAATTCGCCAATCTCCTACCATTAAAGACCATAAAACGATATGAAAATCTTTGTGAATAAAAAAATCAAACAGATTTAATAACCCCCATGGCGGACGATAATAGGTCGGTTTGATTCCTGTTATTTTTTCTACTGTTAACGCAGATTGTTTTAATTCATTTTTTATTTTCCAAGGCAGCATGAGCCAATTCGAATGATGTACATAATTATGAATACCTATTAAATGCCCTTCGTTATGCATCCTTAAAATTAATTCAGGATACTTTTCTGCCTTGGATCCTACAACAAAAAATGTTGCTTTGATTTGGTATTGAGCTAATAAGTTCAATAATTTTTCTGTATATGTTGGATCGGGTCCATCATCAAATGTAAAAGCAACTTCTTTTTGTTCTTTTCCTTTGCGAAAAACCTTCCATCCCACTATAAATGATAATATATACGGGATAATCATATAGAAAATAATAAGAAAAAATGCGATATCGAATACCATTTATCCAACTTCCTTTATCTTATTAATGCCCTTGATTAAATAGTAGGGACTTCTTAAATAATCGATTCGTCTTCCATCGATCAATCCGAGTTTGGTGACCTGAATTTAATCCTACTTGTACCTTTGCATTGATGATCGCATAAAGCGCATGTAATGATGCATTAGTCATTTGAATTTTCTTTGCACTGCTTTTCAATTTCTGTAAAATATTTTTATTTGCTAAAATAATATTGATTTTATGAAGCAAATCAAATGAATTCTCCGCTGCAATTGCAGCTCCCGATTGAATTAAATAATGTGCATTGTCCTCTTCTTGACCAGGAAGGGGTTTAAAAAGGATCATAGGTAACTCTGTAACCAATGCCTCTGATGTTGTTACTCCCCCTGGCTTTGTAATGACTAATTCTGAAACAGACATGAGTTCATGAATGTTTTCTGTATAGCCAAATATTTTAATTATATGCTTTGAATCGTAGAATTCTTTCTCTAAATTTTTCTTTAGCTTTTTGTTCTTCCCACATATTATAAGAAATTGTATTTTTTCATGTAACGTTTCTAATTCATTAGATTTTAAAATTTCCTTCCCAATTAGTCCTTCACCACCACCCATGATTAATATTGTTGGCAGAGTAGGATCAAGTTCATATTTTTTTCTTATCTCATCGCGATTAGATGGTTCGCTAAATTTTGACCGAATAGGAATACCTGTACAAGCAACCGTTTCCCTTTTTATTCCTAGATCAACAAGACTTTGCTTTACTTTCCCAGAAGCAACAATATATTGATCAGTAAAAGGATGAATCCAATAACTATGACTTGTATGATCTGTAATCACTGTAATAGAAGGGATATCTATTACCTGATACTCTTTTAATTTTGATACAATAGCTGCTGCAAACGGAAAGGTGTTAATAATAATAGATGGTTGGATCATTTGAATAAGGTTTTGCATTTTTCCTATTCCAGCCGATAATATTTTATCTAATTTGGTTGACATACTTGATTTTTTATAGGTTTTTTTATATAGAAAACCATATAGTTTCGGTGAATATTTCAGCATTTTCATATACGTAAAATGAGCGACATGGTAGAAATATGGATGGGCCCATGCCAAAAAATCTACGACAACCACCTCTGTATTCGGCGAGCGTTTTTGAATGGCTTCCTCAACAGCATAAGCAACTTGCTGATGTCCTTGTCCAAATGAGCCAGAAAGTATGAGAACTTTCCCTTTAACCATCTCTTCCATTTTTTTGATCTCCTTTTCCTCTTTATTATCACTAAAAGCAACTATCTTTACGAAAACAGATTTTATTTATTATTTTTTCTTAATGAAAATCTCTGATACATCCATGTAATGACAAATCCTAAGGTATAGCATGTAATTAAGAATAATATGATTCCTCCAAACAATGGAAGATTCATCATGGAAACTAACACTATTGAACCAACTAGAATTTTAATCCAATCGGTTTTTTCGTCTATCACTTTGATACCTTCCCCTATTCTGTGACTCAAATAAGCCATACCAAGGAAAAAAGAAATAAAAATACCTAAAATAATTAAAATGACAATTGGGATACCAATAATAACAATCGTTAAAAGAACACTTAAGGCAAATAAGGCAAAGCTAATGATGAAGCCAGTTATAATTACTTTTCCTGTTTTTTTGGTGATATACTCAGGTATTTGAGTAATCCGTTTTCGAATAAACAAGCTAGCAAGAACGGTAAGTAATATGGTTATCATGCTAAGAATCAATCTAATGATCCAAGAAGAGAGAAATAGAATTCCCCCAAGAATAAAGCTATTCTGTGTTTGATTATTAAAGTTTAAGGAAATGATATGCTCCGAAACATCGGCTCCCTGTTGTTGATTTATTTTTCCTCCAAGTACGAGAACAGGTCCCTTTATTTTGGCTGTCTTATTGATTTGTAAATTTCCATTTATAACAATTACTGCCGTTGTAACTTCGCCACTAATAGTCGCATCACTTCCTAGAACAATTACATTTTCTATTTTTTCATGTTCAGGAATAACGGTTTTTTTATAATGAACGATGCCATCCTCCGCAGCTAAAACTGGAGGAATGAGAAGAAAGCTTAACATAATGACAGCTAACAAACTTAGGAAAGTCCTCCTGCCTTTCATTTCCTACATCCCCTTATTGTAATTTTTTCCAATTAGTAAAAAACGAACAGACCATATTGAAAGCCCTACTATAATCAAAGTTGTTACGGCAATTATTTCTAATACAAATGGAATAGAGGTTATTGCAGCTGCCGCTGCATGAAATAAACCGATTCCTATATTAAAAAAGCTGGAGAGGATGGTCCCAATCACGTATAAAACCGAACTTACCTTTGCCATGATGATGAAAATCATAAGTATACAAATAATACTTATTCCCCAGGTAAAAACTTTTTGTGACACGCTTTTTCCAAATGAGATGTTATTTATTTTCGACATGACCGTTTCTTCAAAATGTTTATCAGGAATAGGTATCGTATCATATAGCATGGAAATCTCATTTTTCAGCTCTATCAGGTTATGTAACTCATCACTGCAAAGATGGCAATTGGTAACATGACTCTTCACCTTCATGCTTTCTTCTTCACTTAATTCTTCATCTATATAAGCGGAGAGAAGATCACTAACATGTTCACTCATTTTGATCACCCCTTGATAGATCTTTTTTTAACGCCAATCTTGCTGAATTAATGCGTGATTTAACGGTTCCGATTGGAATGTTGAGAATTCCGGATATTTCTTCATAAGAAAAACCTTGGACATCTCGTAGAACAAGTGCTGTACGATGATCGATTGAGAGCTTTTTTAAAGCTTCCTTTAACTCAAGTCGTAATTGACTTCGATCGATATCTGTCGTATTAGTCATGATTTTTATATCAGTTTCGATTGTTAATTCCTTAAGTTTTTGATTTTTTTTCAATTTATCGTAGCATAGATTAGACACAATCCTCGTTAGCCAAGAAACAAAGGCGTATTCATTATCTAATTTGGATAGTGATAAATAGGCTTTAACAAATGCTTCTTGGGCAATATCCTCTGCTTCCATTCGGTCATTCACCATGGCATATGCATGACGGAATACCTGAGCTTTGTATTTCGAGACAAGCTTGGTAAAGGCTTCTTGACTCCCCTTCTTAGCCTCTCGTATTAATTTAGTCAGTTCTATATCCATTCCTTCACTCCCTGACAATCACGAAAAGCGCACGATGCTTTAAATAGTCTCTTGCCTTTGAAAAATACTTCGAGAACTCGCTGTTTGCGCTTGAGAGATAAGAAATACTATTCTTTCTGAACTTAAGAACGAGTATTTTTTATTATCTTTTAGTTATTTTGAACCAATATCACTTAAATAACAGCTATTTAATTAATACAAATAAATAGACTTGTTAAGATTCAAAAATGTTCATTATTCCCTAAGAAAAAATTAAAAGACCCCCAACATCATGTTAGAGGCCTTGTACTTGATATTCTAATTTTCTTTCATGTATCGGTTCTTTTTGAAAAATATCAACAAAATCTTCAATCATTGCACTTGCTGTTGGAAGTTTTCCTGCACCAGGTCCTTGAAGGGTGATTTTTCCTACCAGACTTGCTTCAATTGAAATGGCATTTTCTACCCCTTCAATGGAGTAAAGGGAATGATCTGAGTTAACAACAATTGGCTTAACTGTGGCATGGATAGAGTTTCCTATTTTTGAGATTTGTGCAATATGTTTATACCTTTGACCAAGGCTCTCCGTATGCTCAATCTGCTCCTGAGTTATCGAGGTAATCCCATCTATGCCTACTTCAGACCAATTAGGCTGCTCTCCAAATATTAATTGACTCAATATCATCAGTTTACAGAATGCATCCTTTCCATTTATGTCATTCGTCGGATCGGCCTCTGCGTATCCTTTTTGCTGTGCCAGTTCTAGTGCTTCATCAAATGAAAGCTTTCGTTTCCTCATTTCGGTTAAAATAAAGTTAGAGGTACCATTAAGAATTCCCTGGATTTTTGTAATCTGATTAACCTGTAATAACTGTTGAATGGTTCGAATGATCGGAACTCCCCCTGCAGTTGTCGCTTCAAAGCCAATTTTTACGCCTTTCTGCCTGGATCTATGGATCAAATATTCACCATATTTTGCAAACATCACTTTGTTTGCTGTAATAACATGCAAACCTCTATCTATTGCTTGCTGTAAATACGTATATCCCGGTTCTTCTCCGACAATTGCTTCAAAAATAACATGAAGGTCTGGTATGTTTAAAATATCCTCAAAATTGGTTGTCACTAGAATATCCGCATCAATTTTGCGTTCTTTTTCTGAATCACGAATTAATATTGCTGCGATTTCAACCTCTGCACCTAAAATACATCTTAGGTGGGTTTGATGGGTTTGGATAGCAGTATAAACGCCCTCCCCCACTGTTCCAAAACCTAATAAAGCTGCCTTAATCACTGTCATTCCTATATCCTCCTACACTATAGGTGACAGGACCTGTTTAGATCCTATCACCGACCAAATTAAACCGTTATGCTTGTTGCTTTTAGAATTGCTTGATCAAGATCTGCCTTGATATCTTCAACTGCTTCAAGTCCAACTGATAAGCGTATTAGCTCTTCCGTAACTCCTGATAATTTAAGTTCATCTGCACTTAATTGCTGATGTGTAGTCGAAGCTGGGTGTATAATTAGTGATTTCGCATCCCCGACATTGGCTACGTGTGACCATAGCTGAATACTGTCGATTACTTTTCTTCCTACTTCCCTTCCACCTTTTATACCAAAATTCACAATTGAACCGAATCCTCCTTTTAAGTATTTTTTGGCAAGCTCATGAGAAGGATGTTCTTCTAATCCTGTATAATTTACCCATGCAACAGCTAGGTGGTTTTGTAAAAACCTTGCTACTTCTAATGCATTTTCATTGTGCTTTGGAACCCGTAAATGCAATGTTTCCAATCCTTGCAGCAATGAAAAAGCACTTTCAGGGCTTATGCTAGCACCGAAATCTCGCAATATTTGAACACGTAATTTTGTTGCAAATGAGGCTTGTGGGACATCCACTCCGTAACGGATTCCATGGTAGCTTAAATCTGGTTCCTTAAAATCTGGAAATTTATCGCTATTCCAATCAAACTTGCCACCATCGACTACCACGCCACCTATTGTGGTTCCATGACCACCAATCCATTTAGTTGCTGAATGAACAACGACATCTGCTCCCCATTTAATTGGATTAGATAAATAAGGTGTACCGAATGTGTTATCGACAATAAGTGGGATTCCGTTTCCATGAGCAACATCTGCAACCGCTTCTATATCTAAAACATGAAGGCTCGGATTACCGATAATTTCTGCAAATAGTGCCTTTGTCTTTGGTGTTATCGCTGCTCTAAAATTTTCAGGGTCTGTTGCATCGACAAACTTTACAGTGATTCCATATTTCGGGAGTGTATTTGCAAATAGATTAAAAGTACCACCATACAAGTTTCCAGCTGCAACAATTTCATCCCCTGCACCAGCAAGATTTAAGATTGAAAAAGCAATGGCCGCCATTCCCGATGACAATGCAACTGCAGCTGTCCCACCTTCTAAAAGGGCAATTCGCTGTTCAAAAACGTCAACTGTTGGGTTTCCAATTCGTGAATAAATATATCCTTGTTGTTCAAGAGCAAATAATCCTTGGGCATGATCCGTATCTTTAAAAACGTAGGACGTTGTTTTATAAATTGGAACCGTACGGGATCCTGTTGTTGGATCTGGTTGTTGTCCTCCATGTAATAATAATGTTTCCGGTTGTAATTGTTCCTTTGTCATTTTATATTCCTCCTAATAATGGTTTTGTATCGTTGATGATGTAAACATAGATGAAGATTATTGAAATGGGTTTGAGGGGAAGCAAAAAACCCTCTTCATAAGAAGAGGGCTTAACATTCAAGTTCCTCCCCTTATCTTTCAGATCATAGTTGATCTGTAGGAATTAGCACCTTTTCAAGCAAATTGCTTGAAGGTTGCCGGGCATCAAAGGGCCTAGTCCCTCCGCCGCTCTCGATAAGAGTATACACGATTATTATTTTGAAAATTTCAAATTGCTCTTGTATTGCATTATAGAAGAGTTGCAAATGTTTCGTCAATCTTTTTTTTAAAAAGATTTTTATTGATGATCATTTTTTGAAAAAGATCCTCGCTTTCTATAGGTAATTAGTCCTATTCCGTGCGGTTCGGAGGGATATTCGCGCAGTTTGGATTAAATTTTGTGCGGTTCCGACCAAATTTCGTGCAGTTGGGACAATGTTTCGTGCGAAAAGGCTATGTTTCGTAAATAATTTAGAATATAGATAGTTGGATCGCTTCTTCAAATTGCTTAATAATATCCTCCGCTTCCTCAATTCCTATTGATATGCGAACAACTTGTTTATTGATTCCTATTTTTTGCTGTTCTTCTAATGATAAGGCACGATGGGATGTACCTAATGGGTAAGAGACAGTCGTCTCAACTCCGGCTAATGTAGGTACAATTGTTACCCACCCTAGAGATGAAAAGAATCGATGTATATCACATGATTCACTTAATTCTATCGTTACGATTGCTCCATTCCCCTTAGTAGATAGATTAGTAGGGTAATAAACTTTTTTCACGTGAGAATTTTTCGAGAGAGACTCCGCCAACTGCTGGGCATTGTATGCTTGACGTTCCATTCTTAGAGCCATTGTTTTGATTCCTCTACATGTCAGCCACGCTTCAAATGAGCTTAAATTACAGCCAAGATTCACTACCTTTTGGCGCGCTTTCATGATTAACTCTTCATTTCCAACCACAACACCTGCAGTTACATCACTATGACCACCTAAATACTTCGTTGCACTATGAGCAACTAAATGAACGCCCTCTAGATAGGGATTTAGCAAATATGGAGTAGCAAAAGTGTTGTCCACCATTGTATACAAATTATATTTTTTCCCTAGTTGAACAAGCGCCTTTATATTTTCAACACGTAAAAAGGGGTTCGTAACCGTTTCAGAATATAACAGCTTTGTGTTAGCTTGAATAGCACTGCGAACTTCGTTTACATCTCCAAACGAAACAAAGGTTGTTTCGATCCCAAGTTCATTTAATTCTTGTTTTAAAAGATGATGGCTGCCGCCGTAGATATCTTCTGCCGCGACGATATGATCACCAGTTGAAGCAACAGATAGAATACCAGCAAGAATAGCGGAAATACCTGAGGAGGTTGCTACTCCTGCTGGAGCACCTTCTAAATTTGCAACTGCTTGACCTAGCTCATCTGTGTTTGGATTACCTGTTCGAGTATAAAGATATGGTGATTCACCATGGTAAAAGCCTTCCAGCTCTTCTAATGAACTAAAGGTAAAAGCTGAGGTTTGATAGATTGGTGTTGATTTGCTGCGAATATTCTCGGTTTGTTTTAAAGAATTATGTACGATTTTCGTTTCAAATGATTGGCCCATTATGCACACCTCAATAATTAATATTGTAAAAATATTATAAATTGTACGTCTAACGAATAAAAATGTCAAAGCCGTTCTTGAAAATATTGTCGCTTTTCATAATAAAATAAGCAGGAGTTTTGAACTCCTGCCTTTGTGCAGCTTATAGAATTGGAGATAATAATCTTGAAATTGACTCTTTAAACCGAATTCTTCTTGGTCGGTGAAGATAGGCTTCTAAAGTAAGCTCCCTTGATTTTTTCATATCATCTTTATAAATAGTTTCAAGCTTTTTTGAAAGATGATGGCTGTACAAAAATGCATTGACTTCAAAATTCAATCGGAAACTTCGATTATCAATATTTGCCGTTCCGACCGTAGCAATTTTTCCATCAACAATTAACATTTTTGCATGAATAAAACCATTTTCATATATATACACTTTTGCCCCAGTCTTAAGCAGTTCTCCTACATAGGAGTAGGTAGCCCAATAGACAAACATATGATCAGGCTTATTCGGGATCATCAGCCTAACATCCACTCCAGATAAGATCGCAATCTTAAGTGCATTTAATAAGCTATCATCAGGAATGAAGTATGGAGTTTGCATGAATATATATTTTTTGGCCGAATTTATCATTTTTATGTAGCCGTTTTTTATTTGTTCCCATTCTGAATCAGGACCACTTGAAACGATTTGGACATCGGTATAGCCTACAGATTGTATTTCTGGGAAGTACTTCTCTTTGTAACGAATATCATTAGATGAAGCTTGGTTCCAGTCAAGAACGAACCGTGTTTGCATCGCAAGAACTGCTTTTCCAGTTATCTTTAGATGTGTATCTCGCCAATAACCAAATTTTTTATCTAAACCAAGGTATTCGTCACCAATATTAAAACCACCTATGTAACCGATTTTTCCATCGATTATGGCAAGCTTGCGGTGATTACGAAAATTGACTCGCAGGTTAAGCAAAGGAATTTTTGCTGGGAAAAAGGCGGCTACTTCACCACCTGCATCAGTTAATCCTTTAAAAAACTTACGCGGTAACTTCCGAGAACCCATGTCATCAAACAATAAGCGAACCTTTACCCCTTCCTTCGCCTTTTCAGTGAGCAATTCAACTAGCTTTTTGCCTAATAAGTCATTTCGAAAAATGTAATACACAAGATGGATATGATTTTTCGCTTGCTTAATATCCTCAAATAATGCTTGGAATTTGTCATTTCCATCGATAAAAATTTCAACATCATTATCATGTGATAAAATCGCATCATCATTAACAAGGAGCATATATACAAGTTCTTTATACTGGACTGTTCTCTCATCATGAAACGGAAAGGCATTATTCCTTAACAAATCAATTTGTCGTTGTGATATTTCTTTAATGCCTATCTTCTCTTGGTCTTTCCAATAAAAGATTCTTCTCCGGCTTAAATTTTGTCCAAAAATTAAATATATAATGAATCCCGCTACAGGAATAAACAGTAAGACCAGTAGCCATGCCCATGTTGCTCCAATATTTCTGCGCTCTAAAAAAATTACCACACTTGATAAAAAAAAGTTTAAAATGAAAAAAACTACTAATAAAATTGTAAAAATTGTCATCCTGAACTCCTTTAACAAGATACCTATTTCTCTGGTTTTGTTAAACCTTTTTCTAAAAAAATCTATGGTGCACAGGTACACCCAGTTATACTATGTATAGAAATTACTGCAACACAAACCTCACAGATTATCTTATTAACCATGCCATTTCTAGTTAATAATACAAATGTATCATACCATATAAATCTCCTTGCTTCACCATATCTCTTATTTTCGAAGTTGTATGTGCTTTAATATTTTTATAAAACGCTTTGTTAAACTATATTATTGTTTCAAATAAAATCTGTAGGGTATACGTTCAGCTAGTTTTATTTCGTAAAGAAATCGCTTCACGCATACCCTACAGAAGATTTTATCACCAGGGTAACCATTAAAAAACCCTACGAGATAAGTGTTTATACAATCATTTAACACTAGCCCATAGGTATTTTTCTACTGCATTACTTGAAAAATGGCAAAAATGATCCTAGTTGTCTTAACATGTTGATTCCATTAGTAACGTTCCCAACATGGTGAAAAACCTTTTGATAGCCTCCCGGTCCTTGTGATGAACGAGGCATTAGTTGGTGTCTTCCAGATGAACGTACCATCATATTTCTAGTAGGAAGAGATACACTTCTCATAAATGGTCCTCTTTGAAGCGGTCTTCTCTGAAGCGGCCCTCTCCCTGGATATTGCGGATAGAATGGCATCCTATAATCACCTCACATTATTTATATTAACTTTCTCAATCCAAATAAAAGTTTCTATGGTCTTTTAAACCAGTATATGAAAAGAAGGATATTTCGATTGAGATAAACACATAAGTAATAGAAATTTTCTTTTGAATCCCTATCAGAGATTTATGAAAAATTTATTCAGCGAATTAGACTTAGTATTCTCCATAAAAAAAGAACCACAGTGATGTGGTTCTAACTTTAAAAGCTGATATAGTTTCTTGGATCTACAGCGTTTGAATGGGATGCAGTCCAATTGCCGATATAAAATTCGAAATGTAAATGCTGCCCAAATGATTCACCGGTATTTCCCATGTATCCGATGATTTGTCCTTTTCTAACCGCAGCACCCTCACCAACTAAACGGGAGCTCATATGAGCATAGACCGTTGTATAAATTTTTCCGTTTACTGAGTGTGTGATGAAAACGGCATTTCCATAGCTGGAAGATAAATATGAACGTGCAACGACACCATCACCTGCAGCTACAATAGGAACGGTTCCACCTTTGGCGATATCAACACCATAGTGAAAACCACCATCAAAGGATCTATAGCCAAAGCCAGATGAAATATAACCTTGTGCAGGACGCATAAATGTACCAGAGGAAACTGGCGGTGTTCCAGAAGTGCCTCCTCCTCCAACATTTCCATTTGAATTATGTTGCTGTTGTTGTTGTTGTTGCTTCTGTTGCTGCTGTCTCGCACGCTCTGCAGCTGCACGCTGTTCTTCAGCAATACGATCCTTTTCTAATTGAATAGCTTTTTCAATAGCTGATTTTTGTGCAGATAGAATAGATTGTTCTTCTTCTAATGATAGTTTTTCTTCTTCAAGATGTTTCTTCTGTTTAGAGAGTTCTTTCATTATTGCATTTTTTTGTGCCTTTTGGCGATTGAATTCAGCTTTCATAGATTGAAGCTTGCTTTGCATTACTTGTAGATCTTTTAGCTTTTTCTCTACATCTGCTTGTTTTTTCTCTAATGTTGCTTGATCTCGTTTTTGTTCTTCAATAATTTGTTTATCTGCATTAATTAATGTTGTAACAGCAGACACGCGGTCAATGAGGTCAGCAACACTTTCTGCCCCTAAAATCACATCCAAATAATTGACTGATCCGCCACCATTTGTCTGCATTGTACGTGCACGTTGATCTAATAGTTGATTTCGTTCCTCAATTCGTTTCTTTAATGCATCAATCTCTGTTTTTAATTTATCAATAGCCTTTTTAGCATCATTTATTTGCTCTTGTTTTTCTTGTATTTTTTCATTAGTGTCAGCAATGTTAATATCTAGTGTTGCCAACTGGCTTTCAAGACCGCTTTGCTTACCTTTAATCTCGTCAATTTTATTGTCTTTTTGCTGAATATTTGATTTGATTTTCGAGCTTTTATTCTCTACATCTTGTTTATCGTTTTGCAAGTTTGATAGTTTTGAAGCAAACGCATCCGATTGATTAGCAAATAAACAACCGAATCCTAGCACAGATGCTAGTGTAACTGAAAGCAATGAACGTTTATTCAATCTTAATCCCCCTTATTATTTTTTAAACACTATATGTATAGATGTCGAGGCAAGATCTTTCGCCTCGACCATTAAGCTTATGTTGTTTTATATTTTCAAAAAGCGTCGAATGGACATGGTGCTTCCCCAAATACCAATTAAAATGCCCATAAATAGAAGTAATCCTGTAATTTCGAACACAAACGGATTAAAATCAAGTATTTGAATCAATTGACTCTTTAAGCGTGGGGCTAAGAAGCTGTGCAAATAATAGTATCCAAACGAGATAATGAGAATCGGTAAAATTGAACCAATTACTCCTAACCAAAGTCCTTCCATGAGAAATGGCCATCTAATAAACCAGTTAGTTGCACCTACAAGTTTCATAATCTCAATTTCTTTTCGTCTTGCAAATATCGTAATTTTAATAGTGTTGGAAATTAAGAACATGGCTGTAAACAGCAGTCCTATAACAAGTACTAATCCAACATTTCGACTTATTTTTAATACATTAAATAGTTTTTCAACTTTTCCTTCGCCATATTTCGCTGATTCGACATGGTCAAAGGTTTCTATTTGCTTCGCTACTGATGGAGTGTCTGTAGGATTCTTCGTTTTTACGATAAATACGTCATACAGGGGATTATTTTGTTCAAAAAGCTTCATATCATTCCCCATACTGTTGACTAAATTTTGAAGCTCCTGTTCCTTAGAAGAAAATTTAACAGATTGAACTTGACTTAAATTTTCAATTCTATGTTTAAGTGCTTCTTGATCTTGAGGTTTTGCTGTTAAATCGATATGAACTCTAACTTCCACATCATGCTCAATATCTGAAGCAATTTTATTCATATTCATCATAATGACGAAGAATACCCCTACTAATAATAACGTAATGGTTACGGCACTAGCAGAAGCAAACATCATCCATCCATTACGTCCTAAACTTTTAAAGCTTTCACGAAGATGTCGTTTGACCGTTCTAGCCCTCATATCCGTAATCCCCCCGTTGTTCATCACGGACAATGCGGCCGCCTTCAATAGCAATTACCCGATGTCTAATTGTATTAACAATTTCTCGGTTATGTGTTGCCATAACCACTGTTGTCCCTCTAGTATTGATCTCTTCTAATATGTTCATAATTTCCCAAGATGTTTCAGGATCGAGATTCCCTGTTGGCTCGTCCGCAATAACAACCTTTGGTGTATTAATAATTGAACGGGCAATGGAAACACGCTGCTGCTCACCACCAGATAGTTCTGTTGGTAGCATTCTTGATTTATGCTTTAAGCCTACTAGACTTAAAACCTCCATCACTCGTTGTTTGATTTTTTTAGGCTGTTCCTCTATCACTTCTAGTGCAAAAGCAACATTTTCAAAAACAGTTAATGTCGGCAAGAGTTTAAAATCTTGGAAAACAACGCCGATTTGTCTACGAAAATATGGTATGCGGTTATTTTTTAATTTACTTAAATTAATTCCGCTTACCATTATATTGCCTTCTGTTGCTTTTTCCTCACGATACATCATTTTGATAAAAGTAGATTTTCCGGCTCCACTAGGTCCAACGACATAGACGAACTCGCCTTGTTTGATTTGAACATTTAAGTCATTCGCAGCAAGAATTCCATTCGGATATTTTTTATATACATTTTGCATTTCTATCATTTAATCACCTTACTCTTCTAGGATCATTTTTCTAGATGCCATATTCATTCAATTGCTTGTCCTAATTTCCGCTATTTTTTGCAAAAAAATCGAAAGCTGGCGTAATATATCGAAATTAATCACAAATTTATTATAACATCATACACAGCAATGTTAATGGAAAATTATATTACATTTATATTTCAAAGCGAAATAAAAATAAAAAGTTCCCAATATTTATAAAAATTCTTAGTAAATATGAAATAGGTCAAAAAGTCTATTCTCAAGACAAAAGAATCATAAAAAAACAACCTGTTGAAAATTCATCAGGTTGTTTTAACATTTCCATTTTAAGCTTATTTTTTTCCAGATAACCATGTCGCTACTGCATCTGCATCAGTACCTTTGATTACTCCAGGAGGCATACCGCCTTTTCCTTTATTAATGATATTTAAAATTTCATCCTTATTGTATTTTGAACCTACTTTTTGTAAGTTTGGACCTATATTTCCTTCAAGATTTCCCCCGTGACAACTAGAACATTTCTGATCAAAAAGTTTTGCTGCATCACCAGCAGTGGCTGTAGTACCTGTGGTGCCTGTTGTCTCTTGTTTTGCAGTATTTTTGTCCTTACTGCTTGTTCCACAGGCAGCTAAACTAAAAGAAAGCGTTAAAATCATCAGAACTCCTGCTAATTTCTTAAACACATCTGTCAACCTCCTATGTTTGTTGGTAAATAAACCCTTCATCTTTACTATATACCAATCCTAGCTACTTTTGGAGCCTTCCCTACATACCTCATATCCATTCAAATCGTCACAAATGCAGATGGATCAAGGCTTTTCATTAATTGTTTCAACTTTATGAATTCTGCTTATCTATTCCCCATATGGTTCGGCCTTTCAATGAACCACCCTATGGTGATAGTTTTATCTAACATAGGACAAAATTATTCAGGATTCAAATATTTCTTTAAGTATTAACTTTGATAAACTATATAGTACGTTCGAGGATGTGTTCAGCTGACTATAATCATCATAGAAATAGCCAACCGCGTCATTCAAATATTATCTTTAACAAAGCCTATAATAAAAACTTTCACCGAAGTGAAAGCTTTGTTTTTTATGAGATCCGTGAACGCAAATATGCATCAATAAAATTGTCTAATTCTCCGTCCATGACAGCTTGCACATTACCCACTTCTGTATTGGTACGATGATCCTTTACCATTGAATATGGATGGAATACATAAGAACGGATTTGGCTTCCCCAGCCAATTTCTTTTTGTTCACCGCGAATTTCTGCGAGTGCTTTTTCTTTTTCTTCAATCTCTCGTTGATATAGCTTTGCTTTTAGCATGCTTATTGCTGTTTCACGATTTTTTATTTGTGAACGTTCTGATTGACATGTAACAACTATTCCTGTTGGCAAATGTGTAATCCGAACGGCTGAATCGGTGGTGTTAATGTGCTGACCGCCTGCACCACTTGCACGATACGTGTCAATTTTAATATCCTCTGTACGGATTTCGATTTCAATATTTTCATCGAATTCCGGCATAACTTCACAGGATACGAACGACGTATGACGACGACCTGATGAATCGAATGGAGAAATTCGCACCAAGCGATGTACCCCTTTTTCTGCTTTTAAATAGCCATATGCATTATGCCCTTTAATCAATAAAGTAACACTCTTAATTCCGGCCTCGTCGCCAGGTAAATAATCCAGTGTTTCGACCTTAAAGCCTTTTTTCTCGCCCCAGCGTGTGTACATACGGAGTAGCATCGAACCCCAGTCCTGTGATTCTGTACCTCCTGCACCTGGATGAAGCTCCAAAATGGCATTATTTTTATCATAAGGTTCACTTAATAATAGCTGCAGTTCAAATTGATTTAAGCGTTGAAGCAAATCTTGCATTTCATTTTCGAGTTCTTGCTGCAGTTCTGCGTCGTTTTCTTCTTTTACAAGTTCATGTGTTAATTCAAGATTCTCTTGGATTTCAAGAAGATCCTTGTATTCATTAACCATATCCTTTAAGCCATTCGCTTCATTAATAACCGTTTGTGCTGCCTGCTGATCATTCCAAAATTCAGGCTCCAGCATCATTTCATCTAACTCAGCAATCCGAGCTTCTTTGTTTTCGAGGTCAAAGAGACCCCCTAAAGTCCGCTAGTTTTTTAGCTGTTTTTTCAAGTTCAGTACGTATTTCAAATAATTCCATTTGTATCACCTCAGAAGATAAATTAGCATAGGACAGGCATGTTACACCTGTCCGTTTTTATAAAGTAAAAATGTGTTCAATATAAGATTAAAATTAAGAACTATGCATGTTTACCATGACATTGTTTATACTTTTTACCACTTCCGCATGGGCAAGGATCGTTTCGACCGACGTTAACCGTTTTTTTCAAAGGCTTCTTCTTCACTTTTTCGCCGTCTTCTTTCGGATTCACTGCTTGGCCTTTTGCTACTTCCTCACGTTGAAGATTGTTTCGAATCTCAGCTTTCATCACATATTTCGCTGCATCTTCTTCAATCGCTGCTACCATGCCTTCAAACATTGCAAAGCCTTCACTTTGGTATTCACGCAGTGGATCAATTTGACCGTATGCACGTAAATGAATCCCTTGACGTAAATGATCCATCGCATCGATATGGTCAATCCATTTTGAATCAACTGCACGAAGTAAAATAACTTTTTCAAATTCACGCATTTGCTCGGATGTTAAAGATTCTTCTTTTTCATCATATCGAGCTTTTACTTTTTCTTTTATCAATTCAATCATATCTTCCGGATCTTTGCCACGTAATTGTTCAGCTGTGACATCGCCTTCTGGAAGCAAGTTGCCGTTAACATAATCAATTAATCCTTGGAGATTCCAGCTCTCTTCTTCCTCATTACCTGGGGTATGAAGCTGAACCATCCGTTCGATCATAGAGTAAATCATTGTTTCAACAATTTCTCGTAAATTATCAGAGTCTATTACTTCATTACGTTGTTTATAGATGATTTCACGTTGTTGGCGTAATACATCATCATATTGTAAAAGCTGTTTACGTGCATCAAAGTTATTCCCTTCTACACGTTTTTGAGCAGATTCAACCGCACGAGAAACCATTTTACTTTGGATGGGTTGAGAATCGTCCATACCTAGACGCTGCATCATGTTTTTCATATTATCAGAACCAAAGCGGCGCATCAATTCATCTTCCATGGAAAGATAGAATTGTGTAATCCCTGGATCTCCTTGACGACCTGAACGTCCACGGAGCTGATTATCAATACGACGTGATTCATGGCGCTCTGTACCGATAACAGCTAGACCACCAATCTCTATCACACCATCACCAAGTTTGATATCTGTACCACGACCAGCCATATTCGTTGCAATCGTCACAGAACCTTGCTGACCGGCTTCAGCAATGATTTCCGCTTCACGTTCATGGTTTTTTGCGTTTAATACATTATGTCGAACACCTTTTTTCGTTAGTAAGCTTGAAATTAATTCCGAAGTTTCAATTGCAACTGTACCCACAAGAATCGGCTGGCCTTTTTGATGACGTTCGGCAATATCTGCAACAACAGCGTGGAATTTGCCTTCCATACTAGCATAAATTAAGTCTGGTCGGTCATCACGAACGATTGGTTTATTTGTAGGAATTACGATAACTCTCATATTATAGATGTTTCGGAATTCCTCTTCCTCTGTTTTCGCTGTACCTGTCATACCTGAAAGCTTTTCATACATACGGAAGTAGTTTTGGAACGTGATCGTTGCCATTGTCATACTTTCGTTTTGAATTTCAACGGCTTCTTTAGCTTCAATGGCTTGGTGAAGGCCATCACTAAAGCGACGTCCCTTCATGAGACGACCAGTAAATTGGTCAACAATGACAATTTCGCCATCTTGAACAACATAATCCACATCAAGATGCATACTGACAATGGCTTTCAATGCTTGATTAATATGGTGATTTAGCGTTACATGAGAAATATCAAAGAGATTTTCGATACTAAAAGAACGTTCAGCTTTATTAATCCCTTCTTCTGTTAATTGAACACTTTTCGTTTTTTCATCATATGTGTAGTCTTCTTCCTTTTTCAATGTACGAACAAAAGCATTCGCTTGAATATATAAAGAAGTCGATTTTTGTGCTTGACCAGATATGATTAGCGGTGTCCTTGCTTCATCAATTAATATGGAGTCAACCTCATCGATGACAGCATAATTTAAAGGTCGTTGAACACGCTGCTCTTTATATAGCACCATATTGTCACGAAGATAATCGAAACCAAATTCGTTGTTTGTTCCATAAGTAATATCGGCAGCATAAGCTTCCTGTTTTTCCTCGCTTGACATGCTATTTAAGTTTAATCCGACTGTTAAACCTAAGAATTGATATAGCTCGCCCATTTCGGTAGCATCACGGCTAGCCAAATATTCATTAACAGTAACAACGTGAACACCTTTTCCAGAAATCGCATTTAAATAAACAGGCATTGTTGCTGTTAATGTTTTACCTTCACCGGTTTTCATCTCTGAGATATTTCCTTCGTGTAAAGAAATACCCCCCATTAGCTGTACATGGTATGGATATAGACCAAGCACCCTGCGGGCACCTTCCCGAACAACAGCAAATGCTTCTACTAATAAATCATCCAACGTCTCACCATTTTGGTAGCGTTGTTTAAATTCCTCAGTTTTTTCTCTAAGCTGGTCATCAGACAGCTTTTCCATATCGGAGGCTAGTTCTTCAATCTGACTTGCTAACTTATCAAGTCGTTTAATTTCACGTTTATTTGCATCAAAAACTTTTTCTAAAAAAGCAACCATTTAGTAAACGCTCCTTTATATTTAAGGCTCTTTTCTTAAATGTAACTGTAATTTGAATCATAACTTTTTAATAAACAACTTTTACCTTTTGAAAAGATAGACTTTTATAAGAAAAGATGCCCAGAAACTAAATTATATCAGGATTTTAAAAATTTTACGAAAAAGGCAATAGTCGTTAAGATCTCATTATATCTAAAATGTGAGAAAGTTTATTATGTTGAAAAAAACAAAAATCTCTCACAAAAAAATCCATAATTTTGTACCTAATTAAATTTTAACATTGTATGCTATCAAGTGACAACTAAACAACAAAAATACAGTTCGGATTTACAAATTACTAACAAGAGAAGGCGGTTAAAAAACATAAAAACAGAGGGTAATCCCGAAAGCAATTGTGTTCATCACTTTTGGGACACCCTCAAGTTTGTTTAGCCGAGGAAGATGGCTCCGTATAAAAGTGCTCCGCCAATGACGAAGACTGGGTTTACCTTCCACTTTTCTAGCAGAAGGAGACTAACTGCGCCTAAAAAGATCGTGTGGATAATACCTATTCCTTTATAAGAGCTAGTAAAAAAGTCGATTGTCATAACTCCTAATAAAACGGCGATAGCCGGACGAACAAGCTTTGTCATATTTTTTACTTTAGGAGAGTCTTTAAATTTCAACAAAAGACCTAATAAAATAATTAATAATAGGATGGACGGTGCAACGGTCGCAAATAACCCAACGATTGCTCCTAGAATCCCGCCTTGGTCATACCCGATAAAGCCGGCCATTTTCGTAGCAATTGGCCCTGGCAATGCATTTCCTAAAGCAACCATTTCGCTAAATTCATGAACGGTATACCAGCTATAACGATCCACCACTTCATGTTCAAGAAGAGGAATAGATGCAGGTCCCCCACCATATCCTAAAAAGTTTGCCATAAAATTTGAAATAAAAATTTGCCAATAGATCATGATGCTTTCACCTGTTTCTCAAGCTTTTTCTGTTTAGAAAATAAAGCTGCAACTAAAAGTCCTACAATCATAATAGCTGGATGAAGTCCTAGTATATTCATCACAACAATACTAATAACAATGACAATAATAGTAGAAATCCATCCCATTGAATTTTTGGACTTTTTGATAAAATCCCAGGTTAACACTCCAAGCATTACACCGGCAATTGGAACAACAGCTCTGGACATTCCTCTTACCCATGGTTTGTCATTATAGGCGTGTAGAACAGTTAATAAAATTATCATTAAAATGACCGTTGGAAGTACAGTTGCCGCTAAAGCATTCATCATTCCCCAAAATCCGCCAACCCGCCAGCCAATATAACCTGACATTTTCGTATTAATTGGACCTGGAAGCGTATTAGCTAGAGCAAGTATATCCGAAAATTCTTCATCGTCCATCCATTTATAGTTTTTTACAACTTCCCTATGCATAAGAGGAATGGCCGAAAGCCCCCCGCCATATCCGAGCATACCTGAACGGAAAAAGGCAACAAAAATATCACGTTGTTTCATTTATATCAACTTCCTTTAAATGCTTAATCTTTTGATGTGCGTTCATTGTTGATTTTCATATGCCAATATCATTAGTTTTAGATTGACCGTATTTTTAAGATGCTATTAGGAAAAGCGCAAGCGCCGCAGCTCTAGCGTACGGATTTCATAGTCTTCGACTGAGATAAAGGAGACACGGCAAGGGAAGAGTCGATGTTGACTTATCGTAGGGAGAAGACGGAGAAATCCGCTATCCGATAGGCGCTGGAGCTAGACACAGCAGACACTTTTCATGCCTAATATCTTTAGTAAATTTTATGCTTTCTTACCTTTTAGGAAAAACTTCTCTTACCAAGCAGCAATCGATCCGTCAGTTCTTGATTCTGTCCCGCCCATTAGAACACCGGTTTCAGTATTTCTCCAAATAATTTGCCCTCGGCCGAAGCCTCCTGAATCCGGTTTAATTTGGATTTGATGGCCCTTTCTAATAAGTGCTAGAGCTATATGGTTTGGAAAATTAGGTTCAACTTCAACTTTTTTACCTTCAATCCATTGCCAACGTGGTGCATCCAGTGCTGCTTGTGGATTTAAAAGAAAATCGACCGTATTCATGATCACTTGGAAATGTCCTTGTGGCTGTAGAAAACCACCCATAACACCAAATGGCCCAACAGCTTCATTGTCTTTTGTCAGGAAGCCCGGAATAATCGTATGGTATGTTTTCTTTCCCGGCTGTAATGCGTTCGCATGCTCAGGATCTAGAGAAAAATCGTGTCCACGGTTTTGCAGCGAGATACCTGTACCAGGAATGACAATTCCAGAACCAAAGCCCATATAATTACTTTGAATAAAGCTCACCATATTCCCTTCATGATCAGCTGCCGCTAAATAAACGGTTCCTCCACTTGGTGGTTGATATGGATCAGGAGTAATCGCTGTTTCACTAATAAGTGCACGTCTTGCCTTTGCATATTCTTCCGAAAGCAGATGCTCTGTTTCAAGCTTCATATGTCTTGAATCGGTAATAAAATTCTTTCCATCGGTAAAGGCAAGCTTTATAGCTTCAATCTGTTTGTGGTATGTATCAACTGTTTCTTTTTCGACAAAATCAAAACCTCTAGCGATATTAAGAGCCATCAATGCTATAAGCCCTTGCCCATTCGGTGGTATTTCCCACACATCATATCCTCGATAATTTGTAGAAATCGGTTCGACCCACTCGGCACGGAAATCAGCTAAATCCTCTTTTGATAAAAATCCGTCATACTTTTGAATATATTCAACTATTTTTCCAGCTAATTCCCCACGGTAAAAGCTCTCAGCATTTGTATTAGCAATCGATCTTAAAGTAGCTGCATGACCTGGTGATCTCCACATCTCACCAATATTCGGTGCTTTTTCATTTGGAGCAAATGTTTCAAACCAAGGTTTAAACTCTTCATCTTTTAACATTTCCTTAAATCGTCTGTATGCCAGCTGCCAATACTTCCCGAGAATAGGTGTTAAAGGATAGCCTCCTTCAGCGTAACGGATAGCTGGTTCTAATACTTCTTGTAAGGAAAGTTTCCCAAACCTTTGCGAAAGCTCTGCCCATGCCGCCGGAGCACCTGGAACAGTAATTGGAATCACACCATATGTGGGCATTTTTTCATGTCCTCGTGCACGAACGGCTTCAATTGAAATGGACTTAGGTGCCGGGCCACTGGCATTTAATCCATGCAACTTTCCATTGGTCCAAACAAGTGCAAAAACATCACCGCCAATTCCGTTTGAAGTCGGTTCTACGACAGTTAGTGCAGCTGCAGTTGCAATCGCCGCATCGATTGCATTTCCCCCTTTACGGAGAACTTCAAGACCAGCCTGTGATGCTAAAGGCTGTGAAGTTGCTACCATCCCGTTTCTTGCAAAAACCGTATTACGAATGGAAGAATACGGTTGATACAGATGATCCAGATTCACTTCTCCCCACTCCCTATTCCAAATGAATATACCCTCTTTTTGTTTACATTTGTTCGTTTTTTAATTGATTTTAATTTACAAACGGAATTACTTTTCTATAAATATGATTATATAGAAAACTATTATTATATTCTATAAAAAGATTTTAAATTTTTTAAATATAGGTGGTGAAGACACACATGAATGATGTGGTATGGTTATTTTTTCGGGATCTCTTTTTTGCGGGTTGTGAGTTTTGTTTGGTGGTTTTAAGGATAGATTTGAGAGATTTTCTGGGGGTGGGCATGATTCAGCGGCTTGATGACCGTTCCAGGAGTTTTTTTATGGTCACAGGAGTCATTCGGCAACTTTGATGACCGCTTTGCGGAATTTCCTTAGGTTACGGGAGTCATTGGACCTCTTTGACGACTGTTCCGCGGGTTTTTCTTGGGTTACGGGAGTCATTGGGCCGCTTTGACGACCGCTCTGCAGTTTTTCATTGGGTTACGGGAGTCATCGGGCATCTTTGACGACCGCTCCTCGGGTTTTTCTTGAGATACAGGAGTCATTGGGCAGCTTTAACGACCGTTCCGCGGGTTTTTCTTGGGTTACGGGAATCATTTGGCCTCTTTGACGACCGCTCTGCAGTTTTTCATTGGGTTACGGGAGTCATCGGGCCTCCTTGATGACTGCTCTTCGGGTTTTTCTTGAGATGCGGGAGTCATTTGGCCTCTTTGACGACCGTTCCGAGGGTTTTTCTCGGGTTACGGGAGTCATTTGGCCTCTTTGACGACCGCTTTGGGAGTTTTTTCTGAATGATTTTAATAAAATATTTTCCTTATAGTTTAAGTCCGTTACGGCTTTTGAATCTTCTTAGGAGGATATTACTTTCTACTCTTGTAATACCTTCTAAGCAATAAAGCTCGTTATTGATAAAGTTTTCGAGGCTAGAAAAATCCTCCACTAATACATGCATATGTAATGTACTTGGACCGGTCATTTGATAGCAGCTGGCGACATTAGGATTATCAGCGAGCTTTTGGGCGACTTCCACTAAAAAAGCAGGTTCACAATCCACTTCAAAAAAAGCGGAAACATGCTTCCCAACTTTTTCAGAGTTTATAACTACGGAAAACTTTTCGATTACTCCGTTATTCATTAAATGATTTACGCGTTCACGGACGGCTACCCTTGATAAATTCAATTGTTTACCAATATCTGCATACGATAGGCGGCCATTTTCCGTAAGTAATTGAAGAATTTTGCGATCGGTCTCATCTATTTTCATGATGCCACCCCTATTTCGAAATTTACTCCTTTTATTATAGCTTTACATTTAAGCAACTACTAATAATTTATTTCTGCCCATTCTGTTGCATTATATTTTATCCATTCGTTCACTTGAACTTTATTAAAATATTTTTCATCATTCACTTTAATATAGGGTATAAATTCATATATATCAAAACTGGTTAGATCTGCCCTTTCGATATCTTGGTGGAAAATAATTTCTTCAAGCTGATCAACTGACATACTTAAATATTTCGCAGTTTCTTCTATAGTTAGCAGCCCTTTATCCAAATTACTAACTTCTTTTTTATTTTTTTGATTACTATTTGATATACCTATTTGCATACCACAATAAATGATGGATAAACTTAAGATGATTATTGCTGCTGATAAAAAATGCTTACTCACAATCCCCCTCCTAACAAACTCGTTTCTTTTATTTTTATTCTTTAATATGCTTGATTTATCCTTCATTTACATGCTACGCACAAAAAAACACATGAGATTTAGCAGTAATCTCATGTGTTTTTTGAGTGTATGTTTAAAGAAACTATATTATTTTGTCTCAATCAATCCGTATTTTCCGTCTCTACGACGATAAACGATGTTTGTATTATTTGATTCAGCGTCTGTGTAGACGAAGAAATTGTGGCCAAGCATGTTCATTTGCAATACAGCTTCTTCACTATCCATCGGCTTGAGATCGAATTGTTTCGTACGAACAACTTCCAACTCAAGGTCATCTTCGGCTTCAGCGTGGCTGTTCCCGTTAGTGAAAAATTCCTGTGTACTTCCCTGTTCACGCAATTTGCGGTTAACTTTTGTTTTATGTTTTCGAATTTGTCGTTCTAGTTTGTCAACGATTAAGTCTATTGCTGCATACATATCGTCATTGACTTCCTCTGCCCTTAAAACCAATTGTGGTAAAGGAATGGTGACTTCAACTTTTGCTTTTTTATCTTGATACACTTTTAAATTTACATGTACATTTGCTTCAGGTACTTCAGTAAAATAACGTTCAAGCTTGCTGACCTTTTTCTCTACGTATTCTCGAATTGCTGGAGTTACCTCAATGTTTTCGCCACGAATGTTGTAGTTCATCATATGGAATCCTCCTTGTCATTAGTAATGCTTGTGTATAGCAAATTAATAAAAGTTTTACCTAATATTAATGCTATGTTTATATATTTCTATTATACCCGTCCAAATTCCTGCTTAAAACCAAAGAAAATTTCGTCGAATTTGTCACATGTTTATAGTTCTTGTCGAAACAGTAGTTTTTATACCCTATATTAACCTTGGCCACGCGTAGGAAAATTGTCTTTCCCAAATGAAAGCCCCTTTTATTTCATTTTGAAAAAAATTGTCTGATTAAGCATCCTTTCTTATTCTAGAACAAAAAAATAGAGAGTGATCTAAAGTATTAGACACCTCAATTCAATATATATAAGAAGGCTTGAGTATATTCATGCTTTTTATATTCTCCAACTATTCATTCCTTCCTTTTTATCAAACACTTATATCTACTATTGGCACATTCTTTTCGATTCTTTCTTTAATTTCACTCATCCAATGAACGACACGCTCATTTCGATCCTCAGGAGCAATTTTCTTATTAAAAACAGCATATAAATCGATATCACGAAGCTGTAAAAATAATGGAATTCTCTCAAGCCATTCACGTGTTAACTGATTTTCCTCATTGTATCCATCGAGAAATGCTGTTAAAAACTTATGAGCAAATTGATTCCGTTCCTCTCTCGTTCCAAAAAAATGCTTTGAATTTACAGCATAATAAAGTGGAATCGCAATATCCGAGACGAAATATTGATAGGATGCATCATCGAAATCAAAGACATAAATCTCCTCACCATCATAGAAAAAATTCCCATGATGAATATCCGTATGTATTAATCCATAGCTGTTCTTATTTTGAGGCAATTGTTTAATTTTTGCTACTACACTTTTTGCACTTTCTAACAATAAGGAATTTTCACCTGTGTAATATTTTTCAAAATCAAGAAGATCGTTTTCATCCCAATGGTATCTTGAAACAATTCCTTTTGATTGCTGATAATCCTTTGTATGTCGGTGCATCTTCCCAATCATTCTTCCCCACTTATAAAATAATTTTTCATTAAAAGCAGGTTCATCTATTTTAATTGAATACCCAGAGGCTTTTTCAAAAAGACTCGCGAAAAAAAATGAATTCTCGACTGCAAATTCCTCCACTAACTTTCCACTCGGTGAAAGATAAACTGCTGGAATCCTGATCCCACTTTGGTGTAAATACCGAATCCAATCTATTTCTGATTCAAGCTGCTGCTTTGATCGGTGAGAGCTATGGGTTACCCTTAAAATTTTTGGCTGTCCATTTTCATAAACTTCATAAACATAATTTTCAAAATCTCCAAGTTTTTTATACTCCGAATCTAGATTAAATTTATTTCGTATCTGTTCTATTACCCCTGTAGAGAATTGTCTTTCTATAGTTTTTTCCATGATATCCCCCTGTTATTGTCCTAATTTTGAGAAAATTATAGCACAACCATGATAATATTTCTGTATTTTTTTATTAATTGTGACAACAACCCAAGCGCCCTATCAGCTTTTTTCATAATCTTTAGGGAAAACGTTTATAAAAAAATTGAGGAGGAGAAAGAATGAACCCTGAATATTATCAAGTACCAGACTGGAGTGTCCGTGAACCGATAACTCTCGACGAAACAAGACAATTTGGATTTGGCCGACCGTTTGGATTCGGAAGACCATTCGGCTTTGGCAGGCCATTCGGTTTTGGAAGACCATTTGGCTTTGGTAGGCCATTCGGTTTTGGAAGACCATTCTTTGGAGGTCCTTTCTTTGGAGGATTTCTGGGAGGCTTAGCGACATCCGCATTATTAGCACCTGGATTTTATGGTGGATATCCTTACCCTTATCCTTACTATGGGTATCCTTACCCATATTATTAATTTTAAATAGCAAAAAAAGAGGTATTCGCTATTGGAATACCTCTTTTAATAATTTTTAGAGTGACGAATTAGAAACATAATATGTTTTAAGAAAGCCTTATCATTTCTTTAAATAATAAATTTTAAATCTTTCTGTCAACCATAACTCCTAGAAATTCAGTCATTGCTGCATACATATCAAGCATTTTTTTTGAAGGAATTTCTTTGACCACTTCTTGTGTTATATCGTCAATGACAGTTACGTAATACTCATTTAATTTATCATGAAACTCGAATTTTAAATGGGTATTTGATGCAGAAACGAAATCATTCATACTGTCTACGATTTTTTCTAACTTATCTTTTGATACCGTTTCTCTAATAGTATTTTGTTGTTGCTGTGATTGAAACGATTCTGTTGTATTCATACCGTTAGTTTCTCTACGAACCGAGTTAGTAATAGTTGATACGGGCTGCACTTGTCCTCCAAGGTGCTTAATCATCAGTAAATCTCCCTTCCTTATATTAACTATTCTTTATATCGGTAGGGAGATTTGAAATCTTTAAAGAATTTTACAACTATTATGTTCCCCTAGCTGTCATGTTTAGGTGCGAAAAATCATATGAGGTATTTGGAAAATATCTAATAAAGGAGATAATAAGAAGCCTTATATCAGCAGTCGTAGTTATTATTGCTCAATATTCCTATTAGTATATATTTTATATAAGAAGAGATTTCTGATTTTCTACCAAGTATCAATTGTAGCATATGTATTAGTTCAACTACTTCATTTCTTTTTAAGTTAATCAAGAGTAACTCCACAATTTGTTCCTTTTTCAATTCAAGTTTTTCGTTGTTGTTAATCTCTATGTTTACATATTTTAAAGGTTGTAAACTTTGATTCAATATTCTCTTTACCTGATTTTGACTCAAACGTATTTTTGAATAGACTTCCGAATATTCTTCCCATGAATGAGACTCATTGTTTATTTGTGAAATATTAGACTCAATAACCATTTTATACTCCTCCATATCCTCATTTATTTATAATCTATTTATTGGATTGAAACGCAAATGTTTGATGTCTACTCTTCACAAATGTGTAAAGAATCACCGATATAAAGTATTAACCGACACAATGAAACTAACAAGTTTCTTCCCAGTAGCAATAAAAAAACTGCACTAAATAAAATAGGGCAGCTAGGAATATACGTAATATACATTCGGTAACCCAGCCATCATAGTCAAAGACTTTAGATCTGAAGCTTTGCGTCTCTACCTTTCGATAGATTTGCCATTTCGTGTTGTTATAGGTATTTTGTCATCAATCTATTTTACCAAAGTAAAGCAGAAAATCAATATATTAAAGTATGAAAGATTTGTGGCAATTATCATTGGAGGAAAGATGAGATTGGGAGATATGATTATCATATGTTGGTATGCGATCTGATTTATATATTCGTCTTCTTTTAAGTCTAATCTAGAATTCATTTAAATTATACGAAAAATACCACCTGGTAGGTGGTATTTTCTATTTTCTTTTATCGTAAAAATATCCATCATTTTGAAGATTAGAATAAGGGTTTGCATATTGATTTAGTGACTTTTTCTTTTGATTGAGTCCGTTCATATCCTTTTGAATTTCTTGTTTTAAATTCATTAACAGCACATCTAATTGCTTACCAAGTAAGACTAAGCGATCACCCAAAAGCTGTTCTTCTTCCGAAAAAGGAGGTTTGATGTATTCTAACAGTTTCTCTCTTCTTTCGAGAAAATTTTCAACTTTTTCAATGGTAACATCACGCTCTTCTTCATTAGTTGCTTGTAATACTTCAATCATTTCTTCGGTTAGTTTAAAGCATTCTTGAATCGGTGTCATTATGCTTGTCCACCTTGAGTACCATATTGCTGCTTTCGATTCAATTGAATCACTTGCTTCCATGTATCACGAAATTCCGTAACAAATCCTTCTACCTCTTCAAGGATAGCAATGTCATTATTAATATTTGCCTGGATTAATTGACGGTGGATATAATCGTATAATGACATCATATTTTTAGAAACTTCTTGATCCATATTTAAGGTAACCATTAGTTCCTGAATGATATTTTGAGCTTTTAGGATATTTTGATTTTTTTCCTCAATATTCTTTTGCTTAATGGCTGTTTTCGCGAGATGTGTGAATTTCAAACAACCGTTGTAAAGCATTAATGTTAATTCCCCTGGTGAAGCAGTCGTTACAGAGTTATTTTGATATGTTTGATATGGATTACTCATTGCCATTTTGACCACTCCTTTCTTGTCAAATTATTGGCCGCTACTAAATTGTTGTAATAAATAGTTCATTTGGTTATTCGATTTTTGAATCGCTTGTTCCATCGCTGTAAACTGACGATAATAGCGGTCTTCAATTTGCTTTAAACGTGCCGTAAAGGAAGTAATCTTCTTGTCGACATCATCAAGATTTTTTCCAATTGTAAACTGTTGGTTTGTAGAATAAGCTTTCCCTGCACGGTCATTTAATTTATTGATCGTTGTAGAAACATCATCATATAATCGTTGAATGATCCCTTTTGAATCAGTTGAATCTCCTGTTCCTCTAAATAAATTTTCCACCGATGTCGGATCATTTTCTATTGCTTTTTTCAAAGCTGCTTCATCAATCTCAAGCTTACCACCCTCAAGATAGTTTGAAGTTGTTTTGATTCCGATTGCAGCCAATTGCTTATAAGCAGAAGCAACATCAGCATTGTTAACGGGCTGATACATAGACATCCTCATTTGTGAAAGAACACTTGAAAGGATCGGATCCCCTTTTAAGAGTCCACTTCTTGCTTTTTCCTCCCACAGCTCTTGCTGCTTATCTGAAAGCTGTTCACGTTGATCATCAGTTAACGGTGTGTATGTTCTGTATCGATCTTCAGTAATTTTTTTATTAATTGTATCTATTAATTTATTGTATTCATCTACGAATGCTTTGATATTATCGAAGACTTTGGATGAGTCATTTTTTATTGTAACACTCTCGGCTGTCTCAAAGGTCTTTTTCAGTGTAAAGGTAACACCGTTCATTTCGAACGTGTTAGATGTACGTTCAGTTTGGAGACCGTTGATTTCGAAAATTGCGTTTTCACCGCCGGTTTCTTTAGCTCCCTCGAATTTTAAAACTTTATTTATGAAGTCACCAGAAGTAAAAATTTCTTGGTCGCTTTCTGTGTAATTGGGATTTTCCGCAAGGTTCCCATCGCTATCAACAATATATTTAGAATTTCCATGAAAATTTCCAGTTTCTGTTCTTGTTAAAGTCATTTGATCGGTATGAGAATCATAAAACATCGTTACTCCCACATTGGAATTGTTGACTTTTGACATAACTTTATTTAAAGAATCTGTTCCTTCAATGAAAATATTTTCTGATACACCATCTGGGTATTTGGAAGTATAGGTTTCTATATTAAACTTTGAATAGTTTTGTTGATATTGGATTTCAACATCAAAAGTTAAATCTTCCTCTCCGTTCTCCTCTTTCGAATCAGCTAAATCTTTTAACATTGTTGAGAATTCATCATTAAACTTTATTTTTCCAGTCTGTTTATTTAAGGTACCTATAGATTTATTATCTTTGTCCAAGATTTCAGTTTCGCCATCTTTTGTTGTACCAAGCGTATAGTTTTCATTATTTATCTTTAAAGAAAAGACTGAATTTATGTCGCTTTCGTTATAATATATAGCACCATGACTTAGTTGAAATTCTTTTGTATCTGCTGTAATTTTTTTGTTTTCTACTTTTTTATCAGCTACATAATCAATTTTTACAGTACTACCTTTTTTAAGTGACATAAATGTTAAGGTAGCTTCTGTATTAGAATCTTTTGGTCCTTGGTCAAACAACACTTCATTATCTGCAAGTTGATCTTGAGTTTTCCCAGTAACAACTTTATATGTTTTTCCATCAACCTTTATATTCATTCCAGCACTTATTTTTACTGTTGCCCCATCTAATGAGAAAGAAACAATACCATCGTCAGAAGATACACTAATAGATTTGGATTCAACGACACCTTGTTCCCATGTCATACCTGATAGCTTTGATTCTTGACTCATTAAACTTGCATTTAAATCTACTTTGTTTTTAGGGTCATTGGATATTGAACCTGCATTAACCTTGGTTGCCGCTGTTGCCAATTGTTTTACTTTAGAAATTGTATACGAAGACATCGCTGCCCCACTCGTTGCAGTTGCTGTTAATAACGAATCATTCGTAGACACCGCACTTCGAACTCGGTATGAAGGCGTTAATTTCATATTCGTTAAAGTTGTTCGAAAGTTAAAAAGTAATGTATTTATTGAACGATAATCATCGCGCTGCCATTCGAGTGTTTGCTTTTTCTGTTTTAATTTATCTAATGGCATCCGCTCGACCTTCATTAAATCCTTTACCATTTGGTCGATATCCATGCCACTGGCCAATCCACTAATACGTACCATTTGGTTCACTCCTTTTAAAGCCTTTTATCTATTTTGGTTCCAGGAAATCAATTTTTAGTTCCTATATTTATAGTCATCTTTATTACAAAAATCCTTTAGATGGTCATATTATGTCAAATCAATTTGATGTATATTTTCCTAACATATATATCGGTATAGTTTTGTAAATGTTTAGAACGCAATGGATTATTTTTGTGGGGAAAGCATCTTTTTATAGGTGAAAAAACTATTCGTGCAATTCGACCGGGTTTTCGTGCAGTTCAGGTCAAAATTCACGCAGTTCGGATCACAATTCATGCAGTTTCGACAAAAATTCGTTCGGTTAGAACACAAATTTGTTTTTGTGTAATGAAAGTGCAAAAATTCCAGTCTCCTAAACAAAAATAAAAAAGCGAATGACCTACTATATAGGTTGTTCGCTTCTTTCAATCCTATCTTGGACAAGATTACTTACTAATATCTCCTTTTATATCATTAATCGACTTTTCAAAACATAAATTAACTGTCCTTTCATTTGAACGAGTTCGGTGCATTGTATTAGCAGGTACAGTAAATATTTCACCTGGTTTCAATGAAACCGTTTTATCATTTTCTAAGTCTATGAAAAGTTCCCCTTCTAATACATAAAATAATTCATCACAATCTTCGTGCTTATGCCAATGGAATTCTCCATTTATTACAGCTATTCTAAGAGCGTGGTCATTAACTTCGCTTACGATAAAGTTTGTGTAATCCTTTTGATCTTTTATTATTTCATGTAAGTTAAAAACTTCTAATTGTCCTTTTTTTTGCATCCTCTTTCTCCTTTTATCTATCTAAAGTTATTGTTTTGAGAGGTAAATAATAATCACAAAAACGGATTATAAAATCGACTTCCATCATGAAATGTAATCCACAATGAAACTACTAATACACAGACTCCTAAAAGAATTGTAATGTAATCCGCCCGTTTAAATGGTTTCGCACTGTACCAAGTGCGCTTTTTATTTTTTCCAAAGCCTCGTAATTCCATGGCATTGCTAATTACTTCAATACGATCCAAGCTTGAAAAAATTAATGGAATGATAATTGATGCTGCATTTTTTACCCGTTTAAAAAGCTTTTCTTTTTTCGATAAATCTATTCCACGTGCTTGTTGCGATTGGGCAATATTTCGGAAATCCCTTTGAATATCAGGAATATATCTTAGTGCAAGTGATACAGCATAAGCAATTTTATAATTTACCCCGATCTTATTTAAAGAAGCCGCGAACTCACTCGGATGAGTCGTTACGATAAAAAGCAGGGCAGCAGGAATCACAACAAAATATTTGAGTGTGATATTAAATTGATAAAATAGCTGTTCCGCGGTTATATTATATCGTCCAGCCAAATCAACGAGTACATGACTAGTTCCGTAAATTTCCACTCCTTCTTGAGGAGAAAAAATGTAAATAGCGATATTATTTAAAATTAAAAAGAGAATAATGAATAGCATAACAAATGCAATTTCCCGAAGCTGTACTTTAGAAACTATGAAAATAGTGATACTCAAAACCAATAAAAATAGTAGTACACGAGTATCATATGTAAGCATCGCAGCAGATGACCACATGATAAAGATGAGTAGCTTCGTGACACCTGACAGTTCATGGACGGGTGAAGTCCGTTTTATATATGAAAGCATCTCTACTGCCATGTTTTTCTTACCTCCTTATCGAAGGCAATAAATCGTGCAACAAATTCTTGCGGATCCGGAATATTGGTGCGTACAGCCAAGTCGTATAATGATGTTTCTTTTAGGTTTGCCTTTTCGATCACATCTTTATTTGAGAGAATACGAGAGGCAAAATCGTCTGCAATTATTTTTCCATCTGCAATCACAATTGCCCTCGGTGTGTATTCAAGCATTAAATGCATATCATGAGTTATCATTATAATGGTGACCCCTTGACAATTCAATTCCACTAAAAATTCCATAATTTCTGTATAATGACGGAAGTCTTGACCTGCTGTTGGTTCATCAAGGATTAAAATGTCAGGATTAAGCACTAATATCGACGCAATTGTTACCCGCTTCTTTTGGCCAAAGCTTAAAGCAGAAATCGGCCAATTTCGAAATGGATAAAGCCCGCAAATATGTAAGGTTTTCTCTACACGTTCTTTTATTTCGCTTTCAGGCACACCGCGCATGACAAGACCTAACGCGACTTCATCAAATATCATATGTTTAGAAATCATCTGATTCGGATTTTGCATAACCATCCCAATCCGTTCAGAGCTCTCACTAATTGTATCCTTTGTGATATCCTTCCCATCGAAAAGTATTCTTCCAGATTGAACTTTTTCAAAGCCACAAATCAATTTTGATAAGGTTGACTTTCCAGCACCATTTTTACCAACGATACTTATCATTTCCCCCTTCTCAACTGAAAAAGAAATACCATCTAATGTATTTTTTATTCCATATCCAAAGGAAACATTGTCCATTTCTAATATAGGAGTGGTTTTTTCCCGCGCTACAAATGGGTTTGCTGTTTCAAACCATTGCGTTAGTTTTTCTTTACATGCTTCGAGATCTAAAGTATCTAAATGTGCAGGGCGCATGTCCTTTGTAATAGAACAACCAGCGTATTTCAAGGCTTTTATATACAAGGGTTCTCGAATATAACTTGATTCTAATACTGTAGAAGCTAATAATTCGTCAGGAGTTGTATCACTAACAATCCTTCCCTCATCCATTACAATGATCCGATCTACATGACAATGTAAAACATCTTCCAAGCGATGCTCGATAATAATAACGGTTGTATCTGTTTCTTTTTGAATTTGATCAATCAATGAGATAGCATGCTTTCCAGTTGCCGGGTCAAGATTTGCCAGTGGTTCATCAAAAAGGAGGATGTCCACTTGATCGACCATTACTCCTCCAAGTGCTACTCGCTGCTTTTGTCCGCCGGATAACTGATGCAGGGAGGCTTCCAAGTATTCACTCAAATCGACCAATTTTGACACATCGACTACTTGTTTTACCATTGATTTCTGTGGTGTACAGTCATTTTCAAGGGCAAAGGCAATATCCTCACCTACGGAAAGACCGATAAATTGCCCATCCAGGTCCTGCAATACTGTTCCTACCATTTTCGATATTGAAAAAATATCTAAATCCTTTGATTCTTTATCCTTAATTTTCAAGCTGCCTGACATGTCACCTTTATAAGAGAAAGGAACAAGTCCATTCATACAATGGGCAAGTGTACTCTTCCCAGAACCAGACGGCCCGACAATTAATACTTTCTCACCTTCATAAATCGTTAAATCGATATTTAACAATGTTGGTTCAGCTTGACTACGGTATTTAAAGCTAAAATTTTCAAATTGAATAACCGGGTTTTTCATTGCTGTTCTCCTTAAAAAACTTTGCTTTTTTACAAAAGATGAAAAGTTTCAATCTATGATCTTAAACATCCTTCGTTAGACTTCCACTTTGGCTACGTGTTTTAGCATAGGTTATCAATAAAATCGTACCAATCACACCTACTGTTGCAATATTTAATCCCCCAGCAACTAGTCCTTGTAAATAAACCTTATTTGCAGGTTCTGCATAAATGAAAACATCTAAAGTAGGCGCAAGCAGAAACCAACCAATTCCTTGGGCAATGACTTGAACGATATTAAATGTAACAATTTGTTTCTTACGGAAAACACCGGATTCAATATCAATTTTTCTAGCAACTAATCCAATAATTAATCCAACGAATGATGATACAATCACCCAACTCCACCAAATACCTCCATAAAATACGGCATCCTTTAAAGCGTGACCAATTAAACCGATCAATGCCCCCGCAATTGGACCAAATATTACAGACATTAATGCTAGAAAAGGATAGGTTGTTTCAATTGTTGTATTTGGTATTCCAGTTGGTATTGATGCAAATCTTCCTAAAATAACGAAAACTGCTGCTCCGATTCCAATGGCAACGATGGTTTTAATTGATAATTGATTTCTCCTCATACTTTTGTCCCCCTTTTATATTAATTTTTCATAAATATTCGATTATTAATTATAGATGATTTTTGGTATTTTGCGAATAATTATTTTCCAATTCGCCCCCGTTGCGATATGATAGGCTTTTGCAAATGATCCTTGATTAATGGCAACACCTAATTTATCTAATGAATTCACAAAGAGTAGAGGCTCTCCTAATCGAGTATCAGCAAAACAGCGGCCAAATGTCATAATATTTTTATAAACTTGATGTGTATCATTTGCAATGGTTACTTCCACCGAATCTCCATATGAAATACCTGTATTAATGAATAATTCGCGGCTAATGTTAGTCCACAGGTTCCCAAAACGAACATCCAGAATATCGATTGTTCCCGTAATTACCCCTTGGTTAACCGTTGGCCCTGAATTTGGCAATTCAATTATTTCACTTACATCAAGCTTCGGACCTACCTCTTCAAATGAAATAACTCCTGTTGCTAACCTTGCACCTGTATATGCATAAACATCACGACCATGGAATGTGTACGATTCCCCGGACTTCGGAAGTCGATTGACTGTTTCATCAATTACACGGGCTTCAAGGATTCCAATGTCATTTTTAATATGGGTCAGCGTCCCATTATTAGGTGTCACAATATAATGATGATCTGCCGTTTTTACAACTACACTTAAACGATCAGAACCTACTCCAGGATCCACAACAGAAACAAACACTGTTTCTTCAGGCCAATACGTAATCGTTTGATATAGACGATAAGATCCCTCCCATATATTATATTGTGGAATGTCGTGAGTTAAATCAAAAATTCGTAGTGTTGGATCGACTGAAATTGCTACTCCATACATTGCACTAACGGCACCATCACTTGTACCAAAATCTGATTGAATCACTAAGTTTTTACTCATTTTGTTTTCCTCCTAATTTTCATTTATGATTCCATAAAAAACAAAAAACCACGCCATTATCAATTACGATAAGGACGTGGTTGAATCAACGTGGTACCACCTTACTTCACTGCATGCTCACACATACAGCCTCAACAAGTACATGAGTTTAAAATTGCAACTCTTTATACTGTGGTATGGATAACGAGTACCAAATCTCGTCGGAACCTACTAATATCATCAGATACGTTCAGTACGAAACTCAGAGGCCATTGTTCAGATTCTCATTTTTTACTTCTTTTCAGCTACCGAAGTTCTCTTTTGAAAAAATGGGTGAATCTTACTTTTTCTCTTCAATGTTTTTACTGTGATATAAAATTATGGTAGATAAATATTAATGCTATTATACTGAAAAGAATTTGATTGTGCAAGATTAATTTCGAAAAATTCGAATTGGGGGTAATAAATGAAATCTTATAAAGATTTGGATTGGATCTGACGCGAAGATTCTAGTATTTAAACCAATAGGAAGAAAAATAATAATCTAGCAATAGTTGAATGGCTTCCTGGTCATTATTGCTGTTGCAGTAAAATCGAAATCTCTTTTAAAAAATATGTTGCGAACAAACGTTCTTTGTTTTATAATTTTTCTATTGGTAATAATGTAATAAGGCTGATTTTGTGATTATTCTGCCTGACTATGTCATTATCAATAATAATAATAAATTCTAATGAAACCAAGGAGATGATGTATCATGACATTACGATTGATCCCCTACTTAGTAATGGATGGAAATGCAAAGGAAGCGATCCAATTCTATGAAAAAGCATTGGATGCTCAAGTTCTTTTTAGCCAATCTTTCGGAGAAATGCCAGAAAACCCCGAATTCCCTATACCTAAAGGGACAAAGGATCGTATAAGCCATGCTACATTAAAAATTGGTGAAACGGAACTCATGCTTTCCGATACGTTCCCGGGTCAGCCCCATCAAAGCGGAACACAAGTGACCATCTGCATTACAACAAATGAAAAAGAAAAAGCAACAAAATTTTATGAAGCATTGCAGGAAGGCGGTCAAGTGGGAATGCCACTTCAAGAAACTTTCTTTAGCCCTGCTTATGGTAGTGTGACGGATAAGTTTGGAGTTAACTTCCAAATTTTCACTGAAGGGGAACAAATGAATTTTTAATTATGTTGAACAATCGACCTGTTCGCATGTTGCGGGTGGGTCGTTTTTGTTTTTAATTAATACAGATTCTGACAAAGTCTTGATTATAACTGATAGTAGGATATAAATTTTTTAAATTTTTTTGATGTTTCTTCAAAATAACAATCAGTTTTTGCTTCCAGTAATCTGTAGCAATCTGTCTCCAACTAGGAGAAACATTTCTCTTTGTACTGGTGAAAAAACATAAAGGACAAATTGATGAACACGCTGTCGACCAACTTCTCCACAACTTGGAAACGAAAAAGGAAATTTCCCCAGTAAATGGCTGTGTGATCTCTTTAACTTATATCTTTAGTGAAAAAGCAATGACTCCAGTACCTGATGCTGGAATTAAACTAATTAATGAGATTGAGTTTTGCTACCAATTATCTGGGGATTCGTTCGTGAGAATGAATGGATGATTGAGATAATCTTTATATTTAGATAAAACAAATAAAAATAATAGTGAAAACATATTCTAAAACTTGAAATGATAAAAACTTAACAGGACTTAAATACAAACAAACTACAACATTATGCTATATATTGTTTAAAAAAAATTATTCAATAGAAAAATACTTACAAAACTAAAAATCACTAATGATATAAACATATCCCTGTCAAGTAGACAGTATTAATAATAACCCCCTTTCAGCTGCTTACAGGGTAGTTGGATGAGGGGCTACTGTCAGGGAAAACACTTGCAGCACCTCTTTATCCAACTGTATAATCTGTAAGCTGAAGAAGGAGCCAATGTATTCCTTTCGTCTTCTAAGCAACTTTAGAATTCCTGTACTACACAAGACTAAGGTTGCTGAAATATTTTTGAAAACGATCGTTATTATAAAAATAAATATATCGATTAATTACCTCAATTACCTCCTCTTCATTTTAAATAAATGAAGATACATAACCTCTGATTTTAAATGACCAAAAAAGTTCTCCATACTGGCGTTGTTTAAACAATTCCCTTTTCTAGACATACTTGGAGTACTCTTAAACTTCTTAAGAAGTTTGTGGTATTGTCGAGATGTGTATAGGAATCCTTGGTCACTGTGAAGAGCAACTTTACGCATATCTTGCTTTTTTTGGCCTCCTTTATTGTATTTACGACTAACTTTAAATCATTGGTATCACAAATCTTATAGGCACCAATATCACTATTATAGAAGTCTATTATTGCAGATAAATATAAACGTTTTTGATTAAACATCAGATAAGTAATATCTGTAGCCCACTTTTGATTTAGAACTGTTGCAGTAAACTCACGATTTAGGATATTAGAAACTACTATATTCTCTTTTCTTATTTTGTAATTTCCTCTTTTTCTTCTAACTTTAGCCTTATTTCAATTTCTTTCATTAGCAGGTATACTCTTTTGTAGTTTACCTTTATCCCATATTTACGTAAAAGCCAAATTTTAACACGGCAATATCCATAGATTCCATTTATTTCATTATAACACTCTACTATTAATCATTTTATTAACTAATCTTCTTGTTGTTTTGGCGTTTTAACATTTTTTAACTTTAACAATTTATAATGACCGCTTCTTGACACTCCAGCAAATTCACTAAGCAATTGTACTGGATAATCTACGGATAATTCCTTTATAATTTTAAATCGTACAGAGTTATCCTTCATTTTCACCTCCTTTAAAAAGCTTGTTACATTATTAAAAGCTCATCCTCCATTTTTAATATCTTATTTTCCCCTTCTAAAGACATTGGTCTGGTTTTTGGTCTGCCTTTAATAGGAAATTAGGCTTTCCTCGTCGATCGTCTAGACCGGTTTCACTCAAATCTTTATAATTTTTTACCCAACGACGTATATAGGAGTAGTTAGGTAAACCAAGTTCATTAGTAAGAGTTTTATTTCCCATTTCACCTTCAAATTATTTTTTTACAGCTTCAAGTTTGTACTCAAACGAATAGTTTATGATCTTTTGTCTTTTTTTAGCCAAAATAAATCCCTCCTATGTAGCAGTATGTTTTTTTTCAAACTGTCTACACTGAAGGGATAATATCAGATAACGGGTGGTTTTCTTTGCGGCTGAAAGCCTTTGTTGCTGACCAAACCCTAAAGCCTTCGAATGGTTCGCCAAGTGTACTGCTTTTACTGGGCATGACTCAAAGGCTTCAATTTACCTTCGTTTCTTTTTCTGTACATCTTCACCTGTGAACGGATCAATATATTCCATCATATTTAATTGTTCTGCGACTACATCATCTTGTAATTGATTTCGTATATATTCTTCTATTTACTTTTTTGTTTCTTCCAACTGTATCTACATAATATCCAGTACACCAAAATTTTCGATTGACGTATCTATATTTTAAATTTGCATGACGATCAAAAATCATTAGACTACTTTTTCCTTTTAAATATCCTACGAATGCCGACACACTTACTTTCGGTGGGTTACTCACAAGCATATGTACATGATCTTTACAAGCTGTTGCTTCAATTATCTCTACACCTTTTTTCTTTCACAAAGTGTGCGAAGAATTTACCCCAATGTCTTTTTTATTTTCCCATAAATTACTTGCTTTCTATATTTCGGGGCAAATACGATGTGATACTTAAAATTTCAAGTTGTGTGTGCTTAACTATTAGTTTCTTTTGATATTAAAACTCCTCCGTATGCTAATATTTTGGTTAGCAAACCAAAAATATTTTAGCACCAAGAGAAAGTTTTTTTAATACCACGGTGAAAGCTTTTAAGAACCCTAGGCCTAGCCTGGGGTTTTCTTTTCTATAATAAAAGAGGCGACGGAAATAAAAATTTCCATTGCCACAGTTCCTTTCGGATAAAGAATAGACTATATCTTTATTAAATGTTTACTGCCCCTTGCGATTGTGAAAACAATAAACTTAAATAACTAAGCAAAACTATTGTTACTAATTTTTGATTAACATAGACATATACGTCAAATTCATAATGTTATTTTCTTTTATTAAACCCAATATCTTTTCAAAATATGTGGGATTATGTTCAAACGTCTTAGAAAGGGATTGAACTAGTTTAATTACTAATTCAGTAGTTAGCCCCTTGTGATGATTTGCCATCCCAACTAAATGAAATTTAATTAAAGTGTAATGCAAGATCATTCGTGAGTAACTTTCAAATGGAGAAGAACAATCCATTGGTATACAATTTTTAAATAAGTAATTTACAAGGTAATTTTCCAGCATATACTCATGCTCTTTCATAAATGGCACATAATATTTCGTATAAGCATCCTCATAAGCTTCTTTGACTTCCTCATTTGTAGTTTTCGCTTCAATATTTAATCCTGACATCATATCTCTGGAACATTCCAAATACCTAGAAGAATTTATTCCTTGGTTCAAACGTACTACCACTAATTCTCTACATAGCCGGATTTTTATATCTAATCGATTAGAAACATTATTAAATGCATTTTTAAATGTATAATCTTCCACACATTTTAAATATTGCCCAAATAAATTAGGAATTTCATTTATATTATTTTTTTTTACGTATTCTTCTAGTTCATCATAAAGCATTCCTAACACTAACAAACGTTCTTCAAGAGTATAGTTCCTATTTTGTAAAATAAAAATAGTAATATAACGATACTCATTAAAAAGGTCTTTCCAATGTGTGATTTCGTCACTACTTGTATTAATTATACTTATAAGTTCTTTAATATTTACCTCTTTCTGACCCTGTTCAAATTCAATTCCACTCTCGTTCAGTAACACTAATCTAGTAGCTTCCGGACAGGATACAGTTAGAGATTGTTCGAATACTCGATTAACTATATTATTTCTTCTTGGATATGTAGCACATGTATTACATAAATAATCTTCTCCTAACTGCGATTGAATATCACACCAACCTTCCTTACTTAAAAAAGAACAACTCCCCTTTTCCAGTTTCATTTTCGCTACATTACTCTTAGTAGGATTAGAACGGTTTCGAATTATATTTTTTTCCAATCTAGATTTCATCTCGATTTTTTTAACTTTTTTATACTTTTTATATGTTTCTTCATCAATATTTACTCTCCATCCTGAACAGCAAGTATCTTCACATGCTGCACCAATACAAGAGAATTCTTTTATATATAATGGAATTAAAGTATCAACTACTTTTGTTGTCATTTATCCTTGCTCCCTTGATGTAGTGTAATCTTTCCAAAAAGAAAACCAATGGTATGTTTTTCCTTTTGGAAAAATTAACTATTTTATAAACGAAAAGGAATGGGATTTCCATTCCTTTTTTGCATTTATTTTTATTAACGTAATAATTGTAATACACCTTGTGGTTGTTGGTTAGCTTGTGCCAACATTGCTTGAGCAGCTTGAGAAAGGATAGAGTTTTTAGTTTGCGCCATCATTTCTTTCGCCATGTCTACATCACGGATGCGAGATTCAGCTGCAGTCAAGTTTTCACTTGCAGTGCTAAGGTTATTGATTGTATGTTCTAATCTGTTTTGAACTGCACCTAAATAGCTTCTTCCTGATGAAACTGATGCAATTTGAGTATCAAGCGTTGTTAATGCACCATCAGCTCCTGTTTGTGTAGAGATATCAATTGCTTTAACTGCAGTTTCAACAGCAGTTAAATCTACACCTGCTGTGTCCAATTTAAGATCCATTGATTGACCATTATTTGCACCTACATGAAGCTTAATTACACCATTAGTACCAGCTGACTTATCTAACAAATTCATTGTATTGAATTGAGTTGTATCCATAATTCTTTTAACTTCTGTTGATAACTGATCAAATTCATCCTTTAGAGCCGTTCTATCAGCAGACACGTTTGTGTCTGAAGCTGATTGTACTGCAAGTTCCCTTTGTCTTTGAAGAATTGAATGTACTTCATTTAATGCGCCTTCAGCAGTCTGAATTAAAGAGATACCGTCTTGAGAGTTCTTAGAAGCCATATCCAACCCACGAATTTGTCCACGCATTTTTTCAGAGATTGCTAGACCTGCAGCATCATCTCCTGCACGGTTAATACGAAGACCCGAAGATAATTTCTCCATTGATTTAGATTGTGCATTTGTTGCACTTGTTAGTTGACGGTGTGTGTTTAACGCCGCAATATTATGATTGATAATCATTTAATTTTCCTCCTTGAATGTACAGCCCACATCCTTGTGAACTATGTAAATAGTTTTCGAGAAACGAAAGTCGGCCGTCCTTCCATCTCTCTCTTACACACTTTATATCGACACTTTTCGAGAAGGTTTTATAGTTTTTATTAAAAAAATTATTCTTTTTTTGTTTTTGGTAAAAGAGATAAAAGATTGGAGATATCTTTGGATGCTTCATTGTTTTCAGCTTGTATACCTAAGTAAACTTCCTTGCGGTGGATTTCCACATTTTTTGGTGCGTTGATACCGAGTTTGACTTGATCGCCTTTGATGGCAGTAATCGTGATTTCGATGTTGTCACCGATTTGGATGGTTTCGCCTTTTTTTCGTGAAAGAATTAACATCTCCTCACCCCTTTACTGGCTGCTCAAAGAGCGGATGTTTGATTTTGTAAATGGTATCATTTAAGATGACTTGTTTCGCTTCATTGTTTTTTACATTTAGTATTACGGGTGCTTGAAGATTAGCACTTGTTTTTTCAAATGGGTCTTGTAAAGTGACAATTGCGAATACGCTGACATCCTCTTGGTTTTTAATTGCTAACTGTTCGATGGTACTGTCATCAAGTTCAAATTCATATTTTTCAATAAAGCTAAAAGGACTGGTTAGAACAAATGCTAGTTCTGGTGTTTCAACAGATTGCATAATAGTAAAAAGGTTTTGGTCGGGCATGGCTAATAAGATAAATTGCTTCTCATCAGGAAATCCCGGAATTCCTTTTGTAAAGTGGAGGATTTCTTTTTCGTTTATTTCTATTTCACCATGATAGCGTGTTTGGATTTGCATCAAATCACTCCTAAATTTCTAGTTCATAATTGATTCCAACATATTTTAATTTAGCAAAGTCAATTTTCAGGTTCTGATATTGTTTTATTCTGATATCAACATTTCCTCGCTGATAATCGATGATTGGTTTTCTTATATTGGTTTGATTAATAGGCTTATGAGTATTCCATTGAATATTGAGCTTTGCTGGTTCAAAATCAATTTTAACACTGCCTGCTTTTGGGACATAGCCGATATTGAAATCAAAGGTTGGGAAGAGTTTTCCATTTTCCTTTGCAAGGCTTGCAACAGGATTTCCTTTGTTTTCTATCTTCATCAGCCAATCGCCTTCTTGTGTTCTTCTTGCGATTCCATTAAGCCATTCCTGATATCCATTTTGGGCAAATTCTGCGATTCTTCGTCGTATAGATTTTAAATCGACATCTGCTCGTGCCTCTGTTTGGTCAATGAAGAGCCTGCCAGGTACCTGATCAATATTTAATTCGGCCGGTGGCTGCTGAATGTCCATGTCTGGACCTGGTTGTTCAATTGTTTGCTTTGCTGGCATAGTGGTTAAATCGATTTGTGCCATTTGCGATTGTATTCGTATTTGCGGGAAATTCATGCTATTCACCTCTAGTAAAAAAGCTATCCAAAAAGATAGCTTTTAGCGTAAAAAGTCCATTAATGATGGTTGAATAATTCGTGCACCCATTCCTAATATGGCACGCTGTACAGATTCTTGTACTACTAAGTCAGTTATCACTTTTTCCATATCCACATCTTCGTTTTCTGACATCATTTTTGTTGCTAAAGTTTCTTGTTGATCGATGCGGTCTTCCATTAACTCGACACGATTACTGCGTGCACCTATTGTAGCGCGTTCATTAATTAATGAATTAATGTTCTTATCTAGAGTTTTTAAATCATCTGCTAAATCGACTGAAGTATTTTCCGGCTTTAATTTATCTAGTAATTTATTCAGATCACTGAATAAGTCTTTCGAAAACACTTTTGTTGGATCGGAGTTCACTTCAACATAAATTCCTTTTCCAAGCTCAAGCTTCACAGATTCATTATTTGTTGATACTTCATAGATGGGGTTGCCATCTGCATCAAGCTTGTTTCCAGTAATATCACCTACTGGGGGTGTTAATGTTTCTGTTCCATTAAATAAATATTTGTCTCCCACTCTGGAATTAGCAATTTCCTTCAATTGATCCCGTAGCTGTTCAATTTCTTTCGCTATCGAATCTCTCTGATTCCCTTCCAACGTTCCAGTATTCGCTTGGACAGTTAATTCACGAATTCGCTGTAATGCTTTTGTTGCTTGATCCAATGCTGCATCGGTATTGTCAAGCCAGTTATGAGCCTCTGAGAAGTTGCGTTTATACTGCTGTCCTTCCATTAGATTTGTACGGTAAGCAATTCCTTTCATCGCTACAACTGGGTCATCGGATGGACGTGTTATTTTCTTTTGTGTGTTCATTTGCTCTGAGATTTTTCCCATTTTGTCATAGCTTTGGTTAATATGTTTTAAAAAATTATTGGATAGCATTGATTGGGTTACGCGCATTTATGTTTCACTCCCTTATCTTCCACCTAGGCCCATGCCATTGATAATCTTGTCTAGCATTTCGTCAACGATGGTAATATTTCGTGCGGATGCATTGTATGCTTGTTGAAATTTAATTAAGTTAATCATTTCTTCATCTAGTGAGACCGAGCTGACAGATTGTCGTTTATCATCTACTGATTGTGCAAGTGTTGCACTATTTGCAGTTAAACGATTTGCCTGTTGTGCTTCAACACCAAGCTTACCGATGATTCCTTGATAGTTGGTACTAATCGTTCCTGACTTGAATGGCAGGTTGAGACTGCTTAGATCTATAGTTTTTTGATTATCGAATCCTTCTAGTGTAATGGATCCTGATAAATCAAAGCCTTGAATTTTTGCTAGATTGATTGCATTCGTTCCGTTCCCGGATTCTACTTTTCCATCAGCATTCACCGCTGTAGAAGCTGCAATCATATCATTCGTGATGGCATCATTTAGTTTGATCGCTCCTGCAGCACCTTTATAATCGGTAATTCCATCAAATTTGAAGAAATCCTCACCTTTATTTCCATTCAAATCATAGCCTTCATTATGAATCTTATTAAAAACAGTTCCAAATGTGTATGCCAGCTTATCCAATTGATCAAGCATATCAGGATAAATACCTTTTATTACATCCTTTGGTATTCCGTTTTCGATTACCGTGTCTTTATACCCATAGCTTTCGATTAATCCGCGAAGTTTTCCTTGCGCTAGTCCGACCTGTCCATCTTTAGAGAACTTCACTTCTGTTCCACCTATGAGCAATGCCTCAATAACTCCATCTGTAGGTGGTTGATCTAAAGTACCATCCCCATCGCTGTCAAAGCCGCCTTTAATTCCAAAAGATTGATAATTACTGCCTTGGACCAAATAAATTTCTTGTCCATTCGGGTTTATCATTTTTATATTATAGATTCCTTCAGCAATGGAAGAAGGCTTTCCGCCGCTTGGAGTTGTTTCTACTTTAATATTTACATATGATGAGAGTTCATCTACTAATCGATCACGTTCATCATATAAATCATTTGGCAGATATCCATGTGGTTCTACTTCAGAGATTTGTTTATTCACTTTGCTTATTTGATCAAGAATGGAATTAATGTGTTTAATAGAAACACTAATTTCATTGCCTATGTTCTTTTGCGTTCCGATAATGGAATCACTTAAATAATGAAATGTTTCTGCAACCGCTTGTCCGCGCTGTAATACAACGGATCTTGCTCCATCATTTTCTGGATTAACACTTAAGTCCTGTAATGACTGCCAAAATTGACCTAAGGATGAAGAAAGTCCTGTATCACTTGGTTCATTCATAATATCTTCCATTTTTGCTAATGAATCTGCCCTTTGATTCCAATAGCCAAGCTTATTGTTTTCACCACGAAATTGTACATCTAAAAATGATTCACGTACACGCTGTACAGAACCCGCTGTTACACCTGTCCCCATTTGACCAGGAATTTGCGGACGATTCATTGAAGCGGATGGATAAGCCTCTGTTGCTTGAAAATTAATACGTTGCCTTGTGTATCCTAATGTATTGGCATTTGATATATTTTGACCTGTTATGTAAAGAGCATTCTGCTGGGTTGTCATCCCACGTTTAGCTGTTTCTAATCCATGAAAAGTGGAAATCATCGTATTCCCTCCGTTTTATCTGTTAAACCTTCGAATTAAATAATGGTATTGAGGGCATCTGAGCCGTTTGCTCATTCGGTCTGCCGTAGTTCATCGTATCTGGTATTGGTTGAAGGATGTCCAATGTCATATTGACGAATTGTAATGATTGATAGGTAAGCATTTGATTTAATTCATTTTGGTTTTTTAATTTTTCAATACTAGTTACAAGATTGGTTTGAAGTGTTGTCAGCTTGTCCTTATGCTTTTCAGATGCAGCTGCAATACAGTCTGACAGTGTAGTTTCTGAATCATCTTCTGTTCCTAGTAAATGCTTAGCTGCTTCCAGTCGTTTAGCTTCCATCGTATGAATCGCTGCAACAAAGGTTTGTTCATCTTTAAGGATCGATTGAAGACCTTCCATATCACCTTTTTTTATGTATTCTGTTTTTAATATGGCAAGATCATATAGTTTTTCGTGGAGCTTCTGCAGCTTATCTAACGTATCTATTAATGCTTCGGTTGACACGGAAATACCTCCTTTCTATTATTAGAGTCGATATATAAGTAAGAAGGATCAGAGTATTTTAGTAAGTTCATATATTTCTATTCTTTTTATCGACAAAAAAACAAAATTTTTAAGTATATATATTAATTATTAGTCCTTGAATTTCTCCAACTAAATTAAGAATTTCTAATCCCTTTTGTTCTTTTTCAAGTACTTTGTTTGCTAAATCAACAAGCTTGGAATCGACTTGTTTAACGATTTTATATATTTTCGAACGCCCACGCCAATTTAGTCCGCGCTGTTCTTCTAGCTTCAAACCATTATTGACAGCATCCTCCATAAAAGATTTTACTAGTTTCTTATATTTGCGAAAGTCTTCGATTGTTCTAGACTTTGCCAGTTTTTGACCTTGATCCTCGATATCCTTCATTAGCTTAGTCATTCTTTCTAAAGCGATGTTTTCCCGTCCTTTTGCCATCACTTCTGAAAATGAAACCGATTCTGCTGCAACCTGTTCCTTTTTCTGCAGTTTATTCAAACCTATTTTATCTACTTTTCCTACTTCCATATATAACACCTCTAACAGCTTTTTCTAGATATTTTAAATGATTTTACATATTGAAAGGCTTTGTTTATGGTTATTATTGATAATAATTACCTTGTATGGAATGCGTGAAGCGATTTCTTTACATAGTAAAACTAGCTGAACGCATACCATACAGGTTTTTATTAGAAACAACAACATTGTTTAACAAAGCCGATAGAAAAAATACAGAAGAGATTTTTCCTGTACAAAAAAATGAGGTGGAGTCCTAAATGTCCTCCCCCCATGTTAAACATTATTTCAATAATTGTAAAATTCCTTGCGGAAGCTGGTTGGCTTGTGCCAGCATTGCTTGTCCAGCTTGATTTAGAATGTTATTTTTCGTAAAGTTCGTCATTTCCTTTGCCATATCAAGATCACGAATTCGTGATTCGGCAGAAGTTAAGTTTTCATTGGCATTTTGTAAATTTGAAACCGTATGTTCTAAACGGTTCTGAATAGCACCAAGTTTACTGCGTTGTTCTGATACTTTCTGAATAGCTTTGTCAAAAATTGTAATCGCCGCACTTGCTCCATCTGCAGTCGTAACATCAACACCTTTAGCAGCTTTTACTCCAGGTGTGGTTATCGGATTACCTTTCTCATCGCATCCGATACCTAAACTAGCTGCATCCATAATTCCCAATGATACTTTTAATGTTTCTCCACTATTAGCACCAATTTGGAATTCTATAGAAAGCTCTTTATCTTGGTTATTTTTAAAATTATTATCTGTGATAGCTATTTCTAATCCATTCGTTCCTGAATTAAAACCTTTTCCATCATCTGTTTTATTCGTAGCAAGTACAAGTGTATTCCCTACTACTTTATGCGAAGTTAAAGCAGGCACTGGCTGTGTAGGATCATTGGATGCTGTTGTTAAGATATCATCGATTTCTTTTAAAATGGAGAAAACATCTTTATCAGTAATATCAATAATCGCATTACTTCCACCTGTGTAGCCTCCAGGAGTCGTTCCAAATTTAATGATTAAACCATCGATTTGTATTTGATCTCCATCTTGAGGTATTTTTGAAAATGGAAGCGTAATTGATTTTGCAGTTGCTTCGTCAGAGCCTACTATATGATCAATTGGATTAGATGTGGCTGGATCAATGATAGTTAGCCCTGTAACATTTGATGAAACCCCAATCTTATCTGCATCTGCAGGAGACATGTTCTTAGATGTTACAAGGGTAAGTTTTCCAATTTCGATAACACCATCATTTTTATTATCATTATTGCTGGCTTTAATAATCTTACTTTGATCGAATGTCTCGTCATTTTTATTAATCGCAGATGCTAATTTGTCCATTAATTCATTAATATTATTTACTGCATTATCATCATTTTTTGTATTGATCCAATTAACATTTACTGCGATATTTCCATTTTCCTGAATACCTTTCTTTGCGCCAGTTGTATCGATTTCATAAGTTTTGCCATTAATAACAAATGTCATTCCATCAATTTCATTGCTTGTTAATTTACCGACATCTATTGAAAAATCCAATTCAACACTTGCAGGCTTTGTTGGATCTGCAGTCACAACTCCTTGCCAAGTTCCATCTCCTGCATAGGAAACTTGATTGGAAGATACATCTGCAAATGCCCGGCCTTGTTCACTTCCTCTAAACAGCTTCTTCTGGTTAAATTGAGTAGTATCCGCAATACGATCGACTTCGTATGTAAGTTGATCAATTTCTGACTGTATTGCCTCTTGATCCTGTGTTTCTAATGTGCCATTTGCTGCTTGAACAGAAAGTTCCCTCATTCTTTGTAGGATGCTATGTACTTCGTTTAATGCACCTTCTCCGGTTTGTATGAGGGAAACTGCATCTAATGAATTTCGTTCCGCCATATCTAGACCACGAATTTGGGAACGCATTTTTTCTGAGATCGCTAGACCTGCTGCATCATCAGCTGCACGATTAATTCTTAGCCCTGAAGATAATTTCTCAAGACTTTTAGAAGTACTTCCCATCGTTTGATTTAAATTGCGATAAGCATTTAATGCTTGAATATTATTATTGATTCTCATTAATTATTTCTCCCCTACAAATGAATTTACTGGTTGTTCGGATGTCAAAATATTTTTTTCATATGCGTTTGTTTGTTTATGTATAATCGATTGAATGTGACTCGGTTTACCTTTCAATGCCTGGTTCCAGGCGTCTGCTAATTGTTCAACAATCTCTAATACTTCTTTGATAACCGATCGATTTTTATAAAGGTTTCCTTCAACTAACCTATTAGCCATATAATTGTATAGTGTATCTAACTGGTTCGCGATGACACCTGCTTCATAATTGATGCCAACTCCTAATCTTTCAAGGATGTCATTCGCTTTTTGGAGCTTTTGATTTGTCGTAATAAAGTCGTCTTTTTCTAATTCATTGAGTGCTTCTGTCAAATTATCTATAAGTGCCTCATATAATAATGAGGTTATTTCCTGTGAGGATTTTTGATATATCCAGTCTTCATTAAGGATTTCCATGTGTCATTCCTCCTACAATTTTTATATCGGATTTACCGCCAATTTATTTAAGTATTTTCGCAAAGATTGTAAAAATCTTAATGCCGATTTTTACGTGCTGCTATTTGGTATAAGTGCTAATAAGCTAATATAGCTATGATTCTCCGCTCTTTTCGTAAAAAAAGATTTTCGATTCAAGAGCAACAAAGTTTACGAAAAGAGCCTTAATTAATAATTTTTTTCTATTTCTTCAATTAAGAGCAGTATTTCAGCGATGACCGAATATAGTTGTGGAGGGACATTTTCTCCTAAATCAATATCCAAAAGATTTTGAACGAGACTCTCATCCTCTTGCATCTTTATATCATGCGCTTTGGCAAGTTCAATAATTTTCTTTGCTACATGGCCTGTCCCTTGAGCAACAACAGTTGGAGAACCCTCCATATCTTTATCATAACGAATGACCGCTGCGGAAGGCCCATTGATTTTTTTTCGATTTTTCTGGTTAAAATAGTGAGTATTTGACATCATCATATTGTAAAATCATATCCTCTATCACTAGATTTCGTTCGTTCTGATTGTTTTGGCATTGTGTTTTCGTTCTTTTCAGCGCTTGTTAAACGAGTAAATTGAATATTTCCGATCGTATATCCCATTTCTGTTAATCGTTCTTTCGCTTTTTCAGCAAGAGGCTCTACTTTTTCTTTAAATCCTATTCGATCATTTTTGAGTGTAAATGAGAGATTACGATTTTGGGATGTTAATAAAATTCCAAACTCACCAAGCTTTTTTGTTTCTAGAAGAAAATATAGGCTGCAATTTTCCCAATCTATTTTCTCCGAATTATTTCTAGAATTAATATAAACCTTCACGTTTTCTAATTGATCCTTCATTAAGTATGGGATCGTCAACATCATACTTTGAAGTCCGTTGTAATCCGTTTTACTTAGCAATTGTTGACCTGTTAATTGCTGTAATATGTTTTCAGCAGATTTCGAATAATTTTCTTGGGCATCTGATTCCATTAATTTCATTAAAATATTTTTCATTGAATGGTTTAAATCTTCTTGAGAATGTCCCTTTGTCACTATAGAGTGTGCTTGTTCAGCTTCATAGGTTAATCCCATTTGCCGCAGGAATTCTAAAGTATGTCTTGCAGATGGAGCTTGCTTCATCTCCTGTATCGACTGATCCATCGTATGAACTAGTCTTTCATTTAATGATGGCTTTTCAATGTTTAGTAACTCATTGGAAACAAAATGTTTCACTCTAACATCTGACGGTTTATATATTAATTTTTCCATCATATTTTTCACTTCTGCAATGATTTTACTAGCTCCGCCTATATCCCCATTTGAAAGCATTTTCTTCGCTTCACTTAACTTGGTACTTGCATTCATTAGTTTTTTTTCTGTCTCCATATCGGTATAGAGCATGAAATCGCTTTTTAAAATAGCATTATCTAATTGTTTGATTGTTGTTTCAAGCAGTGGTTTTACTTGACTAGTTGACCGCTGTTGGAATGTATCAAGCAGTGATAGCATTGTTTGCAGACTTTGTGTAATGTTCCTTTTTACTTCTTTAAAATCAATTGCAGCTTGCGATAATTTTTTTGTAATCGTTGTGACGATTATATCTTTAGATTGTAAAGGGATTCCTTCTAATAGATCATCAGAGATTTGAAAATCTGTACTACCCCCTTGTATATCTTTATGAGAGGCACCTATTTCGTTTTCTAATTGGTTAAACGTACCCATCAATTCACTTCTTGCAGATATTTCTTTTCCCTTATTCGCATGCTGCTCTGCCGTGTTAATTGATTGTTGAATCATCTCTAACTGTTCATCATTTAAACCAGAAGCATCCAATAATTGAAATTTGATCGTTTCCAATACTTTATTTATATTGGGCTGCTTTTGGATCATTTTAATCATTTCAGAGATGTTCGGGAAATTACTTTCAGAATTTATAGGTAATCTACTATTATGAATAACTTGATTTAATAAATTTTTGGATATTTGATCTAGTTTAACTATATCCTTTAGATCTTTTGAATTGGATAGTTCCTTCATAAATTGGGATTGAAGCTTTTCTACTATTTGTTTTATATCGTTTCCTTGTAGAAGTTCTTTTTTTATTCCGTTCAATGCCGCCAATTTTTGGGGATCTTTTACCATTGATTGTAGTTTTTCAATCGTTTGGATCAGTTTATCGACTCCTACACGATGGAGTTGTTCAGCTTGGCTAAGTGCCTTTTCTATCTCTTTTGAAATGACTGAATCCTTTGAAGGATTTATGCTTAATTCTTTTTTTAACTGTTCAATCGCTTTTAAAAAATCTGTATTTTGATCAGATAAGCGATTATCCTCAGCTTTATTTGAATAAGGATTAACTTCTCTTTCAACATTAAATTTATAATCCGGTTTTATTTCATCTATTAAATCATTTAAAGAATGACTCAATGATTCACTATGTAGAGTTGCATGAACGGCATTTATTTGAACAGAAGTAAAGTCCAAACGTTTATTTGCCATCGCAGTAAGCGTTTCAAGCTTTGGTTCAATTGTACCAGTTGCTTTCTCAATAAAATTTTCAATATTCTTAATCGACTCTTGATCAAGAGAGATCCCTTTTTCAAGAATCAGTCCCACTGCTTTTTTTAGATCATTCGAGAGTGGAAATTCTGACTGAATTGGACGTCTTGAATCTATAGTTGGAGATGGAATCGATTGTTTTGATGAGGTTAACACCTTAACTACTGGAATTGACTGATTAGAATCTATTATTTGTACTGTCGCCCTATTACTTGCAGGCATCTCCCCTTGAACAGTTACTTTCACATCTTGACCATTTATTTGTAAAATTGCTTCGTTATTCGGTAGCTTTTCTTTTATATTTACGTTATAAACATCATCTGTTTTTAAGTTGATGGTTTTGTCTCTAGGAATGACAGTTGATAATTTTGAGTCATTAATTACATTCATTTTTTCACACTCCAAGTAGCAAGAAGTTACTTCTTATTTTGATAAAGTTTGAACATCATAATATAGCGCTAAAAGAAAAAAGATGATACTCTCCCATCATCTTTTTCCAATTTATTTCCCAGAATAGAATTTCATTATACTTTCAGCAGTTTGCTTTGGATCAGGCTTGTATTGTCCGTTCTCAATTTGGTTTTTTAATTGTTCAATTTTGGCTTGACGTTCTTTTTCAATGCTTGACCCTTGCAGCATTTCTTTAGCCGCACCAGATATTTCTACTTTATCTATATTCTTTTTATTCTGGTTTGCGATTTGATTTAATTGATTCTTTTGTTGATTATATGGATTGATTCTCGATGAACCATAGTTATTAATTTTCATTGCATTACGCTCCTTTCAACTGAACGTATTCTTATCTAATAATTATATCGGTCAATTTCATGTAAGTTTTATAGTTGATTTTTCCCATTTATTAAGAAAAGCGCAAGCGCCTTGCTCATCGACGTACGGTCTGGGAAAATTGGCAGTAAAATTTTCCTTGGAGGGACTTCGACTGAGATAAAAGAAACACGATGAGCCCCTAAAGGGCGAATCGATGTTGACTTATCGTAGGGAGGAGTCCTGAAGTACGCTAGTCGATAGGCGCTGGAGCTAGACATAGCAGACACTTTTCATGTCTAATAGCCTTAGTAAATTTTATACTTTTTTATCTTTTAAAAAATCCAAACAGTGTGTTTGGATTCGCTTTTATTGACTATGATAGGTTTGATTGTGAATTTGTTCTTTTCGTATTTTTTCTTTTTCATGAATTTCAAGATCGTTCTGTATTGTGCTTATACAATTGGTACAGAGCTTGCCTTCACGTATGATTGTACCACATTTCGCACAAGGATAACCAAGGTTCGGAAATCTGGTGAGCTGCAGGCGTCCTTTTCGTATCCATTTAAAAATTAATTCTTCGTCTACACCCGTTTTCTCAACTACTATGTCTTTCGTCGCAGAACGATTTTCCTGTTTCTTTAGAAACGTATATACGATTTCGTATTTTTTTTCTTCTTCCTTATAGCATTTTTCACAAACATCGCGGAAGCTGTTTCGAACATATAGTGTACCACATCTCGGACAATTTTGAAGTTCTGCCATCCGTCTTCTCCTCCTAGTACTTTCACTTTCTATCTATTATATCGGATAATTGGACAATATTGTTAATCACTTATCCTCGGGCAATTGTTATTGCTTTCACGGTGCTTGCTCCTGCTATTTTTAATTGTTTTGCGGCATGTCTTAATGTAGAGCCTGTTGTATAAATATCGTCAAACAAAATAATGTTTTTTCCTTTCATAGATGTATCATCTTTTAAGTGAAAAACTTGATCGATGTGGATTCGTTCTTGACGTGATTTCTTTGATTGTTTTTCAGAATGGATCCTTGTTAGGATTGCCGCTGTTTGCAGCTCCGCTTCATGGGCAAGTGCGATGGCTTGGTTGAAGCCTCTTTCTTGTTGACGTTCTTTGCTGAGGGGAATTGGAATAATAACATCATATGTCATGGATGAGAGGGTATTTTTTATCTTTTGTGAAAAAATTTTTGCTAGTACATAATCGCCTCTGAATTTGAAACGGGCGATCAGCTCCTTCAGAAACTCGTTGTATTCATATAAGGAAATATTTTTTTCAAGGATACCTGACCACTCGGGATCAGCTTCCCAACGATGACAATCGAGGCAGATATTATCTTTGATGTATTCGCTTGATAGCTTTTCGAGTGACCGGCTGCATGTTTGGCAGGTTAGGCCTTTGATTGGATGAAGCTTTTTATTACAGTCATCACATAAATATTTCGGTGACGGCTGTATGATAATTGATTTCCATGTGAGTTCAAAATGAATGGGTATATGACAATAATGGCATTGGTTACCCATCGATTAACCCCCTTTCTTTTGCTTCCTTGTTCATTTCAATAATATGTTTGTACGCTTTATTCATTGCTTTTGTTCGTCCATAGTGAAAGAAAGTAATCGTCCCGGTTGGATGCTGTGCGCTTCTGCCGACCCTTCCAGAGATTTGCACGAGTGCAGCTTCGGTAAAAATACCATCCTCAGCCCCAACGACTGCAACATCGATATTAGGAAAGGTAACACCTCTTTCTATTATAGTGGTGGTTAATAAGATTGGGGTTTCTTTATTTCGCATTCTTTCAACTTTCGCTTTGCGGTCCCGGTCTTCTGCGTGGACTGTTTCAATTTTCGGATGGAGTCTTTGAAAGTATTTAGCGGTCTTTTCCATCAGTTTGATGTTTGGAAGGAAAATGAGTGCTTGTTTTCCTTCTTGTAGTCTTGATTGGATCCAGTTCTCGATCATGGGTGGGATTTTCCCTTTTTCAAATGATTTTTTCCAGTTACCACACCAAGCGAATTCTGGAACTGGGAGTTGGTGACGGTGAAATCGGGCTGGGATAGTGACGTAGGAGCGTTTTCCGGTTTTGCAGTCTGATTGCCATTCTTCATTAGGCGTAGCTGTTAAGTAGATTTTTGCTGCATTTGGTTTGGCTGCCTTTTCGACTGCCCATTGGAGGGTTCGATCATAGGAATAGGGAAAAGCGTCTACTTCATCAACAATGACGACATCGAATGCTTCAAAGAATCGAAATAGTTGGTGAGTCGTTGTAATGGTGAGTGGTGCATATTTGTGACGGTCTTCACTACCACCGTAGAGGGCAGCTACGTCTATACTTGGGAATACTTTTTGAAAACGTGGTGCAAGTTCGAGTACAACATCTGTGCGGGGTGTAGCAATGCAAACCCGCAGGTTTTTGGATAATGCTTCGTTGATTCCTTCAAAGAGGATCTCAGTTTTTCCAGCGCCGCATACAGCCCAGATCAAAAGCTGAGATTTTGATAGGATAGCTGTTTTTACTTTTTCTGATGCGGTTTGCTGTCCTGGTGATAGTGAGCCCTCCCATTCGAGAGGTGAGTGAATGAATTGATTGAGTGGAGCTGGTCCTGTCCATTGGAGCAGCGAGGTACAGGTTGAGACTCGTCCCATCATAATACAGCTTCGACAGTAGGTACATTTCTTCTGGCATCTCGCGCAAGGGTACTCTGCAAAAAGGTGTGTAGTAGTATTTCCGCAGCGTTCACATTTTAGTTGGTTACCGCTTTGGATAATTCCTTGATTAGCGGTGATACAGCCATTTTCTTGATGTTGTTGGATGAGTTTTTCTGGGTAGGGTATTTCATCTAGGAGGAGCTTGCGGCCTGTGAGAAAGGTTTGTAATTCAGGGGAAATTACAGTTGGCAAGTATTCCACTCCTTTTATAAGACGCCATCCATTTTTGAATGGCGCCATTGTACTTATTGGTTGATTTCACATAGCGTATGCTATTTTGTGTTGTAGCTAACTGCGTATTCGAGGGCATCTTTTCGGAAAAATTGCTTTAATCTATAGTCGCACGCTAGATTTTCGATTAGAAAAAGAGGCTGCTTATTTTATCGTCCAAGTTAATCCCATGGCCCCTTCGCCCAGGTGGGTGGCAATGACTGGACCGAAATAGCTGATGGAAAAATCCACATTTGGATAAAGCTGTTCTAGTTCAGCTTTCCATTCCTTAGCATCTTCTTCACGATTTGCGTGAATAATTGATGCTTGGAGTGGTGTACCTTTGCTTGCATCTTCGCCTAATAATTCAACAATTCGATTCATCGCTTTTTTACGGGTACGGATTTTTTCAAATGGAACGATGACCTTGTCCACAAAATGAAGAATCGGTTTCACTTTGAGTAAGCTTCCGATAATGGCTTGAGCACTTGTAAGACGTCCTCCCCGCTGAAGATTGCTAAGATCGTCGACCATGAAATAGGCTCGTAACGATGCTTTCATTTCGTCTAGACGGGTAATAATTTCGTCAGGTGACTTTCCTTCAGCTGCCATTTTTGCAGCTTCGATTACGTAAAACCCTTGTGCCATACAGCTAATTTCAGAATCGTAGGCAAACACCTTTACCCCTTCGACCATTGTTCCCGCAGTAATAGCTCCTTGATAAGTGCCGCTGATACCGCTTGAAAGATGGATGCTGATAATCGTATCATAGTCCTGTGCTAACTTTTCAAATAATGCTACAAACTTCCCTGATGACGGCTGGGATGAAGTAGGTAATCGGTCTTTTCTTTTTAATTCTTCGTAAAATTGATCAGTGGTTAGGTCCATCTCTTCTTCATATGTTTCACCGCCAATTACGACACTTAGCGGAATCATATGTATGTTAAACTTTTCGCGGATGTCCTTTGGAATATAAGAAGTACTATCCGTTACTATAACTGTTTTCATTTTCTCTTAATCATCCTTAATTTAGTTTGTTTCCATTTTATTAAAAAATGACCAATTTGAAAAGTGAAATCGTTTTTATTTTGAAATCGAAATTCTTAATAATCGGTAGTTAAACATTGAGAAAGAGATATTTTTGGCTTTAATAGTAGGCTCTTTTCGTATAAATTGTTGTTTTTAGACTATAAACTTACAGACACTTGCTTTCCGCGGGGAGGGATGGGAGCCTCCTCGGCGTTACCGCCTGCGGGGTCTCCACTTCCCTCTTTTTCCCGCAGGAGTCAAGTGCCCTCCGCTACAATCAACTCAGATTGTTAATAAAATATCACTAAAAAAGCAACAAACTTTACGAAAAAAAGGCACTTAGTAACCTGAGGTTCTAAGTGCCAATAATGTACTTATTTTTCAACGACTGCGTGTCCGCCAAATTCGTTTCGAAGTGCTGCTACAACTTTACCTGTGAATGTATCGTCTTCTAAAGAACGGTAACGCATCATAAGGGATAAGGCAATGACAGGTGCTGCTGTTTGGAAGTCAAGTGCTGTTTCAACTGTCCATTTTCCTTCGCCTGAAGATTGCATTACACCTTTAATTTTTTCTAGCTTGCTGTCTTTTGAAAATGCATTTTCCATTAATTCCATTAACCATGAACGGATAACGGAACCATTGTTCCATACAGTTGATACCTTTTCATAATCGTAATCGAATGGGCTTTTTTCCAAAATATCAAAGCCTTCTGCGATTGCTTGCATCATTCCGTACTCAATTCCGTTATGTATCATTTTTAAGAAATGACCGCTTCCTGCTTTTCCAGTATAAAGATACCCTTTTTCAACAGAAATATCGCGGAATAAATTTTCAACCTGTGCGAACGCTTCTTGGTCTCCGCCAATCATCGTACAAGCCCCTTGTCTAGCTCCTTCAACACCGCCACTTGTTCCGCAGTCTAAATAGTGAACACCTTTTTCACTGGCGATATCGTAACGACGTAGAGAATCTTTGTAGTGCGCATTTCCTCCATCAATGAGAATATCACCTTCATCTAGCAATGGAAGCAGCTCCCCAAATACTTGTTCAGTAATGTCCCCTGCTGGTACCATTAACCAAAGCTTACGTGGACGATCTAGCTGTTTAACAAGCTCTTCTAGAGTGTATGCTCCTTGTCCACCTTCTTTAGAAATTTGATCAACTGAATCTTTATTTACATCAAATGCTGAAACGTTATATCCTTTATCGATTAGGTTTAATGAAAGTTGGTACCCCATTTTCCCTAATCCTACCATACCTATTTGCATATTATTTGCCGCCTTTCATCTTTTGTTTGCAATACTTTTATTATAGAAGAAAATTAATTCCGTGCAACTTTTTATTGTTTGGCACTGTTCGTAAGGCAAACTATACTGAACGTGTCTTTGTAAGCATTTATTGCATATAGTTTTTAACAGATCCTGATTTTTGGAAAAAATTGTTCAAGTTATTTATTTATTATTTTGTTTCCATGGCGTAGGTGGAGAAAATTTTCCACTTGCCATTTTCTTTTTTGAAAGTGTTAACTTGACGACTTAATTTTTCTACCTTTTTCTTGGATCCTTTTTCAGAAACAATCGTTTTCATTTGGGTAAATACGTTTGCCTCTGTGTCCTTATAATCAATGATGACGACATTTTCAGGGACTAATTTGATATTCATCGTATCAAACATCTTTTTTATGTAGTCTCGTTCATCCTCAATTTTAAATGAAGTAGAATTTTTAGAGAGAGTACCTATATAGCCATTTAAATCTTTCTTATTGAATGATTTGTAATGCTTATCTAAAACAGAAAGTATGGCTTTTTTCTCTTTTGCTGGGAGATTTTCCGGTTCTTTAATAGGAGGAGCAGCCTCATCATTTTTAGCTGTTGATCCCTTTGGATTGGCTTGTTGATTTTCTTGATTATTTTTCGTTACATTTGTATCGTTATTCGTTTTTGAACTTTCATCCTTCCCACATGCAGCAAGAAGTAAGCTATTCATAAGCATGAATATAAGGAAAAACTTCCATTTATTTATTTTCATGTTACACGACCTTCCAAAATTTAGATAAATTCGGTAGAGCTTTCCCCTAGTTAAACCAATCAGGCTTCTACAGGCAAATGTACTCCTGACAATATCTCTTTAATTGTCTACAAGTTTTGAGATGGGAGTCTTACTGTCCATTAAACGGGATAAATCTCTTCAAATCTCTATTTTAAAGAAAATCTGTTTACTAAACAACTAACATGGTCAAGAAGTAAAAAATCCTTCAAATTTACTGTGAAACTTATGTCACAATATTTATTGGTAACAAATAACATTTTGTCCGTCTCAGGCGGAAAAATACCCTAATTTTCCACGGGCGGTGCCTGACACCGATAATAGACACCGACAATCGAGTAGAGGGAAAATAATTTAATTATTTTCGCCCCTCTCACACCACCGTACGTACGGTTCCGTATACGGCGGTTCAATTTATATTACAGTG
>NZ_JBNNWS010000018.1:0-104626 GCF_050281185.1 Heyndrickxia sp. NPDC080065 | reverse complement strand
GATACGTTCTACCCTGGCTACTGTTATAATAAAACCATATAAAAAATGGTCAACCAGAAATATTTTCTGGCTGACCTTATAATACGAACGGGCAGTTTACTTAAAGAAGGAATACGGATTTTTGGGTATTCGGACTATTGCGGGAATGTTATAATAATTGAATTAAGTTTCAAACATCTAAATCGGATAATCATGTGGAAATCGATTAAACAGAATTTTTTTTAAACTTGAACCTTACGTAACGTTATGTTTTATAGTGTACTTAACAGTGAATAAGAGAAAGGAAAAGTAAAATGAAAAACACAATTGTTAAGACACTAATTTATGACAAACAAGTTCGTTTATTTTTTGTTGATAATACAATAATAATTAATGATATTCTTCGGCTTAACAAAGAAACAAACAAAACTCTTAAACTAACATTAGGAAAAACCATTTCAGTTGTGAGCTTAATTTCAGGAACCTTAAAAGGGGATCAAAGAATAAGTCTTCATATGACAATGAGTGATCCAAAATATAAAATTTTTGCCGATGCGGATGCAAAAGGAAATGTTCGTGGTTATCTCAATGGGGAATTACTGAAAGCCCCTTATGATTATATTAATAAAATATCTCTTGAGCGACTTATTGGTAATAAAGGAACTATTCGTGTGATAAAAGGATCTGCAATAAATCAATTTACTGGCATAACTGATATGCCATACCGAAACATTGTTGATGACATTTCACATTATTTTATTCAGAGTGAGCAAACTCAAACATATATAGGAGCCAATATTGGATTTGGAAATGACAATTGTGTACTATTCAGTAATGCTATATTTGCTCAATTACTTCCAGGTGCTAAGCCTGACCTAATTAATCATGTAAAACACACAGTTAATACGAATCGAGAGTTCTTTACTAACTTGAATAAATATAGCAAGAACAATATTGATAAAAAGCTAAGTGAGTTATTTAAGGATGTAAAAGTAATAGGATATAGTCCTGTCCAATTTTTCTGTGGATGCTCAAAAGAAATGTTCTTCGGGATGCTCCATTCTTTAAGCGAGAATGAATTAAAACAGGCAATAAATAATAAAGAGGCTATTGACACAGCTTGTCAAATCTGTGGGAGGACATATAGCTTCAGTTATAATGAAATTCAAGGAATTTTGAAATAATGATAATCAGTGCGATTAATACATTTTATAAGGATGAAATAAGTATGAAAGAATACTGGAAAGTAGGAGAGCTTGCAACATTGACGGGCTTAACGATAAGAACTTTAAGATATTATGATCAAATTGATTTGCTTTCTCCTTCTCAATATACAGAGTCTGGACATAGGCTTTATACAAAAACGGATTTGGTCATACTTCAACAGATCTTGGCTTTAAAACAAATGGGGTTATCTTTGGATGATATAAAGACTGTCATTATGAACAAAGAAAAAGGTATTGCCATCAACATTATAGAATCTCAAATAACTCGTATAAAGAGTGATATACAAGTTCAACAAAATCTACTTTATGAATTAGAAAGTGCTTTAAAAACAATTCGTAGTAAAAAAATAATGTCCATTGAAGAATTAACAAAACTATTAGGTGCAATGAAAATGTATCAAGGAAAATACTTTACAAAAGAGCAATTAGACATGATGAAGAGTTATTATGATCAATATGATGAAGATACTTTAAAAGAAGTAGAACAAGAATTTAGGATAATTTTGGAACAAATACAATTTGAAAAAGAAAATGGAACACCCCCTAAAAGTAGTAAGGTAAAAGCATTGGTAGAAAAATGGAGTGATATTGTTTACTCATTCACAGGGTATGACCAAGATTTAAGGAAACAAACTGAAAAATTCCATGCTGAAAATCCTGATAATAGTTTGCAGTTTGGGATGAATGCCGAATTATATAAGTATATACAGGAAGCATTAGAATGAATTATTTAATTCTTATTGACAAGGGCAATATCGGGGTAACGATATGCTGTTAGGCTGCTTCTATATTTTATGGGGGTTTTAGTGTAGAAAATGAGTTGATGTGGTAGCTCCTTTTTTAAAAGAAGAAAGATTGTGAATGGTTTCATTTTAACTAACGGGTAGCGTTAATCGAAGAAGGATTAACGCTATTTTTGTGGAAATTATTAAGATAGCGTGGCAGATTAACTTAATAAGAAAAATTAGATATAGAAGGGAACGTGTGTAGAAAACCATTTTTCTGTTTTTGTCCATTAAACCCTTGGAATAAATCAAATCTTCTGGCATATAAAGCGATGAGGGGAGATTGGATGAAGAATACAAAACAATTATCACTTATGTTTGTACAGTTATTGTGTTTTTATTGTTAACTGCTTGTGGTAACGGTGGTGATTTTAATGGTTTAAAGTAATCAAAGTATGGTCAGGTCAATTAACCAATAATAAAGTAAAGCTGGTTTTAAGTAAAAAATCCTATCCATTGTCAATACAAAATAAAAGTATGCCCTATAAAATAATAAATGACAGCATCAATCGTATTACATTCGGAGTTCCTGTGGAATTAGAAATATACAAAAATGATTCTGGGTATGTAATTCCGTTGGTAAAAAACGCTACCTGGTCCGATGACAAAAAGAGCTTGAATCCTGGGGAACATTTTCACAAGATTTTAGTCTTTTTATTTTTGGCTAGCAATTGTTAAAACATATTCGATAACCATTAATTAGAAGGAATTCCTATATCTACCGAATTCAAGTAAATTAAAAAACAAGAGATAATAAATTGCGAAGAAATTCGCTTAAAGTAACGGGTGCTAATCTTGAAGAAGGAGTTCTACACCTCAGAGTTTGGTCAAATTGATTTTTGTAATTCTTAAAAATTTATTATGAGGTGATTTTTATGAAGGTTGCTGTCAATTATTCCCCTAAGGCAGAGGGGTTGATAAAAAACAAATCAATAGAAGTTGATATATTTAAATGTCCAGATTTTAGTAAGGAACTTATACAGCAAGCGAAAAAAACAAAGCCCTGTTATATTCATTTTGCTTTAAACGCGGGTAGTGGACAGATGAATAATGTTGATTGGGAAGTAATCAATGAATTGAGAAATTCAACACAAACACCTTTTGTAAATGTGCACGCTGTTGCTTTTGCCAAAGATTATCCTGAAATAGATGTCCTTACCGACAATCCTTACTATATTGGTATGATGGTGGATGCAGTCGTTCGTGATATTGAAATTGTTGCCGACAAATTTGGAGCTGAAAATGTAATTGTTGAAAATGTAATCTGTCGAGGAAAAGGCGAAAATATGATGAAAGGAATTATAAAACCCGATTCGATTACTGAAATTGTTTATAAAACAGGCTGTGGATTGCTACTCGATACAGCACACGCACAAATGACATCAATGAGCCTTGGTTTAAACGTGAAAGATTATATTTCACAGCTTCCAGTATCTAAACTTAAAGAGCTTCATATTACAGGAATACAAAAAGACGATAAAGGTCGACTTCGTGATAGTATGCCGATGACTGAGGAAGATTGGAATTTGGCAATATGGGCTATTCAAAAAATAAAAGGCGGATACTGGAATGAACCTTGGATTGTAGCTTTTGAATATGGTGGGGTTGGTCCAAAATGTGAATGGAGAACGGATGAAGATGTTTTATCCAAACAAGTACCCTTATTATAAGACTTAATATAATAAGTTGGGAAAATTGATAATGGCTTATTTCACTAAAGGGTAGCAATAGTTTAAGAACCGAGCTGTCTTTTAAGGCAGCCTTTTTTATTGAACTACCATGAAAATAATTTTCTTCAAAAATAATAAAATGACAATACCTAAGAAGACTCTGCTCAATCGTAAAAAAAGAGGAGAGCGTTAATTAATAAGTCTATGGATTAGGGTTGCCTGGGTTAAGGTCAGTATCAGTATTGAGACTTCCTAACCATTTTCATTCTCTGTGGTGCAGCACTGATTTTGTGCTGCATGGATGGCTAACGGGGGATTTACTTCAATAAAGAGTAAAGCCTTCTTGTTATTCAAGTAACATTGCAGGTTGGTAAAAAAATTAGACAAAAAGTATAACAGCTCCATTTTAGGAGCTGTAAGGGTTTTTTCTTTCAAAGTTTGAACTTGCTGAAATAGTTTTCTGAGTTTCAGCATCAAAAACCGCAGTGAGCATTTTTTTGCCATCCTCACTTACTGTTAAATCCCTTAAGTCTTTTCTAACAGAATTGCTTTATGCAGTGTCCTAATAATCCATGTAAAGTCATTGCGTGTAAATAATTCAGGCAGAATGCATCTGAAAACAATTTCTGGTTTCCTAAATTCAGGTCGGATTCATTAAATCCAATTGGAACAGGAAACCCTTCACTCTCAAAAAAGTGATGATTTTCTTCTTATGTTTTTCGAATGTCTTTATTATTTTTGAAGATAAACATAAACGTATTAATTAAAAATGCAACCTCTATAAAAAACCTTGTTACATAAGTAAGTGTAGCAAGACTTTTATTTTTACACTGATAAATTATTAAACAACTTAATTTTACTCTGTCTACATTTATGTACGGTGTAATGCGTATTTGTAGCTTCAAAATTAAACAACTTTATTGTCACGTAACAGCTAGTTTTTTAAAAACTAGCCCTTTCTTTGTGAGTATTTTTCTTTCTGTTTTTTTCTATTTTGGATAACCATCCAAATAATTTAAAGACATAGATGGAAAAAAGAAACCATCCAACAACCATGGCTCCATAGTGTTCTACAGCGGAATGAAAAGTTGGACGAGCAGCAGGTGAAAGGAGGCTGCCAATTACAATACCAACAGTGATAATAATCATATCCTTAATCGGGTCATACCATTTGACTCGCCGCATGTACAGATAAATAAAAATCTGGGTAAAAATAGTGAACAGAAAAGCAAGTATCAAACCAGAATCATCGTCAAATGATCCTCCTTCAATATCCCACTCTGGAAACCAAAAACAAATCATGATGATTTGTAATAAGGAAAGAATCATTGTGTACAAAAGCCCTTTTTTCCGCCGCTTTTTTACATTTTTCTCGATCACGTCCTGTTGCTTTTTATTTAAAAAAATATTATCCATATCCTTTGATAATGATCCAACTTCAAATAAAAGGTTCCCTTCATATAACTGCTTAGGTACCTCTTGAATCCCTTCTGGGGTATTAGGGGTGGCTGTTAAAGCTTTGTCTGTTTGGAAAATCGTTACATTATGTTCCTGGAATACATGAATCCATTCAATTAAGTAAATTTGATTCCCGTGAGTAAAGCTTAATACCACTGGATGACCATTTGAACTGACACCATAAATTATTATTTTTGCTGTTCTTAATGATTGGAGTGTTGGAACATCATGCCCTACTCTTTGCCTAGGCATAACTTGGTAGTCCATTCCAATCAACACATATTCCATATTTTCGTAGGGGATAAAAACGTATGTTTTATCCTTATTCTTTTTATTATGAAAATAATATTTATATCCATCTTCACCAAGTTCGATTTGCATTAAATATTTCGTATAGTTTTGAAGGTTTTTATAACAAAACCTACTGAATCCAAGGAAAATTGCACTGAAGGCAAAAAATATTAAGAAGAAACCAAACTCATTAGTTATTGCTCCTTTTATAGCTATAGCTAAAAATCCGATTCCAATAACTAAAAAAAGAGAAATAAACCCAATATGAAAAACAATTGCCCATTTTGGCAGTTGATTTGTATATATTCGATTATCTTTGGTTTGCATTTCCATAGAACATTCCTCCTTTATATTCATATTTTACCAAAAATAGGATAGGAAAAAGGACTCATATTAAACTTGTTAGAAGAAGGAATAATTACCTATTATTTTCTAACTTAAACAAAAATCCTAAATTATTTAAATAGGATGATTTTTTATAGTTATTTATGTATGTCATATCTAATTTTACTTTTCTGACTTTTACTTCTGGGGATGTAATGAACAATTATTGGGGAATATTAACTTCTATAATTTTGGAATAAAGTCAGGAGGTTGAGGTAGTGGAGCAATCTGTAATAGCAGGTCATCAGTCAATAAATGATATTGATGTATATTATGAATTTTATCCTAACCAAACAGCTGAGAAAACGTTCGTATTATTGCATGGTTTTCTTTCTTCTACTTTTACTTACCGTCATTTGATTCCTCTCTTGAAAACGGAGTTTCAAGTGCTTTCTTTAGACCTTCCACCATTTGGGAAAAGCGGCAAATGTCATCGATATGTATATTCTTATAAGAATTTAGCGGATACGGTTATCAACTTAACAGAGCATTTGGGTCTGAAAAAAATGATCTTTGTGGGCCATTCGATGGGTGGACAAATTGTGTTGAACATTCTTCACAAGAGGCAAGAGCTTGCTGAAAAAGCGATCCTGCTTTGCAGCTCAGCTTATTTGAAAAAGTCAAAGCTTCCACTTATAATATCAAGCTACATCCCATATTTTCACTACATCTTGAAATATTGGTTTGCACGAACCGGTGTGAAGAAAAACTTACAAGATACACTCTTTAATCATGATTTAATTAATGATGATATGATAAACGGCTATTTAGAGCCTTTTCTACAAAAAGAAATCTTCGTCGCCTTGACAAGAATGATTCGCCACCGCGAGGGCGATCTTTCTTCGGAAATATTGAACCAAATAAAAACACCGTGCTTATTAATTTGGGGAGACAACGATAAATCTATGCCGCTTCATGTTGGAGAGACGCTGAGTCAGGACTTGGCCAATTCTGAGTTGATAGTATTAAAGGAAACCGGACATGCTATCCCAGAAGAACGGCCAACGGAGATTTACCACTATATAAAGGGATTTTTGGAAAAAGAAAAAGTGGATATTGGGGTACCATTGAGTTTAAAGACGGAAGCATAGATTTAGTGGGTAATGAGAAATGTTTAAATTTTCATGTAAATCCAAAAAAATATTCTTGTAATGTATTTTTTGAACGCTGATATACGAGCATCAGCGTTCATTTTTATAATAATAATGCTTGCCGGATGGGACAAAGGACCAGACCCTCTGTCCCAGCTCATTATTTGACGTGCATGTCGTTTGGATGTGGACCTTTACGTTCGTTGCGGTTAAGCTCAGTAATTGCTTCCATTTCGTTTGTACTTAATTCGAAATCAAAAACATTGAAGTTTTCTTCGATTCTTGATGGTGTTACAGATTTTGGAATGACGATAGTGCTATTTTGTAAATGCCAGCGCAATACAACTTGTGCAGGTGTTTTATCATGTGCTTGTGCAATATTTTGAACAGTTTCGTTATTTAACACTTCTCCGCCTTGTTGAAGTGGGCTCCATGCTTCAACGAAAATATTATGTTTTGCACAAAACTCTTTTAATTCTTTTTGAATTAAGTACGGATGACATTCCACTTGGTTGAGAACAGGCTTTACTTCACATTCAGCTAAAATTCGTTCTAAATGCTCAATTTCAAAGTTACAAACGCCAATTGCCTTTACTCGACCATCATGATAGAGCTTTTCCAATGCTTTATATGTATCAACATATTGATCAAAATTAGGAGTTGGCCAGTGAATTAAATATAAATCTACATAATCAAGACCTAATCTTTCTAGGCTTTCATCGAATGCACGTAATGTGTTTTCAAAACCTTGATCACTGTTCCAAACTTTCGTAGTAATAAAAAGATCTTCACGAGGTACAGATGATTGTTGGATTGCTTTCCCAACACCAGTTTCATTTTGATAAATCATTGCGGTGTCAATTGAACGATAGCCGACTTCAATCGCTTTTGCAACAGCAGCAGTTGCTTCCTCATCTTTCACTTGCCATACACCAAAGCCAAGTTGAGGCATCTTTAATCCATTGTTTAACGTAACAAAATTCATCCAGCATCTCTCTCCTTTAATATGATGAAGTTACTAATACTGTTTTAGAATAACAAATACATAGGGCAACTTTCAAATAATGAGTTTCAAAATTCGTTGAACAGGTTTATAAAGTTTGCTAGTGATTCTTTAATTTTGCAAATGATTTTAAATGCTGTACAGAAATTGTATAGTTTTATTTTGTATAATTTTCAGAAAAAACAGAATGATACTAAATGGAAATAAAATTTCATTTTTACATGTTCACTTAGATATTTGGAAGGTAAAAAGATGTATTGGAGGAGAGAGAATGAAGGAATGCAAAGACATTGACTTAGATCGAGAATGGATTGAATTATTGTTAGAAGCAAAAAAACTAGGCCTAACAATTGAAGATATAAGATTATTTTTAGGGACGAAGGGTCAGGTCCATTGTCCCTATATTAATATAGTAAATGATTAATATAATAGAAGTATCCTTAACAGTATACTATTTTTTAGATAGTATCATGACAAATGAACTAGCAAGTGAGGATCGAAATATATATTGATTATTGCTTTTGGTTTGTAAACATTATTTTGATTTCTCTATATTTTTTCTATTGATTATCCCCGAGATTCTTCCATCCAATCGTCTCTTAATAATAGATAAACTAATATTGATAGTGTATATTTTATAAAATGGCTTTGTTACTTGTTGGAACACAAACTGAGATTTCATCGGAAGTACAGATAGGCAAACATATGCATCAATGGAAAGTATTCCGTTTACAAAGCTCATTAGATACATAAAAAGCGAGGGGAAAACATGTTCATTTATAAAATTGATGAGGAGTTAGCATTAAAATTAATTGAGTTAAGAGATGCTAATAGAGTATTTGAATTAACGAATCAGTCGCGGAGCTATTTACGAGAATGGTTGCCGTGGCTTGATTCGACTATTAAACTTGAAGATACACAAAATTTTATTTCCGGATGCTTAAATGGTTATGCTGCGAATAGAAGTATGACAACGGTGATTTTATATAATGGGGAAATTGTTGGGACAGCTGGATTCAATCAGATCAATTGGTCTAACAAAACGGCTCAAATTGGTTATTGGCTTGGTGAGGGTTATCAAGGAAAGGGAATAATGACGAAGGCTGCTAGAGCATTAATTGATTATGCATTTAACGAACTAAAATTAAATAAAATAGAAATTAGAGCCGCTTCTGAAAATAAAAAAAGTCGCTTAATCCCTGAAAGACTTGGTTTTGTCAACGAAGGATGCATCCGCCAAGCTGAATGGTTATACGATCATTATGTTGACCATGTGGTATATGGCATGTTAGCGGAAGAATGGAAGGGATAAATTTTATTACTTTTCCTATTAATGATTGATTGATGGGAGATCGAGGATAAATCTCTCGTTGAAGTGTTTTCGAAAGTCCTTTTGATGAAGATAATTTCAACGTTTCAATCGTTCTTTTAAAAATGTCCTTTTACTAAACTCGTTAACATATTATGGTGCCAGTGAATGGACAAATCATTAATTAAAATGCTTTCGATTGTATAACAAAAACTGGGACAAGGTGTCTGTCCCCTTGTCCCAAATAAAGAAAGCTTTATATGTTATTATGCTTTTTTTTCAACTCAAGATAATGCTCAATGCCATCTAGAATTCGTTCAAGTCCAAAATCGAAATCGTCATCATCGTTGGTCTCTTCAATATTCTCTCCAGTATAGGTACCAGACATAATGAGAGGATATAGATCTGGAAAGCGTTCGGCTGTGACCAGCTGTTTAAGTGCCTCGCTATAATCCTGCCCACTAAATGTACTAGCAGTAGCTCCTGCCTGAATGGCTTGTTCCATATCTCGTTGTAAAATGCCCCATGCGCGAGCATAACTGCTAACTAGAAGTATAATCGACATCTTTTCATAATCGTTTAAAGAAAGTTCTCGTACCCCCCGAAGTATCCAATCTACAATCTTAAGATGGTTCGGTGTAATAGGGGCACCGAAGATTGGTATGTCTCCAAACCATGGATGGTCTCTAAATACTTTTATGGTAGTTTGAACATATTCGCGTATGTTCTCGCGCCAACTTGCCCCATCCCTAATCGGCGGGATAGTGATATCACATGCTGCGTCCTGCATAAGCAAAAGCAAATCGTCCTTACTAGGAACATATCTATAAAGGGACATAGGTGTGAATCCAAGCGAAGCTGCAACTTTGCTCATAGAGACTGCAGCAAGCCCGTCCTTATCAGCGATGGCAATTGCTGCATCGACAATTTGTTGTAGACTCAATTCCCGTTTCGGGCCTCGTTGTGGTTGTTTGCCCAAGCCCCAGCTAAGTGCGACACCATATGGTAAAGTTTCTGCTATTTTATCATCCATGGATTTTTCCTCCTTAATGTGAAAGTATTCTCTATTAGTAATCAAAATGTATCAGTGCAGTTCTTCTAGGATTAGAACTTTATACACAACGATCAACTTTTTATCATTTTTTTATTTGCGAAAACAGTAATGATAGCCATTTACACTAATTCAACATTATTCCCATATTTCAGAATGATTCAAAAAAGATATCTGAATATTTTTTAAAAAATTTGTGGTTGCAATGTAATTGTATATGCAATATACTGTGTATGCAATAAACAGTTTATATTATACACAAAGGGGATGATGATTTATGAATACTTTTGCCATTGAAGTAGCAGGATTACGAAAAAGTTTTGGTAACCATGTAGTCTTAGACGGAATTGACCTTTCTGTAAAAGCAGGGAAAGTCTTCGCATTACTTGGACCAAATGGTGCTGGGAAAACAACACTAATAAATATTCTTTCCACATTGGTTGTTCCAGATGAAGGAAGCGTTCATGTGGTAGGGTACGATGTTGTAACCGACAAAGAAGGAGTAAAACGATCAATAAGTCTTACAGGGCAACATGCTGCTGTCGATGAAAAATTAACACCGGAAGAAAATTTACGTATGATGGGAAGGCTCTCAGGACTTTCGGCTTCCGAAGCCCGTGCACGTGCAACAGAACTTCTAAAGTTTTTTGATCTTTTAGATGCCGCACATAAGCGAGTGAAGACTTTCTCAGGTGGCATGCGCCGACGTTTAGATCTTGCTATTAGCTTAGTGGTTGCGAGACAAGTATTATTTTTAGATGAACCAACAACTGGTCTTGATACAAGGAGTAGGCGAGCACTTTGGGATATCATTCAAAGCCTTGCTGCAAAAGGGATTACAATTTTTTTAACGACTCAATATTTAGAAGAAGCGGATCAACTAGCCGATGACATAGCAGTTATTGCAAATGGTCGTGTCGTGGCTCAAGGGACAGCAGAAGAATTAAAATCACGTATTGGAGGCGAAGTAGTCGAAATACGTAACGCTAACGACGAAGTCATCCGTGAGGTACCGATAGATGGAAGTGTCCAAGAGCTAAAACTTGTACTAGATATGTTTGCTGATAAAGTCCCAGAGGGAGCACGTGTAAATATCCGCCGTCCGAGCATGGATGATGTATTTCTTGACTTAACATCTTCTAAAAAGGAGGTATCCTAGGATGAATATCCCAACTACAAAAACAAAAGTGCCTTCTTTTGGTGTGACTAATGCTGTCTTTATTGGAAGGAGCATTCGACATAGTTTGCGCAACACTGAGGCACTGGTGATGGCTATTGCACTTCCAATTATGCTTATGTTGTTATTTACGTATGTATTTGGAGGGGCAATTGATCCAAGTGGAGACTACGTCAAATATGTGGTTCCAGGTATTATCCTGTTGTGTGCAGGATTCGGATCATCGAGTACAGCGGTGGATGTTGCTGAGGATATGACTAATGGGATTATAGACCGGTTCAGAACGATGCCGATTAAAAGCATTCATGTTATCACTGGGCATGTTATTGCCAGTCTGGTAAGGAATCTTTTTGCAACTGCGGTAGTCTTTGGTGTTGCACTTTTAGTTGGATTTCGACCATCTGCAAGCCTGGTGGAATGGCTAGGGGCAATTGGAGTTATTACACTATTCATTCTGACATTTACATGGCTCTACGCAGCAATTGGTTTAGCTGCCTCTAGTCCTTCTGCAGCTAGTAGTTACGGATTTGCATTGCTTTTCCTTCCGTATCTTTCTAGTGCGTTTGTTCCAACAGAAACGATGCCTAAATGGCTGCAAGGGGTAGCTGCTCACCAGCCTATAACACCAGTAATAGAAACCATTCGCGGGTTACTTACTAACACGCCAATTAATAATAGTGCATGGTGGGCAATAGGGTGGTGCACAATTATTCTTCTTGGATCCTTTATTTGGTGCACATGGATGTTTCGTAGGAAAACAGGACGACGATAGAGAGAAAAGGGACTCCGTGTCCCTTTTTATAGAAGGATATTTTAGAAATATAGAGAAAACTTTATGTAGATTAAAAATAGTTTAATCAACGGTTGAACCGCGGAAGATACAATCTACATGCTGTTTTAACCACATATAATAAATTAACCCATTTTGTCTTAAATAACGGAACTAGTGTCTATCCAACTCAGATAATTTCAGCTAAAATCCAATTGTAAAGTCGAAGCCTGCTTAGCACTTAAATTATGGCCATTTAATAAAAATAACGGACTCAATGTCCGCTTTTGATATTAAATTACTAATTTCTTCAGCTAATGAGCGATAATTCTCTGAATTTGTATTTGTTGTTTTTTAGTTTTTCTCACATTATCGGAAGTATTTAGGTTTATTTACCGAATAAAAAAGGAATGAAAAACATGATAAAAGGTGAACATATTCCATCAGATGAATTAAATAAATTTGAGCGCTTTATGAAGAAATCAGTATGGCCAGGTTATTTAGGTTTCCTTTGGGCTTTAATGTACGCAGTATTTGTTCGGTTTTATCAAGCTGCAGGTGGATCGATAGGACTGCCTGGTCAATTCGAAGACCCAGCATCTGGATATATGGCAAGTTACGTTGCTGGTGTCGTCATCATGGCATGTGGATTTGCTTTGCTTTTACTAATCAAGCCTTGGGGAAAAATTGTTCCTTATCGGGTGCCAATAATTGGAGGGAGAAAAATTCCTAGACTACTATTATTGCTCCCGACTCTTGCTGGTACCGCCTTCTTAATTGCGCATGGTGTTAGCGGAATCATTACAAAGATTCTTCATTTACTAGGCATTATCACGATTCATTTTCAAGGCTGGAGTGTAGTCAATGCGAAAAGTTTAGTTTTATGGGATCTTTTATTTTATGAGCCGTGGTTTCTCACAATGGGAATTTTAGCTGGATTAACGGCTTTTCATTTTGCTCATACATCAGGTATACCAGTATTAGTATTGAGAAGGGGTACAAAAATTTTTCTAACTTTTCTTTTTCTCCTAATTTTACTATTTGTGTATCAGATTATTTTTAAACTTTAAAAGTAGGATACATTTCATAGTTTCTTCAAATGTAAAGAAATTAAAGGGGAAGTGGTGGTACTAGGAAAATCAAATTCTAGTATTAAAAAGCCCCATTGAATCGTTTTTCAATGGGGTCCTTAGTGTTATGCTTTTAGTCGTTTACGCGCCGTATTAAGTTCAGGTGTAACAGGCTTATTTCCAAGGGCACGTGCAAGTCCATATAACGGCATATTTCCATAAAGGGTTTCGCTGTTTTCTTTCGGAATGATATAGGTTTCATGATATATTCCGACTGCGTCATTATTTCTTGCTATTTGATTAAATTTTTTCCAGGCGGTCAGGTGTACTTGGCCTTTCGCATAAGATAATAAATCTTCTGAAGACCGCCAGTATTGCAGCATAAGAGTAGTTCGAAACCCAAAAAATGATTCCATGGATAGAAAACCAAGATCTTTATTTGTATAAAGTTCTTTGATCATAGGGGGCATCGCTTTAAAGACAGGGAACCATTTATGGACAGCCCACCATTTGTTCACGCGCATACCAATAATGAACACAACGATCTCATCCTCTTGATCAGCAGTGAAGCGACCTTGAAATATTTTACTCATCCCTTTTCCTCCTGTACATTTTTTATTTTTTTCATTGTGTTTTCACACCATTCAATGGATGCTTGTGTGGTTCGTTTTCCATAATCCAATGTTATTAGCCAAAATTTAGCACCGGATTGATCTAATAAGTTCTTATGAATCATTTGTTCAATGGAATCATAGGTGTTGTACCGTTCTAGGAGTTTTTGTAAGTATTGTGCTAAATGATCATGGATTGTGGAATCACTTTGATGATTACCGAAAAATAGTTTCAATAGGAGTTCATTTTTTTCTGTTGGAATTTCTTTCAATGGTGTTTGGATCCATTCTTGTAGGGCTATTTGTCCTTTAGGTGTAATATTATATTCCTTCTTATCTGGCTTCCCATCTTGTGTTGTCTGTTCTACTGTTGCAAGACCTTCATCTACTAGCTGTTTTAACGTGGGGTAAATCTGCCCATAGCTTACTTTCCAAAAATGGTTTAAACTGCCGTCAATCATTTGCTTAATCGAATATCCGGATCGACACCCAACAGTTAGCAGACCTAAAATAGCATATTTTGTATGATTTATTGTTGTCATTTAATCACCTGTATCATTTTGATATATATCATTTAGATATATAGTAACACATAGATATTTTATTGAAAAGGTGAATTATAAGAATAATTGAATTTTTAGTTGAAATAAATACACTTAAATATGAAATTGCACATTTTACAATTGTTTTTGTTCACAGTAGGGATTAATGGTAATGTTGTAGAAGTACTTAAATTAGTGAATTTTAATCACATTTAGACTTTTGTCGTTATTGAAGAGGGGAGATACAGATTATGTACGAATTAAAAACGAAAGAAAACGATAGCAGTGTCATTGAATTTATTGAAAATATCGAAAACCCTAAGAAACGTGAAGACGCATACCAATTATTAGATATCTTTACGGAGGTAACAGGGTATAAAGCGAAAATGTGGGGAACAAGTATTATCGGATATGGTTCATATCATTACAAATATGAATCAGGTCACGAAGGTGATGCACCTCTAGTTGGATTTTCACCTAGAAAGGCGAAAATCAGTTTATATTTCTCTCCTGGAGACCCAAAGCGAGAGGAATTGTTAGAGGAATTTGGGAAACATACGGTAGGGAAAGGGTGTGTCTATATCAATAAATTTGCAGATATAGATGTAGAAGTATTAAAAGAGTTAATTATAGGCTCTGTAAATTTTTTGAAGGAAACGTATCCCAAGCAGTAAATTGTTAAAATCTATGGAACATGACTGAATGTCCTTTAATCACTAATAAAAGCCTTATACTAATGTAGGTATAAGGCTTTTTACCTATAGATTATTATTTTTAAGGCAAACTACTTTTGATCAAAAATACCATATTAATCGTTTTTAATTTCCCACTTGCCAGGGCCTCTGTAAATTCGAATTCCTTTTGATCATTTTTGGACCTAATTCTTCTTTAGTCATTATACGTGGTTCCATTCCTTTTTCTATTCTTGTTCGAATTTCTTGACTATATGAATAAAGATTTGGTGGTAGGTAGACACGATTGGAATCAAGTTGACAATTTGGACATTTTGCATGTGATTTATTGCCGCTCATTGATGAAAAAAATAGGGTGAATTCTCCGCAATTGTTACAATGAAATGTATAGCTAGGCATGGTATGGTCACTCCCTATGAAATCTCTTTTATCATTTCGGCAAAATATTTTCGTCAAATATTTGAGTAGGGATTGCCACTGTACAGCAGGCATTCGGTATATCCACAATTCCATTGATTCGTCCTTCAACTGGTGCTGTCCCTAAAATCATATATGCCTGTTCCCCTGTATATCCTAGTGTTTTTAAATACTCGATCGCATTCAAGCACGCTCTGCGATAAGCAATATGTGCATCCAAATAATGCTGTTTTCCATCAGTCTCATCCACTGATATTCCTTCAAAGACTAAATAATCAGAGTAATGTGGTTCAACTGGTCCCGGTTTGAAAACAGGGTTTTCTTTGATCTGATATTTTTCCATTCCACCTTTAATCACATCCACACGAAGATCAATCCACCCCGCCATCTCTATACCTCCGCAGAATGTGATTTCACCGTCACCTTGTGAAAAATGAATATCACCAACTGAAAGCTTGGCTCCATCGACAAAGACAGGGAAGTATATTCGTGAACCTTTAGATAAATTTTTGATATCACAATTTCCGCCATTTTCTCTTGGTGGTACTGTTCTTGCACCTTCACGTGCGACCCGATCAAATTCTGCACCTTTTAATGTTCCAAGCACGGCATTACGCGGATCAGGGCTCGCTGCTAATTCTGGGACACGATTAGGATCGGTCATTTTTAGTTCCTGTTCACGCTTGTTCCACTTTTGCAGAAGTTCTAGGGAAGGCGCAACACCTATAAGACCAGGATGGATGATTCCTGCAAACTTCACTCCAGGAATATGTCTTGAAGTAGTATATATCCCATGAAAATCCCAAATTGATTTTGCGGCATTTGGAAAATGTTCAGTTAAAAAGCTTCCGCCATTTTCTTTTGCAAAAATACCATTGTAACCCCATTCTGAATCTGCCAATGCACCAATATCCAAAATATCAACGACTAATAAATCACCTGGCTCTACACCATTTACATAAACTGGACCGCTTAAAACATGGACACGGGATAAAATGACATCCCGAATATCGTTTGGATTGTCATTATTACTAATTTGTCCATCGGTCCAATCCTTACATTCCATTCGAAAAGATGTTCCTGGATTGACAGAAAAAGCAGCAGGAATATCCGGATGCCATCTGTTATGTCCCGGATGTGCTTGTTCTTGCATCGGTTTACTTAAATCAATTTCAAATAATGTTTTTGGCATTTTATTCCTCCTTTTCAAGTTTGGAATAGTTTAGTTACTGCTTCGTAAAAAAATGAGGTCGAAAATAATAACCATTAATCCACCATCGCAGTTTGGTTTCTTTTATAATATTTTGTTGTAGAGAATTTAGCACCATAGTCAAAAAGTATTGTAATATTATAGTCCGTCCCCATTTTATACACTATATGAAGTAACGTATTGAAAGATTCATAAATAAAATAATGGTTTGATTTTGTAAGTTTTCCATATTAACAAGTTCTTTTAGCTGCAAAAAACTTGTTTTAGTGAATCAGGCTAGGCTTTCTCCAAAAATAGATCCACTGAATGGAAGTCCTTCCAAATATGATTTTAGATATTAATGTACATATTAGATTGAAGATTACGAAAAAATGTACGACCATAAAATTGTAGTTGATGGAATAAATTAGGAGGGTTGTAGATGTTGAATGTAAAAATCTCATGCAATATAAAAAACTTCTATGTTCCTAAAAGACAAAATAGGGACAGCCAACTACTCTACCTTCACCTTAATTTGATCAATTGCATTATATCCATATCCTTTTCTATTCCAGAATGGAATTTGAGGCTGAACATGATTGCTTGAATCTGTTGCTTTAGACATAATTGTATATTCACCTTTTTTTGTAATTTCCCAATCATAAGACCAAGTTACCCATTCATAACTCTTGTAATCTGTAAAATTAACTTTTGCGTTTGACCATGAACGCCCATTATCTGTACTGATTTCTACCGATGTAATTTTACCGTCTCCTGTCCAAGCAATGCCTCTTATTTTATGCATACCGGTATTTAGAATTTCCATGTCTAATGGTTTTTGAATGGTTGAATTTACATGTATAGTTGTGACGGGGAAAGCTCCTTGGTTATTCACTTTATTTGGATAATACACATAATCAATTGATTGGAATGCTCCTGAAAAATTATCATCAATGATTGTTATTTGTTTAATCCATTTTACTGAAGCCATTGCATACCATTGTGGAACGATTAGTCGAAGGGGATAACCATGTTTAAATGGAATTGGTTGATGATTATATTCATAAGCAATGATAGTGTCAGGATGGAGAGCTTTTTCAATAGGTAAACTTCTAGCATAACCGGAAACCTTATCTTGATCCGTTCTTTTTCCAAAGTCATATCCTTCTATGACAATTTCTTTTGCACCTTCTTTTATTCCAGATCGTTCAAGAAGGGAACGTAAGGGGACACCTTTCCAATAACCTTGGCTAATTGCACCCTTTCCCCATTGTACTCCATATACTTTAGGCTTAAATAGATTTCGTTTGTTTCCAGAACATTCGAGGACAGCTTTCACCGTTTTTGATGGGAATTGAAGGATCTCTTGCATGGATAGTAATATTGGTCGCTTTACTAATCCATTTACTGGTAACCAAAAGTTTAAATGAGAAAATGTCGGATAAGGAAAGTGGTTCCGTTTATAAAAGAATTGCTTATTTATTAGATCAGAAGTAATAAATTGAATGGGTGTTTCTTGATTTTCAGGCAGCAAACTATGTGTTATTAGGTATGGTTTCGAAATTGGATAAGACATAATTTCCTCCTAACTTGAAAGGTTTTAATAATACATATGTGGTAAATATTTCAATTAGGAAAGTTTTAAGGCTGTCTTATCAGACATATTTTCAGATATAGTCGTCTTTATGGTTCTGAGATTCCATTGGCCAATAATAATAGAAATAAAAATACTGATAGTGGTATGATAAATATAGTATTTAATAGGATACTGAATATTTTTACACTTGTATTTTTAACTTTGACACCTAAAATTAGCGAAACAATAAAACCAATGTCTATCAAAAAATACAAACAGATGTGGATCCATAGACTTATATTTGGAAATGACCGACCAGTAAAAAAAACGAATAATGCAACTAAGAACAAAACAAAAGATAAAATGATTGGATGAAATTCTTTACTATTTTCTTGATGTTCTTTCAAGATAACTGCTCCTTTCTGTCTTTATTTTCACATTTTAATTTCCCCATTCACTCATTCACCTTTTTATAATTGAACTATGGGAATCCTAATATTGATACGTTCTTAATGAGAAATAGGTTTCATTAATTGGAATTAAGAAACTATCATTTAATTATTGAAGCATCATCATATCGACAACAACAAAATTAATTATCATAGCCAAAAAAATAATAAAATTTAAATGTACACCCAATTCAATTGTAAGAATAGGGTGTTTTATTTTTGCATTTTGTCATGTAAAACAATTTATTAGTTACTGATAAATACATATGGGGGGGAATGAATATATTTTTTGCCATATAAAAAATGCTACTAGGCTTATTCAGCTTGTAAATGCATCAACAAAAATGAATACCACAACGCTAGTACAAAAAAACCTAATCTAAAAAAAGGTTGAAACAGGATAAACTCCCTAACATATGAACTATATTTTATGATTTTTTTAATAATTTTATATTTTTAGGTTGAAATAGGTTGAAATGTGTTATAGAATTTTATAAAAATAATGAAAATTAAGAAGGTGGAGACAATAGTAGCAGAAGAATTGGTACAAGTCACTCGTGGAAATTTGGTTGAAAGTATACATAAAGGGCATATTGCGGTGGTGGATTTTAAAGGGAAACTTATAAAATACGCTGGAGATCCTTATCGAACCGTATACGCACGTTCTTCGATGAAGCCATTACAAGCTATTCCGGTCGTTGAAACGGGTGTGGCAGATTATTATCATTTTGACAATGCAGATTTATCTCTTTGCTGTGCATCGCATAGTGCAGAAAAACAGCATACAGAGCGAGTTTTATCCATTTTAAAAAGAGCTGAATTGTATGACGATGCTTTGAAGTGTGGAACACATCCTTTACGAAGAGAAGACGTGTTTAAAGATCTCATTCTCCAAGGTAAGGAAGTAACACCGCTTTATAATAATTGCTCAGGTAAACATAGTGGTATGTTAGCAACTGCCAAATATATGAATGAGCCTACAGAAACATATCATGAATTATCACATCCTGTGCAACAAAGAATTCTTCGAGTTATTAGCGAAATGGCTGAATATCCAATTGAGGAAATAAAATTAGGGGTGGATGGTTGTGGGGTTCCTGTTCATGGTTTACCACTTGAACGAATCGCTTATGCTTATGCAAAAATGACAAGACCTAAAGAATTGTCTGAAACACGTGGTCAAGCGGTCGAAAGAATTACTTCTGCGATGATGGCTGCTCCGGAAATGGTAGGAGGAACTGATCGCTTTTGTACTAATTTCATGAAAGTTGCCAATGGAAAAATGTTTGGGAAAGCAGGCGCAGAAGCAGTGTACTGTATTGGAGATTTACAAACAGGTGTTGGAATTGCGATCAAAATAGAAGATGGCTTTGGCAGAGCGACTGAACCCGCCGCAGTTGAGGTATTAAAACAGTTAAATTTATTATCTAATAAAGAGCTCGAACAATTGAAACATCATCATCGACCACAGGTGACTAATGCGAGAAATGAAAAAGTAGGAGAACTGATTCCAACCTTCACGTTAAAAGAAGCGTAGGGGGTTATATTTAATCCCGTTTCAACCTGTTTTTGAATAAGAACTAAATTGTATTGTTTAAGTAGTTATCTATTAATTTAGGAAACTCAATTATTTTTATAGTGACACCGATTGTTAGAAAATCATCTACATATATGGAGGGATAGAATATGAAAAAAGGTTTTACAATAATTATTTCACTCATTTGTTGTTCACTTTTACTCTTTGGTTGCGCCAATTCTTCCAGTCAATCATCTGGAAAAGATGGTTCAGAAAAGTTAGCTAAAAAAGTAGGGAAGGACGTTACGATTGCCGTTGCTGCCAACTTTGTTAGTTTAGACCCTCATGATTCAAATGATACATTAGGTCTTTCAGCAGAAAGAATGATGATGGAAGGTTTGCTTGGTTTTGATAAGGAAATGAATGTTGTACCTGTCTTAGCGGAAAAATATGACGTAAATGATAAAGCAACAGAATTTACTTTTACACTACGAAAAGGAATTAAGTTCCAGGATGGAACTCCTTTTAACGCAGAAGCCGTAAAATATAATATTGATCGTTTGGCGAATCCTGATAACCATTTAAAGCGTTATAGTTTGTTTGAACTCGTTAAACAAACAAAGGTAATTGACGAAAATACGGTGAAAGTGATTTTAAAAGAACCATTTGGAGCGATGATAAATAATTTTGCCCATCCTTCAGCGGCAATGATTTCACCTGCAGCCCTAAAGAAATATGGAAAGGATATTGCGAGAAACCCAGTAGGAACAGGTCCATTTAAATTTGGGGATTGGGATCAAAGTGATCATTTAAAACTTGTGAAAAATGAAAACTATTGGAAAAAGGATTTTCCAAAGGTGGATTCAATCACATTTAAACCAGTTCCTGAAAACGGTTCGCGTGTAGCAATGTTACAAACCGGTGAAGTGGATTATGCTTATCCGATCCCAACAGAACAAGTGAAATCAATTGAAGGGAAAAATGGCATCGTCATCGAGAATGATCCATCTATTATTGTTTACTATTTATCAATGAATACACTAAAAAAACCATTTGATGATGTACGTATTCGTCAAGCAATGAATTATGCGATTAATAAGGATGCGTTTATTAAAGTGGTTTGGAATGGCTTTGGAGAAAAAGCGTCATCTATTATTGCACCAAAAGTAGGGTTTTATTCAAAACAAGAACCATACAATTTTGATTTAGAAAAAGCAAAGAAATTAATGAAAGATGCGGGATACGAAAACGGGTTTAAAACAACTCTTTGGGTAGGGAACAGTTCTACTTCTGTTAAGTCAGCAGAGTTTTTACAACAACAATTGGCGCAAATTAACATTAAGGCTGAGGTTGTGCCTATGGAATCTGGAACTATGTCTGATAAGCTTTGGGGCCCACAAAAGCCTGAAGATTCTCAGGTAGAGCTTTATTATGGTGGTTGGTCCCCGTCTACTGGAGATGCAGACTGGGGAATTCGTCCACTTCTTGGAGGGAAAGAAGCATTTCCACCATTGAACTATAATGTTTCATATTACAATAACGAAAAAGTTAATGAAGCTCTGAAAGCAGCATTAAAAACAGCTGATTCAACCCAACGTGAAGCAGCATATAAAGATGCCCAAAAGCTAATTTGGGAAGATGCTCCATGGGTAACATTAGCTGTACCACAAAATTTAGCAGGAAAGAAAAATTACTTAGACGGGATTTACCTATTACCTGATGGTTCATTAAGTGTTAATGAATTAGAAATTAAGCAATAACATTTATGGGGTGTCTCAGGAAAAGTGTTAAACACAAATGAGGCACCTTAATTCTTTTTCGTGAAGGTAGGTGTAAAGATGGTTCGTTATTTAATTAAACGACTGATTACAATTATCCCCATACTCTTTTTTGTATCCATTTTTATATTCTTATTTGTTCATTTAATACCTGGTGATCCAGCTAGATTAGTAGCGGGTCCTGATGCAAGTTATGAAGATATTAAATTGATAAGGGAAGATCTTGGACTAGATAAGCCACTATATGAACAATATGTTCACTTCATTGTGAATATTTTTCACGGTGATCTAGGTACTTCATTAAAAACAAAACAACCAGTTTTTACTGAAATAGGGATGCGGTTTATGCCGACATTTTGGCTTACCCTATGGAGTATGGTGTGGGCCGTAATCATTGGTCTGATTATTGGTATTATTTCGGCAAAGAAAAGGAACAAGTGGCAAGATTACTTAGGTATGTTTGGTGCTGTATCTGGAATTTCACTTCCATCTTTTTGGTTAGGGCTAATACTCATTCAACTTTTTTCGGTAAAGCTCGGGTGGTTCCCTACAGGTGGTCTTGATTCTTGGAAAAGTTATATTCTTCCTTCATTAACACTAGGAACGAGTGTAGCAGCTGTCATTGCTAGATTTTCTCGTTCGTCTGTCGTGGATGTTTTGAAAGAAGACTATATTCGTACTGGAAGGGCTAAAGGTTTGACAGAAGGGAAAGTCATTAAAAGACATGCTTTAAAAAATGCCTTAATACCGGTTGTAACGATGACAGGATTACAATTCGGATTTCTATTAGGAGGTTCAGTTGTCATCGAGACAGTTTTTAGCTGGCCGGGTCTGGGTAGATTATTAATTGATTCTGTAAGCTTCCGAGATTACCCTGTCATTCAAGCGGAAATGCTTTTATTTTCTCTAGAATTTATACTAATTAATTTAATTGTTGATGTACTATACGGCTTTTTGAATCCACAAATTCGCTATTAGAGGGAGGTCGGAGAATTAGATGCCTGAACTAGAAGGAAACACAAATGTAAACGTACATACAAGGGATGTTTCTATTAAAAAGTCAAAGTCATCCCCATTTTCTGAGTTTTGGAGGAAGTTCAAGAAACAACGGTTAGCCTTTATATCTGCCATTTTTATTGGCATATTAATCATTTTGACCATCTTTGGTCCATATATCGTTCCTTATCAAATAGCGGAACCAGATTATAATCATGTTCTAGAAGGGCCTTCTTTCAAGCACTGGGCTGGGACTGATCCTTATGGACGTGATATTTTTAGCCGTATTATTGTTGGAACGAGAATTTCCTTATTTGTCGGTTTAGTTTCGGTAATAATTGGGGCGGTTATCGGTACAGTCTTAGGGCTGATTAGTGGATATTATGGAAAATGGATTGACGGAATCATTATGCGTTTTTGCGATCTATTATTTGCTTTTCCTGGTATTTTACTAGCTATTGGGATCATTGCTATTTTAGGTCCAGGTCTTGGAAATGTCATTATTGCTGTGGCTATTTTTGGCATACCAACATTTGCAAGGATTGTCCGTTCAAGTACATTAACGATCAAGTCCACCCTTTATGTAGAAGCGACACGTTCGATTGGTGCTAGACCTAGACGAATAATCTGGAAGCATATTTTTCCCGGAACGATTACGAGTATCATTGTTAATTTCTCGATGAAAATCGGCAGTGCCATTTTAACAGCAGCAAGCTTAAGCTTTTTAGGTTTAGGAGCACAACCTCCGTCGCCAGAATGGGGAGCGATGCTAAGTGGGGGACGTGATTATATAAATATGGCTCCACATATCACTCTATTTCCTGGTATCGCTATCTTCTTAACGGTATTGGCTTTCAATTTATTAGGTGACGGCTTACGTGATGCACTCGATCCTAAAATCAAAGACTAATGGAGGGAGCGCAAAAAATGGAAAAGGAACTATTAAAAATAACGGATTTGAAAACACATTTTTTTAGTGATAGAGGTGTGGTCAAAGCGGTGGATGGAGTGAACATTACCGTTAATAAAGGTGAAACGGTCGGGATTGTTGGGGAATCTGGCAGTGGAAAAAGCGTTACTTCCCTCTCTATTATGCGGTTATTAAAAGATACTCCAGGAAAAATTGTTGATGGTGAAATTCGTTTTGAAGGGAAGGACTTAATAGACCTATCGGAAAAAAGTATGCGCTCGATTCGTGGAAATGAGATTGCTATGATTTTCCAAGAACCGATGACTTCTCTTAATCCGGTATATAAAATTGGTAGACAACTAGTTGAAGCGATCCGTTTACATTTAAAAAAAGATTCACATGGAGCAAAAGAACATGCAGTGAAAATGTTAGAGCTTGTAGGTATTCCTCGTGCACGTGAAATTATGAAGGAATACCCACACCAATTATCTGGTGGTATGCGTCAACGCGTGATGATTGCAATGGCGATGGCCTGCAGTCCGAAATTATTAATTGCAGATGAACCGACGACTGCTTTAGATGTTACGATTCAGGCTCAAATTTTGGACTTGATGCGCAAATTACGCGAAGAAAGTCAATCATCTATCTTATTAATCACCCATGATCTTGGTGTCGTGGCAGAGATGTGTGATCGTGTCGTTATCATGTATGCAGGAAAAGTTGTTGAAGAGTCAGATGTTAATACAATATTTGAAGCTCCTAAACACCCATATACGAAAGGCTTAATAGAGTCCATTCCGAAGCTTGGTGTGAAAATTGATCGCCTCAAATCGATTAAAGGAAATGTTCCAGCGCCAGATCAAATGCCTAAAGGTTGTAAATTTGCTCCGCGATGCCCATATGCTATGGAAACATGTTGGGAGAATGAGCCGAAATTACAGGCAATTGATGATAATCATACAACGAGATGTTGGCTTCATCAAACGGAGGTGGCACAATGACCGCATTAGTGGAAGTGAAAAATCTAAAAAAACATTTCGATGTGAAAAAAGGGATTTTTTCAAAAATAGGATCTGTCGTAAAAGCCGTAGATGGTTTATCGTTCACGATTGAGAAAGGTGAAACAGTTGGTCTTGTCGGCGAAAGTGGCTGTGGAAAATCAACAACAGGACGAATGATTATGCGTCTGATTGAACCGACGGAGGGACAAGTGTTCTTTAATGGACAAGATATAACTGCGTTTTCAGAAGATAAATTACGGACTTTTCGTAAAGAGTTTCAAATGATTTTCCAGGATCCTTATGCATCGTTAAATCCACGAATGAAAATAGGCGATATTATCGAGGAACCACTTATTGTACATGGGGTGGAAAAGGAAGAACGTAAAAAGAGAGTTGAAACATTATTAGATGTTGTAGGATTAAATGCTCACCATGCTGATCGGTTTCCTCATGAATTTAGTGGTGGTCAAAGACAGCGTATTGGAATTGCACGTGCATTAGCGGTCAATCCAAAATTAATTATTGCAGATGAACCTGTTTCAGCACTGGATGTATCGATTCAATCACAAATTTTAAACTTATTAAAAGACCTTCAAAAACAGTTTAAATTGACGTATTTATTTATTTCTCATGACTTAAGTGTTGTTGAACATATAAGTGATCGAGTAGGAGTCATGTATTTAGGCAGGATGGTTGAACTAGCAGATAAAGAAATGTTGTTTAAAGAACCGTTACATCCATATACAAAAGCGTTATTATCTGCAGTGCCCGTACCCGATCCGAAAGCTAAAAGAGAAAGGATAATACTTAAGGGGGATCTTCCGAGTCCTTCTAATCCACCATCTGGGTGTACTTTCCATACTCGTTGCCCTTTTGCGACAGAGGAATGTAAAGTGAAGGCACCAGAATGGAAAGAAGTAAGAAAAAATCACTATGTTTCCTGCCATTTATATTAGATAATAAATAATAGATTATAGGACTAAATAATTATGGTAGGAAGGTGTTAATATGTCGGTATCTAAACTGCATATTATCTCAATAGAGGAAAGATACCTAGCAACAATTACTAAGCAGTTAAAAGAAGTATTCCGTGATTTAATCCAGCTATCACCGACAACAATAAAAGATTTGCAAAATAATACGATTGAACCGGGGGACATTGTCATTCTTTCCAGTGATATCATTTTTGGGTTTGCTTCACAATTTATCCCAGAAGGTTGTCCATGTATTATTGCGAAGCGAGAAATAAACTACGCAAATATGAAAGAAGTCATTGACTTACCACCGGGTAGAAACATCCTTGTCGTTAACGATACGCTGAAAAACACCAAAGAAACGGTTAAATCATTAAAGGAGACATTTTTTGAACATCAATACTTTGCGTATGATCCATCTAAGCCATTTCCATCTTCTATTGATTATATTATTTCACCGGATGAAACACATCTCTTACCAACTGGATTTGGAAAAGTGATTGATATTGGCATGCGCCTTCTGGATATTGATGTATTTTTAGAAGTGAAAAAACGACTAAATTTAAATATAGATTCATTAAGCTTATATAAAAGGTATATGAAATCGCTTATTTCACTATCAAAAGGTTTTTCTCCTAATGATAGAAAAAATGGAAAGAATATTGTAAAGGATGTTCGTGATACAGCAGGTTATCATTTTTCTGATATTATCGCTCAAAGTTCAGTTATGAAAGAACCAATGCAGCAAGCCATTAATTTTTCCAAACAAAAACATCCAGTTTATATATATGGGGAAGAAGGGACGGGGAAAAATATGCTGGCCCAAGCTATCCATAATGCTTCCTCCCATCAATCAGGCCCATTTGTTGTATTCAATTGCGCATTTCGTACGGTTGATGTGTTTGAGAAAGATTTATTCGGAATTGAAAATGGTGAAGATGTTACCATCGGATTAATTGAAATGGCTCACGGAGGAACACTTTATATAGAAGCAATCAATGAGCTTCCAGTGTTTTTGCAAAGGCGTTTATTAAAGCTAATTCAAACTAAACAAATCGTACGTATGAATGGAAGCCAAGTGATTTCCGTTGATGTTAGGATTATTACCAGCAGCATTCATCCATTTGTAAAATTACAAAATGAGGAACATTTTGATCAGCACTTGGCCCTGTCTCTTGCTCCATATGAGATTCATATGCCAAGTTTATCGGAAAGAATAGAAGATTTAGATGATTTAATAGAAAATATTAAAAAAAGATTACATCGCCAAGATTTAACATTTACAAATAAGGTGATGGATCGATTGAAAAACTATGAATGGAGAGGTAATGTAAAAGAATTATATAATTCAATTTCTTATCTATCATTTTTGGATGAGACTATTATTGATATTCAAATGTTGCCATTGTATTTACAAGAGGATAAAGAACCATTCGATCAAGATCTTACCCACAAAGAAATAAATATGGACATGATCATTGAGAAAATCGAGGGGCATGGATTTATAGAAGATAGCATAGGGATTTTAAAGGTGTTTCATGAAGGAAAGCGTGAAAGAGTATCATATGGTCGCTTAAAGCTAAAGGAAAAATTAATCGAAAAAGAAATAAAACTGACTGAGCAACAGTTACGCATGAGATTAGAGGTTCTGCAGGAACTAAAGCTATTAAATGTTAGACAGGGGAGATCGGGTACAACTATTTCTAGACTCGGTGAACGATTTTTAGAAGAATATGAGAACAGGTGATGGAAATGAAACTATATATATCAGCAGATATTGAAGGTGTAGCAGGGGTTGTCCATGGTGAGCATACTGCTCGTGATGGTAGAGAGCATGACCGCGCAAGATTGTTAATGACCGAAGAGGTGAATGCTTGTATTCGTGGCGCACTTTCTGTAGGTGTATCGGAAATAGTTGTCAATGATTCTCATGGAACGATGCGGAACCTATTACCTGAACTATTGCATCCTGAGGCAGAGCTAATTTCAGGTTCTCCCAAAAAACTAGCGATGGTAGAAGGCTTAGATGAAACATTTGATGCGGCAATATTTTTAGGTTATCACACAAAAAAGGGAGATTTCGGCTTACTAAACCATACATTTAATGGGAAAGTCGTTCGTTCCATCGTCGTAAACGGGAAAGAATATGGAGAATTTGGTTTAAATGCCTTAGTTGCGGGCCACTTCGGTATACCGGTTATATGTGTTTCTGGTTGTGATCGTCTAGCACTAGAAGCGCGTGAACTCATCCCTATGATTAACACGGCAGTAGTCAAACAAACGATTAATCAGTTTACTGCTAAAAGTGTTCACCCGAAAAAGGCACAGGAAATGATTGAATCCGAAACACAAAAATCATGGAAAAATCGTGAGAATATAGTCCCGTGTTCTATTGAAGGCCCCGTTTCGGTTGAGATGACATTTAACACGACAGGCTATGCAGAAAATGCTGCTATTTTACCGGTAGTAGAGCAGATTGATCCGTCAACTGTTTCATTCAAGGCAAATAATATCATAGAAGGCTATCGATTTATTCGCAGTTTAATAATGATTGCAAGTTAATTTTTATTTCGAATTTTGAAGATTGTACAGGTATTGAAGTTTTACAAGCTATTGCATCGAGGGGAAGGATAACCCACTTTTCTATACATTTATATAGAAGAGTGGGTTATGCTTTTTTTAAGTTATAAGATACAGCTGTATTATACTTATTCGTATATATATGCTAAAACATCTATGGCTTGATCAATAGTTTCCACGGTAACATTCGCCTTATTAGAAAGCTCTTTTAACGGATGGATTAAAGATTCAGGACGCACTATAATGGTTGGTTTACCCAATGCCAGGGCAGTACTTGCATCCATAGCGGTATTCCATTGCTTATATTTTTCTCCGAATAAAGCGATAACCACATCCGCTTTTTGCATAAGTACTTGTGTTCTGAAATTATTGATACTTGATGCTGCATCATCTTTAAATAGATTATTAGGTTGTTTTCCTAAAATGTCTTCCCCGATATTGTCGGAACGTTCATGATCGGTTTGCGGTGCAACAAATTTCAACGGTAAATTTCTTTCCTTTGCTTTTTGTACAACCTGTTCCCGCCAATTATCATGTATTTGTCCTGCAAGATAAACTGTTAATTCCATTTTGATTCCTCCGATTTCATAAACTCATTATCAGTTCCATTTTAAACATCTCTTTAGAAAACTCAAGTATTTACTCTAGTATGACTCGTAAATAGTTGGGACAAGTCATAATTCTTATCGAATATATTTTGTGTAAGTATAAAGTTCTTTTAAAGTAAGGAATCAGGGTCTATATATCAAATTCGTGCGGTTTTCTTTTTATTTCGTGCAGTTCATATAGATTTTCGTGCACTTCAAACCCCAGTTCATGCAACTCACATAAAATTTCATGCGCTTCAGGAGATTATAAGAAGGAATTTTTATCATTTAGTAGAAATTAGATAGTATAAAAGCTAAGGAGTTGAATAAATGATTAAAAAAAGCCGAACAATACCGATTAAAATCCAAAAACTCGAGGCATTAGAGCGAAGAACACCATCTTTTCATCCGAAAAAGTCATTTATTTTAGATGAATTGTCCAGAAGAAGATCCGGCTATAAAGGGGAGAAATCCTTAGATTATCATTTGAGTTTTTTATTAGATAGGCCCTACCACATTTTGCACGGACTCCGACTCTTAAATCAGCATAATAAATATTTTCAAATCGATACTTTAATCCTTACCCCATTTTTTATCCCTATTATTGAAGCGAAAAATTATGGTGGGACAATTACTTTCGATAATCAATTCCATCAACTTATTCAACAAAATGTTGAAATAGAAAGAGCTTATGAAGATCCAGTAGTTCAAGTGAAACGGCATCAATTACAATTAAAAGGATGGTTAAAACAAAATAAATTTCCTAACATTCCTATACTGCCTCTTGTCGTCATCAGCAACCCCTCTACGGTAATTAAAACAATTGGTAACCCTAAAAATTATCCTCATATTACAAAGAGTATTAATCTTATTTTCGAGATTGAAAAATATGAAAAAATATACAAAAATGAAATACTCACAAAAAAAGAACTGACAAAGCTTTCGAAGTTACTAGTAAAAAAACATACACCTGAAGAAGATGATGTACTACATAGATTTAAAATAGATAAAAATGAACTCCTAACCGGCGTGCAATGTCCAAGTTGTTTTTTTATCCCAATGAATAGAGTCCATGGAAATTGGCTGTGTCCATCATGTCATGGCTACTCGAAAACAGCTCATCTAGCAGCATTAAGAGATTACGCACTACTGATAAGCCCTACAATTACCAACCGGGATCTCCGCAACTTTCTCCAACTTCCTTCTAGAACTATTGCTACAAATATAATTACATTGTTAAATTTACCAGGCACAGGAAAAGGAAAAGCAAGGAAATATGAACTGAGTAAGCTTTTATTAGATAGCTCTTTATGATTGTTTGGTGCGGTTCAGTCCCTATATCGTGCAGTTTAAATGTTATTTCGTGCGGATTAAAACATTTTTCGAGCAGTTTACGATCAAATTCGTGCGAATCACTACAGTAATATTATAATGATTCAAAAAATACTTATTATTTTCATATAATAGGGAATCTTTTTTCCGTAATGCACAAAAATATGATTCTAGATCCACGGTTCGGTATTGTACAACATATTACTTGTTGAAAATATCCCCAAAATTAAGGAAATCTAAATAATTGTGGAATTCCCTTTTTTAATTGATTCACGAAGTAGACTTTCATTTTCTAATCCATTTTCGCTAAAAGCATTATCACTATTTAAACTGTTTGTTTCGCTGTTTAACCCCTTAATGCTTTTTTCTACAGGTTTGTTTGATTTATTTCTATTATCTTTTGACATGTTTTTTCCTTCTTTCTTAGTGAAATTTTTCATCTATTTTATTTTTATGGTTTGTTACTTTTACTCAGAAATTCACCTAAAAATTATAGGATTAATATATTTATCAGTTTTATCCATTTTTTCTTTATGACGCGATATAATGCTTAGTCCAAGAAATTCTTATATTAAAACTTTTAGAAAAGGCATATATAATTTCCTCAAGTATTTTTATATGTTTACCTTACCCGTTTTTCATTCTCAAAATGTATTTTAAACATATAATTAAAATTAATTTTATTACCGACTACAATTTCTTTTTTAACAGATATGTGAAGGTTGAGTACATTTATCACGCAATATTAGCTTTTATAGGGTGAGAGGATGTATAAACCTACTTAACAAGAAGAAAATAAAAGTGAAAAGGAGGCATTTTAAGATGAAAAGTCAACGCATTCCAGAACATAAATTAAATACTACAACTACAGTAAGTCAAGCACTTGAAAATATCACCAACGAGGAAGCTAATAAGGGAGTATCTTCAAAAAAACAGAATCAAAACAAATGAAAACAAAGTTTACAGGGGGGATTATACATTATGGAAAAAATCCATTTAGCTCAAAATCATGATGAATCAAATAATTATGTGAAAAGAAAGGCAAATGAAGAAGAGTTAGAAATTAGTTCAACAGGATATGGATTAGAATCTGTTTCAAAAGATACGGAAGAAACAAAAAATAGGAATCAATCTTGTGGAGGATTGTAAAAAATATTAAGGTTAATCCTTTACTAAATTAATAAAATATTGTATGATAATTTAAATAAATTAGATTTCAATGAGCATAAATTTATATTAATGAGAGGTGCTTTTTGTGAGTGCGGTAGGTTCTAAATAGGAAAAAATTGAATGAAATAAATTTGATGATAATTGGGGGAATTTATGTATTTCAAACCCCTTATTTTGTCATGGATTTATTTCAAAACCTATGAAGATACCTACAATACTTTATAAAGCGTGTATTATGCTAAAATAACCATACTCTTTTTATGATGGTTTATTTCGTTATATATGTATTTTACACATGCCTTGTAAAAGTAAGGAAAGCTGCGGTATCACCGCGGCTTTTTGTTTTTTTATGAAAAAAATAATCATTCAATGCTCATTGAAATCTAATGGGTAGGTATCTTCATTTATGATGTGAGTAAATCATAGTGAGGAGAATAGAAAGTGAATAAAATGACTTATGAGAAATTGCAATATAACGAACTAAAGGAAATGGTAAAATCCTACTGTGCCAGTGGATTGGGTAAACAATTGTTGGATAAATTGGACCCGAGCTCAAGCATAAAAGTAGTTAAAAACCGACTGAATGAAACAACTGAAGCACGCGCGATTTTAGATGCAGAAGGTCGTGTGCCATTTTTAGGGATATCCAATATTGAGAGTATTATTCAAAACCTTGAAAAAGGCATTATTTTAGATCCCAATGCGTTAGTAAATATTTCGGACTTTTTAAGAGGATGCAGGAAAATTAAAAAGTTTATGCTGGATAAAGAATTTTATGCTCCTGTACTAGCGTCTTATGCAAATTCAATGTCCGAATTTAAAAATGTAGAAGAAGAAATTAATTTTTCCATTAAAGGAAATCGTGTTGATTCTTCAGCAAGCAGAGAATTAAAACGGATACGAAATAATATTGAATCAACTGAAGAAAAAATTAAAGAGCGTTTAAATAAATTTTTAAATAGCAGTGCTAATAAGAAATATATTCAAGAATTCTTTATTAGTAAAAAAGATGAGCGATATACCATTCCGATAAAAGCATCATATAAAAATCAAGTCGCTGGAACAATAGTAGAAGTTTCTTCTAAAGGATCAACGGTTTTTATCGAGCCGAATACAGTTACAAAATTAAATGGTGAATTAGCAAGCTTAAAAGCAGAGGAAGCGATGGAAGAATATCAAATATTAGCCACTTTATCAGGAATGATTTTAGAGAACCTTGATAATATCAAGGTTAATATCGAGCTTATTAGCCAATACGATATGGTCTTTGCAAAGGCGAAATTTAGTCAACATATCGGCGGAGTGGAGCCAAGAATAAATGATTATGGATATGTAAAATTAGTCCACAGCAAACACCCGCTTTTGTCAGGAGACGTAGTACCGCTTAATTTTGAAATCGGGAAAACTTATCGAGGATTAGTAATTACAGGACCAAACGCTGGCGGAAAAACGATTGTTCTTAAAACGATAGGACTTTTAACGCTAGCGACAATGTCTGGTTTTCATATTGCCGCAGATAAGGAAACGGAAATTTCCGTTTTTGAAAATGTTTTTGTAGATATTGGTGACAATCAAAGTATCGAAAATGCACTAAGTACTTTTTCATCTCACATGAAAAACCTTTCCGAAATTATGAGGCTATCAAATAATCATACACTTCTACTTTTTGATGAAATAGGAAGTGGTACCGAGCCAAATGAAGGAGCGGCATTGGCAATTTCTATTTTGGAAGAGTTTTATCATATGGGGTGTATTACCGTTGCGACAACACATTATGGTGAAATTAAACGCTTTTCAGAGTTGCATAGTGATTTTATGAATGCAGCGATGCAATTTAATAATGAAACATTGGAACCGATGTATAAATTAATCATCGGACAGTCCGGAGAAAGTAATGCCCTTTGGATTTCAAAAAAAATGAATGTACGGGATACAGTATTACAAAGAGCTAAAGGATACATGGAAAATAAAGAATATTCTTTAGAACGAATAAATGAAAATAGAACACGGAAACCGAAGATTGTCAAAGAAATAATAGATGAGAAGTATGAATACAAAAAAGGTGACCGCGTAAAATTATTAGATTACGATGACTTCGGGATTGTCTATAAGGAAAAAAATCATTTCTATAATGTTGTCGTGTTTTATCAAGGGGAATTAATTGAAATAAATGATAAGCGTCTTTCTTTGGAGGTAAAAGCAAAGGACTTATATCCAGAAGGGTATGATTTAGATAATTTGTTTGTCGATTATCAGACACGGAAAATGCAGCATGATATCGAGCGTGGATCCAAAAAAGCGCTTCGGAAAATTCAACAAGAAATTAAAAAGAACAGATGGTGAAATGATATGAATATCATTATTAGACAAGAGCATGTAGAAGATTATAGCAAGACTGAAGAGGTTGTAAAACAAGCATTTATAAATGAAAGCATAAGCGATCAGACAGAACATAAGCTTGTAAATCGAATTAGAAAAACAGATGCATTTCTTGCTGAACTTTCATTAGTGGCTGTAGACAAAGAAATTGTTGGGCATATTCTATTATCTAAAATTAAAATAGTAAATGAAAATAAATCTGTTGATTCATTGGCCCTTGCACCAGTTTCTGTTGTACCAGAGTACCAGAATAAAGGGATTGGAAGTCAGTTAATTTCCAGTGCATTAAGGAAGGCACAAGAGCTCGGGTTTCATTCTGCAATTGTTTTAGGCCATAAGGATTATTATCCGAGATTTGGATTCAAACCCGCTAGTTTATGGAATATAAAAGCACCATTTGATGTGGCAGATGAGGTATTTATGGCCCTTGAATTAACAGAAAACTCCCTTCAAAATGTCTATGGTGTTGTTCAATATTCGAATGCATTTTTTTGAATAATATGGTATTTAGGAAAAGCAAGGAAAAGCTGCCATTTAGACAGCTTTTCCTTTAAAATTACCTTTGACAATTATTTATCAAAGAATCCTAGTGCATATTTAACCCCTTCATGAATATCGTTCGTCTCATATGCTTCTAGGTCTTCGTAAGAAATATGTAACTTAACTCCTTCTAATGCGTAACCGCTATCTAAATCCATATCTAACAGAACCTCATACCCGTCATTATTCTTATTTGTTTCAATAATATTAAATGTTTGAATCGCTGTACCTGTTTCATAATGAATTGGATCTACAAAATCTGACATATTAACACCACCATTGTCTTCCGATAATTTTTCGTGTTGTGTTAGTTTACCCGTTTGTTTCTATGTTATTCATAGAGCTTCCTATTAACTGAAACTTTAGGGAGTGTTTCTCACACCTGTTAATTATAGAAAAGAAGGAAATCATTAGAATGATCAAGAATATTTATGGTAGATACATAGGGGGTGTCGGGTTTTGTCATCTCAAGTTGCCATTAAAAAGGTACTACCTCGAAAAATAATATCTGCTTCGATCGCAGGATCAATATTCGTTATTCTATTGGGAGTATTTGTTCCAAATCCTTTTGGCGGGGAAATGAATACAGTAGGGGAATACTTATTGGAATTTGTTGGTGTTGTACCTATGTACCTTTTATATAGCTTTCCCGTTATCTTAATTTATGGAACGGTTTCTTCTATTATAAGTGATTATCTTTCTAATTTTATTTCAAGGAATTACGGGAATAAAACGGAAGTAATTATTTCAGCTCTATTTCATATAATATTTGGTTTAATTTTACTTTGGATAAGTCTTACGGCATCTATCGTTTATTTTTTGGTCGATAGGTATTTAAGTAGGGGAAGTCGTGTATACAAATGGGGACAAGCTATCAGAAGTTTAGCAATTCCATTTTTAGTATTTATAGTATTTTGGGGTATAGTTTCTTTGGCTGATTTTATTGAAAACTGGAGGAATTATTTAGTTTAAAGAAGGTTTAGTATAAATAGTTATTTAAATTACAAGTAGTTACATAAATAATTACTCGGAGGATGCACATGCATATCAGAAACTCGGTAAAAGCTATCGTAATAAATGAAGAGAAAATGTTATTAACAAAAAATCAAGATCATGAAGGCTATTTTTATCTTTGTCCAGGCGGCGGTCAAGAGCATGGTGAAACATTTCATGAAACTTTATTAAGAGAATGTTTGGAGGAAGTTGGAGTTGACGTAGAAGTGGGTGAACTCCTATTCATACGAGAATATATAGGTAAAAACCATGAACATGCATCAGTGGATTTCAATGTTCATCAAGTAGGATATTATTTTGCTTGTGAGCTAAAAGATTTCAAGGAGATTGATGGACAACCGTCAAATCCTGATGTTCACCAAATTGGTGTTGAATGGATACCGATTAATGATTTATGCCAATGTAGATTTTATCCAAATCACTTAAAAGAATATATCATCAATTATTTAAATGGTGAAAAATCGCCAATCTATCTAGGTGATGTTAATTAAAATTGATTAATTCGATTTTATGTAATGGCAATGTTATTTAAGAATGTTGATATTTCAAAATTACGAACAAATTTTCTTTAAATAAAATTAAAGAAAAAAGTATGAAAAGTGTTAACATAATGCATTTTAAAAATAAAAACACAAATATAAATGTGGGGTAGTTTATTTGAAACAAAATCATGATTATTATCAAAATCTATTAAAAAGACTTTGCAAAGCTCATAATATTTCTCCTCGAAAACCTAGATTTGAAAATATTGAAGATGTAGTAATTATTCACGTTAAAAATCATTTAAAAGAAGGAGTTGATTTAGAATGTTTTAAAATTTTAAATCTTATTTATCAAACAGTCGTACCTTTAGGTATCAAATTCAATCAACAGCTATATTTATATCCAAATGGAGATAGATTAGATAGAGTAACGGTAACCTTTAACAAAAATGATTATGTGCTATTAAACAAAAAACTAGCAGTAGGAGATATAAGTAATTAATTTTAATCTAAATTACTTCTTGTTTGGGGTTTAAAAAGGCCATCTACATAAACCAAAAACGGTGGTACTTAGATCAAATAATTTTGACTTTTCTTTAGTAAGTATTTATAATATACAGTGTATTTTAAATTTTAAGGAGGATTATTAAAAAATGACACATTCAATGAGACTACGTTTTCCAGCTTTGAACCAGTAATTGAATATGGTCAAAGGCTCTGTTTGTGTAACAGAGTAAATGGGATTAGTCTGTCCTTTTTTAATAATCTTCAATTCAAATATTATTTTGCAATGTGAAGGAAGACGAATATTCTGTCTTTCTTTTTTTTATTTTAAATGCAGTTATTACATGGAAAGCAAAGTAGGAGGAGAAATACTATGCATTTTTTATTATTTTTTGATGCGAGCTTGATTTAGAAGCTCGTATCGATCCTAGCTATCGATACGAAATCACAATATTTCGGGAGGTAGCAAAGATGGAACAAATCTGTTTTGAATTAGAAAATGTTGAAGTTAGCTATTTGGATAAAGTGATATTAAAAGTTGACAGTCTAGCTGTACATCAATATGACCGCATCGGCATTGTTGGAAAAAATGGAGTAGGAAAAAGTACATTATTAAAGTTGTTTGCAAGTATTGTTCAGCCGTCAAGAGGAAAAGTGAATTGTCATATAGACTTCGGATATTTTGAACAAGTGAAGGCTCCAAGTACCGATGAAGCTGATCCTAAGTTACTAGGAAAATTGCATGTCCCACAAAATGAGGATGGGCTAAGTGGTGGAGAGCAAACAAGGCTAAAGCTTGCACAATTGTTTACACATTATTACGAATCCTTATTAATTGATGAGCCGACTACACACTTGGATGAAGATGGCATTTCGTTTTTAATTGATGAACTGCGATATTACTATGGAGCTCTATTGCTTATCAGTCATGATCGTGCTGTACTAGATGAACTCGTAACAACAATATGGGAAGTTAACGAAGGCAAGGTTAAAGTATATTCAGGAAATTACAGTGATTATATGACTCAAAAGCAGTTGGAACATGACCAACAAAGGCAAGCACATGAACAATACTTGAGAGAAAAGAGTCGGCTCGAAAAAGCAGCCCAAGAAAAAATGAAAAAGGCTGAAAAAATTGCAAAAGCTGCCTCTATGTCGAAAAAAGAATCAAAAGCAAAAGCGAATCGAATGTTTGAAACGAAATCTAAAGGCACGAGTCAAAAAGCCTTACAGCGTGCCGCAAAAGCGATTGAACATCGAATGGAGAAGCTGCAGGAAGTTGATGCTGTACAAGAAGAAAGGACGATCGCGTTCCGCCAGTCAAAAGCTTTGGAATTGCATAATAAATTTCCAATTATGGCAGACCGTTTAACTCTCCATATAAATAACAATGTGTTACTAGATAATGTAAGTTTCCAAATGCCACTAGGGAAAAAAATAGCGATCACTGGAAGCAATGGCAGCGGGAAAAGTACTCTTCTGCAGCATATTATAAATCAGGGGGAAGGTTTAACGATTTCGCCAAAAGTAAAATTAGGTTATTTCTGTCAAATGAGTTATCAATTTACTAGCGAAGAAAAGGTACTCCAATTTTTGAAAAATCGCTCAGAATATGATGAAGGTTTTCTACTGAGTGTTTTACATTCTATGATGTTTGTCGGAACAGATATTCAAAAAAGTGTTAAATCGTTAAGTGGAGGAGAATCAATTCGACTTCAGCTTTGTGAGCTTTTTTTAGGGAAATATAACATTTTACTATTAGACGAACCAACTAATTTCTTAGACATCCACGCCATTGAAGCATTGGAACACTTTATCCATTCATATAAAGGAACAATCATATTTGTTTCACACGATAAGAAGTTTATAACAAATGTTGCCGATTTACAATTTCAAATTTCTGAGAAAAAGCTTATACAAAAGTGATTATTAGTTAAAACCAGTAAAACCACCGAGATAATCTTGGTGGTTATCTTTTGTTAATTTGCATGATTTTTATTTTGAAAAAGGATTTTTATTTTTACATGGTTTAACCAAGTTGTAATTGTTGGTTTATTTTTATTAATTTAAAAAATCATACTTTGAATTTAACAACAAAATAATGTAAGAAAAATATTTCTAATGAAAACGCCTCCACATATATTTCGTTCATCTAAAGGTAAAAAAGTAGAGTATAATACTTTAGAAGAACAGAATTATAGGAGTAGAGGTCATTGGAAAAACAAAATAGTAGGTATAGATGGGTTGTTTTTGCTGCAGTATTGCTTTCGTATTTATTAATAGTGAGTCAAAGAACAGCCCCAGGATTAATTTCCGATCAATTAATGAAGGAGTTCAATGTTACCGCATCTACCATCGGATTATTGACGAGTATTCAATTTTTGGCTTATGCTGGTTTACAAATTCCTATTGGAATATTGTCAGATCGTTTTGGTCCCAATTTTTTTCTAATTGTAGGAACTCTACTGAATGGATTAGGTACATTGCTTTATAGTCTCGCATCGAATGAATGGTTCCTTCTTTTTGCTAGATTATTAGTAGGTATCGGTGATGCAGCGATTTGGATCAATTTGGTGCTAATATTAAGCCAATGGTTTAAAGTAAATGAATTTGTTAAATTACTTGGCATGGCAGGAATGATAGGGAGCCTCGGTTTCTTGTTTGCGACTGTTCCTTTTTCTACTTGGATTAGCTTAACTGGGTGGAGAACACCATTTTTCACAGTTGGAATTCTTTTGTGTCTTTGTGGAATTCTTCTTTATTTTGTCCTTGTTAAGAATCCAAAGAAAATGCTGATAAACCAGACATCAAGTAGCAGTTCATCTGTTAAAATAGAGAATAAACGTGAAAAAACGCTTGTTACCTTACGACGTATATTCACTAGTCGCCAAGCATGGGCTACTTTCTTGTGTCACTTTGGTGCTGTCGGTACTTATGTTGGATTTATCGGTTCATGGGCAGTTCCATATGGAATGCATGTGTATGGAATGACACGTTCTGGTGCGAGTCAACTTATTATGATTGGTCTCATTGGGGCAATTATCGGCGCTCCGCTTACAACATGGATTTCAAGTCGTTTAGGAACCATCAAACGACCATATATGCTTGTTCATTTGATGATCTTTTTATGTTGGACTGCTTTTCTTTTATTCGGCGGGAAGCCGCCATTCTATATATTAGTTGTTCTTTTCTTCATCATTGGATATGGTAATGGAGGAAGTGCTCTTACATTTGCGGTTGTTCGTAAATCGTTTGCTATAAAAGAGGTTGGTGTTGTCTCAGGATTTGCTAATACAGGTGGTTTTCTAAGTGCTGTTTTACTACCTAGTATTTTTGGGAGAGTCTTAGATCATTTTCATACCGCTTCAAGCACAGTAGGATACCATTATAGTTTTATAGTTCCAGTTATCTTCTCATTACTAGGTCTTATTGGCGGAATACTTATAACTGAACAACGTCAAGAAGTGAGTCAATCAAAGGAATTAACGGCTTAATACTAATGAATTAATTTCAAAGCATGAATAATATTAATGATATAACACAATAAAACTGACCTGGGTTATTAGCTCACGTCAGTTTAATTATCATTTCCAGGACTATCAAAAGCATAATTTGATCAAGACAATACATTTTGTCTTATAAAATTACGCTATCAAAAAAGTGTCAAATTAAAAGTAATGGCAATGTGGTATTATTAAACAACTTAGTTTAAAGAAAAAAGCATTCCATTAAGCAAAGGGAATGCCTTTTTTTATAAAAATAGATCGTTTTTTTAGAATTCAAAGTCTAAAATCATTTTACTCGTTGGACCTGTAAACTGATAATTATAAGACCCTGTCAAACTTTTTAAGTCACCGGTAGCTTTAATGATTGTTGCCGGAGAATCTAGATTCCCTTTATCAAATATTCCTTGCTCTATAGCTGTAAATGTCCCCTGTTTTCCCTTATAAGTTCCTTCGAAATGTAGAAAACCGGAAATCTTAGCGGTTGCTAAGTGACCATCATTTATACTCGATTCTAAATAATATAGCAAATACTCAACAAAAGCTCTCCCTTTTAATTCACCGTCAATTTCATATTCAACATGGGCAATATTAATAGGGAAATCTTTTCTACTATCATCTACTGGCTTTTCTTCCCATTTACTTACAGTAAATATTACCTCCATTTGCGTAAAACTCCCTTCATTAATATTATTTGAACGTGTAATCTCCCCACATTATACCATTTAGTCCGTACTAGCAATCATATTTTTTAAGGTACTTCTATAATGTAAATGGCGGAATTAATCGGCCGTCTATATCTGTGAACTTATATTCTTTAGCTAAATCACCAATTCTGAGTACCTGACCACTCTTCTCCATTATATTGGGATCACTAGCCAAAGCTTTTATTCCACGACCAACATAATAGGGGGTTTCAGTTCTGTTTAACTCTCCAGCTTCCTGCCAATGTTCCTCATCTATATTATGATGCTTTAAAACAAGCTCCGTCCTCATAAAACCAGGTGAAACGGCAAGAACGGCAATATTATCTTGTTTTAATTCAATTGACAGCCCATATGCCATGCGAACTAATGAATTCTTGGCTAAATCGTAATAAAATTGACCAGTGTATTTGTCTTCATCCCAAAAAGTGGTATGAACGATGAGTGCTTGCTTATTTTTACGAAGCAACGGAATGGCAAAGTGATTTGTGGCCAACTGGGCACGCACACCTGCAGTGAACATCGTATCCCAATGTTTCAATGGCAATTCCCAAAATGGTTTTGCTTCGATTCCGAGATCATGCGCACCCCAAACATTATTGACAAGGATATCTAATTTTCCTTGTTCTTTGCGAATTTGGGAGATTACAGATTCCGTTTCTGCATCGTTCGTATGATCACAACGAATTGCTATTCCTGTTCCACCAAAGGTTTCAATTTGTGAAACAGTATCATCAATCGTTCCTGGCCAATCATTTGTGGGAAATCCTTTGGTACTACGTCCTGTGATATAAACCGTTGCTCCAGCTTTACCTAATTCGACGGCAATACCGCGCCCAGCGCCTCTGCTTCCTCCTGTTACAAGAGCGACCTTTCCTTCTAATGGTTTCATATATTCCATTCCTTTCATTTACAAGATATTTTTATCATAAAGAAGAATTCTTGACATCCTTTGTCATATTTTATTAAATAAAGAAAAAATCAATCGTAAAGGTGAGTGCCATGAGAGGGGATCGACTGCTATCTATTTTGCTTTTATTACAATCACAAGGACAAATGACAGCTAAAGAATTATCGGAGAGATTGGAAGTTTCGGAGAGAACCATCCATCGAGATATGGAAGCATTAAGCGGAACTGGTATCCCGGTTTTTGCTGAGCGTGGAAAAAATGGTGGATGGTCATTGTTGGAAGGCTATCGGACAAATTTAACGGGTTTAAAAGAATCTGAAATACGTACATTATTAGTGTCTCCTTCTACACAATTGCTAGATGATCTAGGTATGACAAGTACTTCTGAAGAAGCAAGAAATAAACTTATCGCATCGCTTCCTTCAATTTATCGTGAAAATGCCAAAGACGTATGGAACCGAATTCATATTGACACGAGTGCATGGCGCAAGCGGAATGAAAAAATGGAGACCTTCGAAGTCCTGAAAAATTCCATATGGAATGAAAACAAATTAAAAATAGATTATGAACGTGCAGACGGAGAAACAAATGAACGTATTGTAAATCCACTAGGATTAGTCGCAAAGGGGAATCGTTGGTACTTTATTGCAGCCAAAGATAGCGATGAAATTCGAAATTACAGGGTTTCACGGATTAAATCTGCAGAACCTATTAGTGAAACATTTGAAAGACCAAAAGATTTTAATCTTGCCGGGTACTGGAGATCTTCAACAAAAGCCTTTATAGAAAACTTGCCAAAATATGAAGTGTTGGTAGAGGCTGCGTCATCCATTTTACCGAGGTTACAATTTACCGACCGATTTGTTCAAATTGAAGAGGTTCTCAATAAAAATCAGGAGGGATGGATAACAGTAAAGCTTTTTTTCAATACAGAAGACGAGGCAAAGGGATACATATTAGGGTTTGCCAATCAAATGAAGGTGATTCAACCCAAAGAGCTACACAATAAGATTCTTAAGATGGCTGAAGCCACTGTTTCGTTTTATAACTTAACCTAGAGCACTCGTTATTTCTATCATAAGACAATCGGCTTCGGTCTTTTGAAAATGAAATCCCTTTTTCTGAAATAATAAGGTATATGTTTGAAATTGAAAAAATAACGAACAGTGCCAGACATAAAGGGTTCCTTTTTGAAAAAATATTATGTTAAACAAACAAATACGATTTAAGTATTAAGGAGGAAAAACAAATGAAGATAACATTCAATAAGTTATAACGTTTATATAGAATTTATTATTTATCTAGGGGACCTCCTAATATTCCTTTTTACAAAAGACTAAAATAATATTGGAGGACTAATAAATGAGAACTGAAAAAGAAATGATGGATTTAATATTAAAAGTCGCTATGAATGATAAACGAATTCGTGGCGTTGGTATGAATGGCTCGCGAGTGAACCCAAATGTTCCAAAAGATTTGTTTCAGGACTATGATATTGTTTATCTTGTAACCGATATGGATTCCTTCATATCCGATCCTAGTTGGATAAATGTTTTTGGTGAACAACTTATTATGCAAACGCCCGAAGCTATGTCCATGTTTCCTCCAGAGTTAGGAGGAAGATTCTCTTATTTGATGCAGTTTTCTGATGGGAACCGTATTGATTTATTATTAGTTCCCGTAAATGAAAAAGACGTGTATTGTAAAGAGGATAAGCTTACAAAGATTTTATTGGACAAAGATAATCAACTTCCTCCAATCTCCGAACCAACAGATGAGGATTATTGGGTAAAACGCCCAACTACTGAATTTTTCGATGATTGTTGCAATGAGTTTTGGTGGGTATCAAATTATGTTGCAAAGGGCTTATGGAGAGAAGAATTTCTTTATGCACAGGAGCATCTTAATAATGTTAGAGAAATGCTAATTCAAATGTTAGAATGGCAGGTAGGTATTCAAACAGACTTTTTAGTAAGCGTGGGTAAAAACGGTAAATATTTAGATAATTTCCTCTCTCAAAAAAGTTGGCAAGAGCTTCTTTCCACTTATACCAATGGAAATTATGAAGATTGTTGGAGGGCATTGTTTTCAATGTGTGATCTGTTTTCCAGTACAGCAGAATATGTTTCAAAAAACCTAAAATTCCACTACCAAAAAGCTAGATATTCTAAAGTATATGATCATTTAAAACATATTAAATCTTTACCAAGAGATGCTAAAAAGATTATTAATTTTTAAAAATTATTTTTTAAGAAAGCTGTTGTTTTGGCTTTGAAATAAAATTGAACTGTTTATAAAAAATTTGAACCGTTTATAAAAAAAATAAACCGGAATTTCCTATCTTTATAAAGATGGGGTTTTGGTTTTTCTTGTGGATTAAGAACCTGTTAAGTGATAATAAAGTTATTCCATTAAACTTCCAGATTGTTTTAGAAGGAAATTTTCTGTTTTTAACGAATTAGAATTACAAACAAACTTATCAATAATGCAGGATATTGCAAAATAACAATAACAAGGAGGGATGGATCCGAAAATCCATAGAACAGATCATGAAGGTGTAAAAGAAAGTTGTATCGTTTTTAAAAAAGATGTACCATTTCATTTTTATAAAAAAATAAGTCGACCACCGTTAAACGCTGCCACTTTGTTAGCTGTGCTTTTGATTAAACTTTTTTATAAAATAGGTGATTAGAAACTAGGTAAAGTTAAATATTTTTCTCAATCTATTTAAAAAAGATAAAAACTATGATGCTCGATCAACGAGTTTCGCATATTTCATTTTATACTTTTTTTACAAAGCTACAATTAGTTAGAGAGGAGAATTCATATGCCAAAGAACAAATCAGTGCTTCCGCAAGTCGTGTCAGAAGACGAGTGGCAGGCTGCTCGCGAAAAGTTGCTCATCAAAGAGAAGGAACTCACTCGTGCATTGGACGCTCTGGCCGCAGAGCGTAGGAGGCTGCCGATGGTCCGGATTGACAAAGATTACGTCTTCGAGGGCCTAAATGGCAAAGCGAGCCTGTTTGATCTTTTCAATGGACGTCGCCAGCTCATCGTTTACCACTTCATGATGGCTCCGGGTTCCGACCACCATTGCCCGGGCTGCTCGTCCTTCGTAGATAACATTGGCCATCTAGCTCATTTGCATGCCCGAGATACCACCTTAATTATAGTCTCCCCCGCACCACTGTCACAGATCGAGCCCTACAAGAAGCGAATGGGCTGGACTGTGCCCTGGTTTTCTTCAAACGGCGACAACTTCAACGTCGACTGCGGTGCGGGCAGTGGATTCGGCCTGAGTGTCTTCCTCTGTGATGGCGCCAGCGTCTACCGCACCTATTACACGACGGCACGAGGAGTCGACAGGATCAGATCCGACTTCAATTTCCTCGACCTGACACCCTTCGGTCGCCAGGAAGACTGGGAGGATTCACCTGAGGGGTGGCCGCAAACCCCGCCTTATACGTGGTGGCGCCTACACGACGAATATGGTGATTGAAAGAGGAGTAGTCTAAAGGTTATGTCCGAGATACGTGCAAAAGTGGGGCATAGTATGAGGAAAACTTTGTATATCAGCTTTTTTATTAGTTGCCACACAACACAAATTTAATCTTAAAGTTTTTTCAGTTTTCCACAAATAGGCGCTTTTCTTTAATAAGAAGGCGTCTTTTTGATATGCCTCTACACAATAAGGGATTAGATTTTGTTAAGGTAAAACAAGATTGTGAATGTTTTCGCTTAAACTAACTGGCTGAATGGGTCAATAAAGAATTGGATATATGTGGTATATTAAAAACAGAAATACTAATGGAGGGGGGAGTGTCAATTAAATGCTAAAAAAGGCATCCTTTTTGGGGTTAGTCGCTGCAATAATTTCTATTGGTTTATGGCTATTATTAAATTTCTTTAATCCTTATTCGAATGAAACAAATAATAGTACGACATTAATAACTTTGTTTATGTTAGTTTTACCCGCAATTACAGCAATAATCTCTTTTTTACATCAAGAAAATTATTAATGCTAATTGCCTTCATTTGGTCTTTACCTTTAAGTCTATATATGCTAATGACTCCAGGAATTTTTTTTTGTTTGGAATCACCAGTTTTTTTTATTTATTTAGTTATATCCTTTTAAGAAAAAACAGGAGTTGAATAAGGGGTAGCGCCAGGAAACCGCATTTACAACGTTAAGGAAATTTCAATATTAAAAAGCCTAATTTCTCAGTACAATGCGAAGAAACTAGGCTATTTCCATTACTCAATTAGCTGGTTTAATGGAATAACCATAATATATCTCAATCATAAAATCACTTAAATCACCTATAAAATATGTAGCATCCCATTCAGTGTTGTTAATATGCTTTGTCATGAAATTCCTCCTATTTTGCCCTACATAACTCTAATATATTTTTATCGGCTATTCAACAAAACTGGAATTTGGCGAACACGGATTATGCTTATACTATTCGCCTGTTCTTTTTGTCGTATATCACAACGGTTACAATTGAAACAAGAACAATCACAGCATTTGCGGCAATGGTTCCCGCCCAAGTCATAGTCATGGTGCCAAAGATGGGGGATGCCGCATTGAACATGGTGTGGAATAATACGCACATAAACACACGGCCTTTTCCTGATATTTTGTAGATTGCCCCGTTGAAAAACCGAAACGCAATGAGTTGAACTGCAAACATCCAAAAGTTAATGAGTCCCTCTCCGTGATTCGTCCCCGGAATGAAGAAGAGAGGGATATGCCATAAACTCCAAATGATTCCAACAAAAACAGAAGACAAAACAAAACCGTATTTTTTGTCAAGCTCAGGCTGCAATATGTACATCCATCCAGCTTCCTCCAAGCCACCGATAATAAGATTACCAAGCAGGGAAAGGAAGAACGTATAAAATGGAAGCACCATTTCCGTGCGGCCTGAAACTGCAATATGTATCAAAAAATACAGTGCAAGTCCTGCAACAACGAACAAATAGAGAGATATACTATTTTTGGCATAAAAAACAGTTCTCAACCATTCCTTGAAACCTGCTATTTTGTTATTTTTCTTCAGAACGATATATGAAGCAATAGCGGGCGACAAAATATAGATTGCAAAAGGGATATTCATCCCGAATTGCTGTAACGAGTGAACCCAATTGTGAACCGAATATCCGAATTGCCCAAGAGCAATCAAAGCACCTGACACAAGATAGGCTATGCAAAATGTCAGCATCGTAAATTGTACTGTGATTTTTTTGTCTGTCACGATTTCTTCACCTCACATTTTAAAGTATACATTAAATTTTAACGGATGGACGCTTTGATTTTTATCACTTAATGTTTGCTTTCTGCCAATTCAAAGTTGCGCTCAGCACAAAATATAAATAATCTCCATTACGAATTCTAATTTTAATGAAGACTTATTGCACCATATGTCACCTTTAAGGTGGGAACATATTAATTTACTAGGAGAATACCACTTTAATTCGGAGAAAGTGGTATCCTTAGATTCTTTAAGACCACTAAAACTTTCTTAACGTTGTTAAAAACGGGGGAATCGTCTTGAAAATAGGCTTAGCGTTGTAAATGCGGATTTACAACGTTAAGGAATTTTAACAAAGAAATAATACATTGCAAGGAGGACTTCCGATAGTCAATTACTTAGTATTATTACTCTAGTAATAAAATCACTTCGATATCTTGCTTTTATATTCATTTTTTTGCTTTCCCAAAAAATAATCAGTTATAGTGAAACTGTTAGATATAAGAAAAGTAGGGGAGCAAAATGGAAAATACAATTAGAAAACAAATCTTTGAACTGATTGATTCAGATTATCAAAAGTTTTCAGCAGCTCTTATACCTAATATTAATAATGTTTTAGGTGTCCGGCTGCCAGAGCTTCGTAAACTAGCAAAAAAAATTACAAAGGGGGATTGGCGCACTTACCTTGAAACCGCAGAAGATGGATATTTTGAGGAAATCATGCTACAAGGTATGGTCATTGGTTATGTTAAGACAGATATTGAAGATAGCTTAGCTTATGTTGCTGCTTTTGTGCCGAAAATTGATAATTGGTCCGTGTGTGATAGCTTTTGTACAGGGCTTAAATTTACAAAAGATAATAAGGAGCGTGTGTGGGAGTTTTTACAGCCATATCTGTCATCTGAGAAAGAATATGACATACGTTTTGGAGTAGTCATGCTCCTAGACTTTTATATAGAGACTGAATACATCGATAGGGTGCTAAAACTACTAGATCGTGTAAAGCATGAAGGGTTTTATGCCAAAATGGCGGTTGCGTGGGCTGTATCTATCTGCTATGTAAAAATTCCTGATATTACAATAGAATATTTGAGAAACAACACGCTCGATGATTTTACATATAATAAAGCCTTGCAAAAAATTACGGAATCTTATCGTGTGGATAAAGAAAACAAAAATCTTATACGTAGTATGAAACGGCGATAAAAAAGTAAGTTGGCTTATAAATATATCTTCAAATTACATCAAATATAGGGACTCGTTTTCATAGAGCCCCTATATCCATTCGAATTCTTATGAATATGTGATAAACTGGCTTAACAACGGCGTGCCTGAATTGGCCTGTGTTTTATACATTTTCATTATGCCTCCTTTCCTTTTGCTCTTTCTTCCACTTTGCATATTTTTCAGGTAAGCAAACGGCACACGGCCTGAAACCCGCCGAGATCGCCGTCTGTTCATCGTCAAAAAATACACGGTGTTTTATATATGCACCTTCTGCTATGGCTCGAAGTGCTGAGGAGCAATCTAATCGTCCGTATAATTTACCCCGTCTATATCCCCCGTAAATTCCTGGTGTATCACTTTGATATGGACGCATATCGGAGCCCATCAGGGTGAATGTCTTTTTGCCATTTTCAGTCCTATCCTTATGATCTTTACGCATACAATCACTTCCTGTTATCTTTACGGCTCGAATCCCGATTGACTAACATAAATCTGCTTTTTTGGAAAGATACCTAAAAACCTCTCATACACTTTCTTATAGGCTTCGGGTCCATACCATTCTTCTAAATTAAGTTCCGTGTATTTTTTTTCAATTCCAAGTTTTTTTGTACGTTTTCCTCCACTGCCATCGCCCATAAAGTAGTCATCAATACATATCCGATTGACCAGTGGTTTCAATTTATCAGGAAAATATTCCCCACTCGGTAATACAGGGGCTATGGCTACTTGAGTTGGAATTCCTGCCTCTGCTAATTTTTGCAATGCCTTAAAGCGTGCCTGAATAGGAGGGGCCTCTGGTGTAAAATGTTTACGTATCGTTTCTGAGTCCGTCTCAATAGTTATACTTACCCGGACTCTGTCTTTTAAGTGCTGTAGCAAATCGATATCTCGACTGACAAGTGGGCTTCTCGTCTGCACTAATAAGAAGTCTGGAGGGGCATCTACCATAACCTCTAATAACGATCGCGTCACTTTTTCTTTATGTTCGACGGGTTGATAGGGGTCAGTGCTGGATGACATAAAAATCGTAACTTTCCCTTTTGCCTTCGCTCTACGGAGTTCTTTACCGAGTAAAGCTGCTGCTCCGTTCTTCACATCAATCCAATTTCCCCATTCGCCTTCTCGAAAAAGAGATACGGGCATTTGGCGTACATAACAATAGGAACACCCGAATGAACAGCCTGTATAAGGATTTAGTGAATGAGTATATCCCGAAAGAAATCCTGTACCTTTATTAAGAATGGTTTTTGGGTTTTTATAGAATAACTCACTTTTCATAGGGAAACCTCCTCGCTTCCAATCATTGTACAGGAATTTTACTTATTGCTCGATGAACCCTGTCTTTCCAAATCCAAAAGCTTTGTCTTCATTTTTAACCCACCACGATAGCCCGTTAACGCTCCATTTTTTCCTACTACACGATGACATGGAACAGTGATTAAAACTGGATTAGCTCCGATGGCTGTACCTACAGCACGAACTGCTGCTGGTTTGTTTATTACGTTTGCTATGTCTGAATAGGACTTTGTCTCTCCGTACGGAATCTCGCAAAGTGCATTCCAGACTGCCATCTGGAATGGTGTCCCATTGTAATCAAAAGGGATGGTAAAGGTTTGCCGTTTCCCTTCAAGATACTGGGTGATTTCAACCGTATAAGGTTCGAGCTTTTCACCATCTTCAACAAGAGGAATTCCCGGAAAGCGTTTCATAGCCCATTCAGACAATTCCTCTAATGGTTTGTTCTGTGAACCAACAAACACAAGCCCCTTAGATGTCGAAGCGATATAGAAATTCCAATCTTTATACTTTAACAAAGACCAATAAAGTGTTGGTTTATTCTCTGATCTCATTTTTAATTTCCTCCGTTTATTTCATTGACCTTTTGTATTCACGATATTGTGCTGGTGTATGTCCAGTTTTCTTTCTAAATAGAGTAATAAAATAGGGCGTGTTAGGCATTCCTACACATAGGGAGATATCCGCAATCGCTTTATTTGTTTGAATCAGGTACTCTTTAGCTGCGTTTAATCTAACCTGTTGTATATACTCGACTGGCGTAATGCCTGTAATCTTTTTAAACGTTCGATGCAAATGATAGGGACTTCCATGAGCTATATCTGCTAATGTTTCTAGTGTTAGTTTTTCAATGAAATTTTTATCAATATACTCAGTGATAAGAGCAACCCACTCACTATCAGGCAATTTCTCATTAGTAGGCTTGCAACGTTTACAGGGGCGGAAATTTGCTTGGAGAGCTTGTTCGGCATTTTTAAAGATACGTACATTTTCCTTTTTAGGAACGCGAGATTTGCATGACGTTTTGCAAAATATCCCAGTGGTCTTTACAGCATAGAAAAATTTATCATTGTACGAAGCATCATTGCTAATAATTGCTTGCCATTTTTCATTTGTCATCAACTCATCATCATGATTCTTTCGAAATCCACTATTGACACTGCTCAACATTTACCTCACCTCTCCTTATATTATACACCCTGTAAATTTAGTACATATGATGACAGATATAAAATAGCAAGATAGTGAAATTTATTTAGAATCATGAAAAATAATCCCCATACCATATCTTTCTCCAGAGGTAACCGTACTTACGCCGTGACGAACTGTATTCTTGTAATATCCTTTTTTTCCAAGAGAAGGTCTATGGTTAGTAGGAAAAATAAGTGCGCCACCTTGTTCCAACGTAATGACATGCGCCCTGCTCTGAGCACGTGGGATCTGTTCCACTAATAGGGATTCACCGCCCGTATAATCTTCATCTCTTTGATTTAATACAAATACTACTTGAAACGGGAAAAATACGTCTCCATATAAATCCTGGTGCAAGCAATTAAACCCACCCTTTTCATATTTTAGAATTAAAGGTGTTGGTCTTGTTTGCTCGTATTCTTCACATATCTTTAAGAAATCTTGAAGGTTATCTGGAAATTGTGCGGGTTTCTTCAAGTAATCCAACCATCTATTTGCGGTTTTTGCCAGCTCTGGATAAAATGATTCTCTTAAACTTTGTATGACTTCAGGTAATGGGTATGAAAAATATTTATATTCTCCATTCCCAAAGCGGTATCTCGTCATATTGATGGTGGTTCTGTATGACTCTTCTTCGTTATAAAGCTCCATGAAAGATTCACATTCATCTTTTGTTAAAATAGGTGGAAGTTTTGCAAATCCGTTTTCATCTAATTCGTTTTGAATGGATTCCCAATTTAGGCTTTTTATTCTCGTTGGTATATCTTGGACCATTTTCATCTCTCCTAACATTCATGATATCTAACACTATAACTAAATAAATTAGAAAAAATAAGACTATTAGAATGTAATAGCAAGATAACGAAATGAATCAAGATGATTATTTGATAAACTAAAATCCATTAGTATACGTTTTGTTTCGAATTGTGAAAAGGGAAGGAAAATGAAAAAATAACAGAGTATGAAATCAATATAATGAATATGTTTTTTTATGGTAATGTATATGTAGGGGGAACTTACATTGAATAGAAAAAGTTAAGAAAATCATCAACAGATCGGTCATTATCTGGAGTGTGTGGAGGGATAGCAGAGTTTTTCGGTATATCGTCTTTTATAGTAAGACTAATATTTATTTTTTTGCCTGCTAATTTGCTTATATATATAATTTTTGCCAACACTCTTCCAGACAGCCCTCGGTCTCTATAACTTATAATTTTATCAGTTGTTACAAATATCTGTATTCAGCTTCATGGGTGGCTAAAGGGAAGTAATTTGCTAATAGTTCTTTTTCTTTTGGTCAGCACTATACTGCAGCAAGGATCAGCGCTTATTTCACTTTTAGAGGCTTATTTCTAGATTAATACTCAATAAGTAAATTGGATATTTATGTTAAAGTGTAGAAGAGATAATAAAAAAATACACTTAAACTCCCTCAGTTTAATAAGATTTTCTCCCGAATACTCGCTATCGGCGCTTTAGTTAAAGACAGTATCAATATCAATTGGGACGTAAATAACGTAAAAATGGCTTGTCAAACTGATGTTAGTTTGCAAGCCATTTTTCATTGCCATTTATATAATATGCACTTCAAAAACGGAACCTTTTATGCCTGGCACTGTTCGTTATTTATTAGAAGAATGGTCTGCGAGCTCCTAACCCTAATCCAGCAGCACGTAAACCAAATGCGGCTCCTGCCAACCCACCGACTGCTCCTAACCCACCGAAAGCTAAGCCAAGACCAGCGCCAAGACCACCTCCAAGAAGACCAAACCTACCAGGACCATAATAACCAAATCCCCCCATACGAGGACCATAGCCCCTATAACCCCTTCCATAACCTCTGAAAGGATAAGCACCAAATGACATCATATCTCCCCCTTTATAATGCTCGTGTATACCCACATATATAGTTTATGAAAATAAGACAAATACCGAGCATGTTCAATTTTAATTAAATATAAGTTAAGGCTGTTTTCGCATATTGGGAAAATGTTGCAAAATGTTAATTAAGACACTCATATTTAATTTTATGTGAAGAAAGGGTAGTGAATGAAGATGGCAAAATATAGAATGGTACGTACTGTTTTTTGGAAGAATCCGATTGTATTGGAGGAGATGACCCCGGAGGATAAGTATTTTTACCTTTATCTGCTTACGAATCCGAATACTACTCAAATTGGAATCTATCGAATTACGAAGAAAGAAATGGCTTTTTCGAGGATCATCATCAGTTGATTCGTTACAATCCTGAAACAAGGGAACTTGCGATCAAGAACTGGGGGAAAGAGAACCTCCAAAAAGGCGGAAAACCGGTCATGGATTGTATTTTTTCCGAATTGAAAGAGGTAGAGGATCACTCGCTTATACAATATGTTGCAGAATCCATACATAAGCAAGAGATTCGCAGTTTATATGAAGCTTTTTATCAACAAAAAGGGATGCTCATTGATACGGAAGAAAAAGAGTATGATGAAAAAGATCCCTGTATAGAATTTAACGATTTGTTTCCTTCTCGTTATAAGACAGGTGGATAAAAAAAGAGGATGAAAAAGACCTTTGTAAGGAATTTGACGATACGTTATCGTCTCGTTTTACGACACGTGGGCAAAAAGAAAAACAAAAACAAAAAGAAAAAGAAAAACAAAAATAACAAATAGATTTCTATCTAAGTATAGAGAATAATCCAGACATAGTGTATCCGTTACAGAGTCATCCAAAAATGGAGGATGTGAAAGAAATTATCCACTTTTGGGACACTAATGGGTTTGGTTTAACGAACACATATGCGAAACTGCATCTTTTATCTTGGTTAGATGATTCTTCTTTTTTACAACCGAAAAAAATGATTTTAAAAGCCATGAATATTGCTTGTGCCAATAACCAGCGAAAGCTGAATGATATCGTGGGGATTCTGAAAAACTGGGAAAATGAATCTTTACTTACCGTATAAGAAGTGGCTTCATATGATGAGAAACAAAAACAGTATAGACAGTTAATCGAATCGCTTCCTTTTGGAAGAGCAATTCCGAGAGAATTTGAACTCGACCTAACGGCAGGTGAGGATGAATAGTGTTGTGGAAAGAACGTACCTAGGATGCTTAATGAAGGCGGGTTATTTAGTTCATGATACCATTATTCAACCCGATCAGCTTGAAAGTACTCGGCATAAAGAGTTAATGAGAAGAATGGTGGAATTAAAGCGGGCTGGTAAGGGGATTGATTTGCATACCTTCACCACCTTATCAGACATCGAATCATTTGGTGGAATCCGGTAAGAATAGCTCTAGCTATTTGGTATTCCAAAAGATAAACCGGCCTTCATTACATCTATTTAACTTTTACAATATTTTCTGTTATTTTTAATATATACAAAAAATATGGTTAGATGAAATGATTCTCTCATAGTTTAAGAGGTGACCCCAAGTGCTCAAACAAGGCATATACGAAGAAATCATCACTCAAAAATTAAAAACAGAACTTGAACAACTACATAATGAATCTTTCGAAATTGGAAAGGAAACGTTGGATGTAGAGGAAGCTAGGAAAATGCTTTCTAGTTATATTTCCCATGTTACAAGGAGAGCTTTGAAGTTTGTAAGGGATAGTGAAAATGATGATAAGGTTGCATTGATCAATCAAATTAATCTCTGTAACGAAATTATCACCATTTTAAGTGAAACTCTTGGCGATCAGGAATTTGATGCTTTAAAAATATCCGAAGAGGCAGAAGTTTTGACTTCCCTTTACTCACGAATCAATACGACCTCAAGTTTTCAAAAAACGCCTGTGATTAGACCTGTTACGCCTATATCCCAAAGTTCTCTATTTACAGGGTCTAATTATGAACCTAATATGCTTGGTGAATTGAAGAAGGAGATTGGAAGTTCGGATTCAATTGAAATGCTTATTTCTTTTATTAAGTGGAGCGGCTTAAGATGTATTATTGAGGAGCTAATTTCCTTTACAGATAAGGGTGGAAAATTAAGGGTAATTACGACTTCTTATATGGAGGCAACCGATTTTAAAGCTATTCAAGAACTTAGTAATCTCCCAAATACCGAGGTGAAGATATCCTATGACGTTGAAAGAACTCGCCTTCATGCCAAAGCATATCTCTTTAAAAGAGAGACCGGTTTTAGCACTGCTTACATAGGATCCTCTAATCTGTCCAATCCAGCTTTAACATCCGGCTTGGAATGGAATTTGAAAGTAACAGAGAAAGATTCGTTCGATATTATCAAAAAGTTTGAAGCTACTTTTGAAAGCTATTGGAACGATCGTGAGTTTAAAACCTATGATCCTTCTAATAAAGAAGACCATCAAATGTTAAAAACAGCTTTATCAAAATCAAAGCTTCAAAATGAAAACATTATCCACTTTACCTTTGATATCCAGCCTTATTTTTATCAAAAAGAAATTTTAGAGAAATTACAAGTGGAGCGGGATATTTACGGTAGAACGAAAAACTTATTGGTTGCAGCAACTGGTGTCGGTAAAACGGTTATTGCAGCATTTGATTATCGTCGATATAAACGAGATTATCGACATCAATCACGGCTATTATTTGTTGCCCATCGCGAAGAAATTTTAAAGCAAAGCTTAGATACTTTTCGTGCTATTTTAAAAGACTTCAATTTTGGTGATTTGTTAGTAGGGAATCATGAACCGAATTCTTTGGAGCATTTATTTGTTAGTATTCAAAGCTTTAATAGCAAAAGATTGTATGAACATACAACAAGTGATTTTTATGATTTTATCATTATTGATGAGTTTCACCATGCAGCAGCGGATTCGTATCAAAAGTTATTGGATCACTATCAACCTCAAATATTGTTGGGCCTTACCGCAACCCCTGAACGCATGGACGGTAAAAATATTTTATCTTATTTTGATGAAACGATTGCTGCTGAAATGAGATTAACAGAAGCCATTAATCAAAAATTATTGAGTCCGTTTCAATATTTTTGCATTAGTGATGTAGTTGACTTATCCAAGCTAAAGTGGAGTAGAAGGGGATATGAAATTAGAGAACTAGAAAATGTCTATACTTCTAACACATTAAGAAGCAATAATATTGTCAAGAGTGTCCATAAATATGTGACAGATATTGATCAAGTAAAAGGACTTGGGTTCTGTGTTTCAATCGAACATGCCAAGTATATGGCTGAATTTTTTAATGAATCTGGTATACCATCAGTTGCATTATATGGAAATGTGAATTCAAAGCTGAGAGAGGATGTTCAGGATCAGCTTGTGATGGGTGAGATTAAATTCATTTTTGTTGTGGATCTTTACAATGAAGGAATTGACATACCGGAAGTAAATACGATTCTTTTCCTTAGACCATCGGAGAGTTTAACTGTCTTTCTGCAGCAGCTTGGGCGAGGTCTACGACTACACGAAGGGAAGGAATGTTTAACCGTACTGGATTTTGTTGGACAAGCACATAAAAATTATAATTTTGAGGAGAAATTTAAAGCATTAATAGAGAAAACAAAACACTCCGTACAGTATTATGTCGAAAACAGTTTTTTCAATTTACCAAAAGGGTGTTTTATCCAACTGGAAAAGCTTGCTAAGAATTATATCTTGCGCAATATTAAAAGCAGTGCGAATTCAAAAGTTAATCTTATAGCGAAGATGAAGTATTTTACGGAGGATACTGGTAAAGCTTTAACCTTATCGAATTTTCTTCATCATTACCATCTATCATTATATGATTTTTATGGAAAAAACGGTAATCGAAGTTTCAGTAGAATGATGGTAGAGGCAGGGGTTAGTAAGGAATTTGAATGTAACAATGAAAAATTTATTACTAGCCGGCTTCCATCGTTATTTCACCTAAATTCTCCAACATTCATTCGTTTTATACTTACCTATCTGAAAGAAAAGAAGATTAGCGATGATAAAGAAACATTAATGCTATCCATGTTATTTTATACTTTTTATAAGTCATATCCGGAAAAAGAGGGGCTAGCTTCTATTGAAGAAGGGATTCAAAATATTATTTCTGTTCCTGAGTTTAAAGTAGAAATTATTGCGATTTTTGAATATTTATATCAGTCTATTGAAACGATGGAAATCGAAAATGATTTTTCATTTTCATGTCCATTACAAGTACATTGTAAGTATACAACCTCGCAAATAATGGCTGCATTTGATTATTATAACGAGGAAAAATCACCTTCTTTTCGTGAAGGAGTAAAGCATTTTGAGGATAAAAATGTCGATATATTCTTTATTACGTTGAATAAATCAGACAAAGATTTTTCTCCATCAACCTTATATGATGATTATGCGATAAATGAACGGTTATTTCATTGGCAAACGCAGAGTAGAGTATCTGAAACTAGTGAAACAGCTAAACGATATATTCAACATCGCCAAAGAGAACAACAAATCGCATTATTTGTAAGAGAATATAAGAAGGAGAATGGCTATACCTCGCCATTTGTGTTTCTTGGAACAGCTGATTACGTGAAACATTCTGGGAATAAGCCGATGAGTTTTATATGGAAGTTGAGAGAGGAAATGCCTTCGTATTTATTGCCAAGGGCAAATAAAAATATACTGTGAAAGAATATGACGAACATATGTTTCTGGTGAAATTTATGGTATTATATGTATAGCTACATAAGTAGGGAGGGCGTTGGCACCTGTTTCTCGTTTCTTGCCTTGTGATCATGTCACAGTAAGGAAAGGAGGTGCTGCTGATGACAATCTTTGAGGCACTGATTTTGATGATCAGTTTTGCTACTTTGATTGTTATGATGATAAAAGAGAAGTAACCCTCCCTGATTCGGCAATTGGGTGAAGGGTTACTCCTTTGCATTTTTGCCACCGCACTTCTTGCGGAGTAGCTACTAGAACGCCGATGTTCGAGCATTGGCGTTCTTTTTTAGTGTATTCTTATTTTTATTATAATATACGCGTTCTTAAAATGAAAGGAAACGACTCATTTAGTTATTAATCATAAAAACAACGAAAGCCTTCCGTGAATTATTAAAGATACGATTTAGAGGTAATATTGACAAACTAAATTTCTTTTATTAATAGTTCAACCGCTGGGATATCTGCTGGAGCCCATTTCAAAGAATCAAGATTTTCTCTTTTTAGCCAAATTAGTGAAGAGTGTTCCTTTGGTTTTGAAGTTCCTTCTACAATCTTGCATTTAATAGCAATCAAGTTAATAAAAAAAGATTCATATTCGTGAATGATGTCATTATGTATTTCATAAGTTTCAATTTTACAGGTCAATTCTTCATCAACTTCTCTAACCAAAGCAGAAAAAATATCTTCATCTTTCTCAACTTTACCACCTGGAAATTCCCACCTATTAGGATTTGCCATTTTTGGTGAGCGAAGTGCGCAAAGAATCTCATTTTTGTCGTTTTCAATTATTGCTGCAACAACTTTGACAGTTTTTTTCATATTTCCTCCAATGAATAAGTCATGATTAACCATCTGATTTTCTTTAGACTTGGGCTTCGTAACGGTAAAAACAATTTAAATCAGGAGATTTCTCTTATGCAATATTATACTTATATTACATTTGTAAATACAAAGTAAGGTATAGAAATTAGATCAACTGCAAATTGATGGAACATACCAAAGATCTATCTCTGAAAAAATTCATAGATAACTACAATGGGTAGGACAATAAGACCCAAGTGATTATCTCTTCACTTGGGTCATGTTTAAAATGCGATATAAATGAATTTGTTCGTTTGATAAAAGAAACATCCGTAAACCTAAACTATATCTTAGAAACCTGTTCCGCAGAATTCGAACCCTGTATCCTAAGCGAACCTTTCCGAACCAAAATAAAATAGGATAAGAAAGCCAGAAAACTAGCACAAAAGATGGTGACGCCCATTGGAATGCCTGTATATGATCCAGCTATTCCGACAAGTGGGGCTGTTAAGGATCCAAGTAAAAATGGCAATAAGCCTAATAATGCGGAGGCACTGCCTGCAATATGTCCTTGAGACTCAATAGCTAATGTAAAAGAGGTCGTACCAATAATACTGATCGATAACACAAAAAAGAAGACCGGGATGGCAACGGCGACAAGCGGTGCTTTTAGAAGAAGAGCGATAAGTAAACATACAGCCGCTAAGTTAGAGATTCCTAATCCTATCTTTAAAAATGTTCGCTCCGATATCCTGTCTGTCAAGCGCCCAACCGACTGACTTCCAATTATTAATCCTAAACCATTCACGCCAAATAATAAACTGAACTGTTGAGGCGTGACATGGTATATATTCTGATAGACAAAAGGAATACCTGATACATAGGCGAAAATTCCAGCAGTAGTAAATCCTTGAGTAAATGCGTATCCCATGAATTCTCGATCTTTGAATAAGGAGCCAAAATTGCTCAGAAGCTGTGGCAAGTTACTTGGTACACGTTTTTCCACTGGCAACGTTTCTTTTAGTTTCAATGAAACCGTGAAGATTAATACGGCGCCAATACAAGCCAAAGCAATAAAAACCCCATTCCACCTAGTAAAAGATAGGATGACTCCTCCAGCAACCGGTGCAACGATTGGACCGAGGTTTCCCACTAACACCATTAACGTAAAAAACTTTGTCAGTTCCTTTCCACTAAACAAGTCTCTTACGACAGCTCTAGAGACCACAAGACCACCTGCTGCAGAAAAGCCCTGGACAAAACGAGCGACAATAAGGAAATAAATATTGGGTGCAAACGAGCAGGTTAAAGAAGCTAATAAGTATAAACAAAGAAAAAATAGCAACGGTTTTCTACGACCTTTTACATCACTCAATGGACCAATAAACAATTGTCCTAATCCCAGTCCTAATAAACACGCAGTTAAACTAATTTGTACGAGCGAAGCCGTAGTATGAAAATCTTTTACAATAGTAGGAAAGGACGGTAAGTATGTGTCTATTGTAAAAGGTCCTAAAAGTCCAAGTGACCCTAAAAGTAAAGCAAGTTGTATTCGTTGTTTTCCACTAGGTGTATTCAATTTTTCCTCGCCTTTCAATTAAAATAGTATTTATGTTCCTTCAGTTAATTCAGCAACAACACCCCATAGGACATTAAGCTTATATTGTTACAAACTAACCGGAAATTCCATTTTTAATTCATTTCGGTATCCGAAATTGCATAATTTTCATTATAACCGGATTTCATTTATCGGTAAATATTAAAATGAGCTGAAGCAGCATAATTTGAAATTATACATAAGTATTGGGCACTTTTTTACAAACAAAAAAAATAAAAAAATTTAAGAACATATTTTAAAAACAAACATATACTGTCTACTGTGAGAAATTTTATATGGAAGAGGTAAGAAGAAAATGGAAGACATTCAGTTAAAAACATCAAGAAAAAACGAGTGCAAAGAGGGGGAAAATGGATATAAGATCATTGAATTAAATGTATCTGATCCAACAGAAAGTTTATTTGCTATAGTTACTCCTATAAAAAACCAATAGCAGAAATAACCTCTAATTAAAAAGCCTATCTTTCGGGTAATTATACATAGAAAGATGGTTTTATTTTTTTGGAAAGAGTGGGGTTGGTGTATTTCTATTAATATTAAAATACTAAAATATTGGATGTTATTGTAAAAATAAAAGAACAGAGCTTTGCAAGAAGTTTGTACAGAACTTAACTGCATAAAAATATAGGCTTGCCAGCCCCTCAAATAACACATTTTATAAATTTAAGTGCCCCTGACCCCCACCAAGTTAACACTTAAGTATGGTGGGGATCAGGCACTTTGTTCTGGACCAATTAGAATACTCATCATCAAGGATTTAAAGAATGAAAATAAAGTTATTAAGGAACAATTGTAAACCCAATTTGGAAAAACTTATGAGGAAGTTTAAGTTCTCTCGATTTCCCACTTCTATTTGATTTTTTTTGTTGAATGTCTTTTATTCCGCAGCCGGGCCATTTAATAGAGAAAAACTGGTAGTTAATAAAAATTTAAAATTATTTTGAATTTTCTATGGTAAAATAAGGAGGGCATTTGATGCAGAAAGGAATCTTAATATGGACAAATATAAAATAATTTTATTTGATTTAGATGGAACTCTTTCAGACCCCAAAATGGGTATAACTAAATCTGTTCAATATGCGCTACAAAAAATGGACATTGACGAGCCTAATATCGATAAACTTGAATGTTTTATCGGTCCACCACTTCAAGTTTCATTTGCTGAATATTATGATTTTGATGAGGAAAATACACAAAGGGCAATTGATTATTATAGGGAAAGGTTTAAGAATAAAGGTATGTTTGAAAATGAGTTATATTCTGATATTCCTTTACTATTAAAATCATTAAAAGAACAAGATTATATTTTAGTTGTTGCAACTTCAAAGCCTACTGTGTTTTCTGAACAAATATTAAAGTATTTTAAAATTGACCAGTATTTCGAACTTGTTGTCGGGAGTAATCTTGACGGAACAAGAACATCTAAAACAGAAATTATTCAATACATAATTGATAAGTACAATGAGCAAAAGCTAGATGATTTTATAATGATTGGTGACAGAAAACACGATATTATTGGTGCAAATAATGCAGGGATCGACTCTATTGGAGTAACATATGGATATGGTTCATTAAAAGAAATAAGTGATTCTAATCCTACACATATTGTCCATAGTGTTGACGAGATAAAAGATATTTTAATAGGAAGTAAAGTTGAATAATTGACGACATTTTATCATTCAGCTATAGGGCCAGATTGTTTAGGAATGTTTTCAGTACAATTAAGGAATAACGGATGTCTTAAATTCAGCAATTCCGAATGAAATGAAAATGAAGATTTACATACCAATTGAGGGCTAACCTAAGGGAGGAAGTAACATGAATATTGAAAAAGTTTTCGGGGGTTTTCCAGTATTGGAATCTACGAATCTGATATTAAAAAAAATCGAAGAGGTACACTTACAAGAATTATATTCGATCTACGACAATGACAAAGTATTCAAATATTGCGGAATGATTCCCAGACATAACTTACAAACGGTAAGTAAGATGATTGGTCATTTTGATAAGGATTACGATAAAAAAAGAAGAGTCAAGTGGGGTATCTTTCAGAAGAATCAAAGTAATAAATTGGTTGGAATTTTGGAATCTATGGACTTTAACCAAAAAGTGAACATGGTAACTATTGGTTATTATTTGGCAGAAGATTATTGGGGTAAGGGCATTGCAACCGAATCCGTTCATACGTTAGTAAAATTTTTATTTGAAGAAGTTAATATTAACAGAATTCAAGCAGAGGTGATGCCTGCAAACGAGATTTCAAAGAAAGTCCTCTTGAAAAACGGATTTATGAAAGAAGGATTGTTAAGACAAGCTTCTTTATGGTCAGACAAAGGAGTTGTTGATTTAGAAATATACAGCATACTTAAAGAGGAATACACGAATAATTAAATTTTTTAACCCATCCTCTCTTGGACGGGCTTATATGTTTTAAAGAATAGAAAGTTTTTTGCATTAGTTTATTTTCCTAAAACGAACGTTATTGGACCATCCCTTTTGTATCACGTTTTCAGCCTTAGCGTACAATATTTCCGTTTATATTAATCATCCATAACGGATGACTTTACAGTATTCAACAAACGTGCGCTTGTGCGGCCGAGCATAGGTCGTATCATATAGCGGGTGGGATTCCCGTCGAGTAAGAACTAGCCATTCGCTAGTAGCGAGTCTTGGAGGGTTAAAGGTAACTTTAATCTTTAAGCGTAGACAGTTAGGTAGCGGGCCAAAAGCCAAATGGTTGAAGGGATTGAGCTCCATAATGTTAGTAAACCGAGAGGGCTGATGCCTTAAGCGCAGCAGAAAGCTACATTTTATCATTCGTTAAGGGCAAGAAGGATAAAACCTCTCTGGAGTCAGAGACCTTGGCACGTTATACATTGATATGATACGGCAACTCAGGAGACCCTAACGGTCTTTTCTTTTTTTAGAAGAGTATGGTGTACAAGTGATAATAAGCAAAGAAACCAAATGCCGTTGTAGGGAGTCGGATAGCAGCGTAGTACCAATGAAGGTTATTACAATTATTATTGCATCACAGATAATACCCAAAGTGTAAACAAATTCAGAGACAAAATCGGATACCTACTGTTTAAATGGCTCAACAGAAGAAGTCAAAGGAAATCATTTACTTGGGATAAATTCAGACTCTTTCTTAATAAATATCCTTTACCTTACGCAAGAGTTAAGGTTAATATTTACGATTTAAGAAAAGAGATTAGCTATATTTTGTAAATGATAACTAGGAGGAGCCGTGTGCGTTAATAGCGCAAGCACGGTTCTGTGTGGGGGGAGGAGTACAATTTATCGCAAGGTAGAAAGACTCCCTTTTACTCGACTACTTCAATAACGATCTTCATCAATCGGGCCATTTTGCGGAACAAGGGTTAGAAATCACAGGCGAAAAAGAGTTAGCATGGGTGAATATTTATATACCCTATTTTTACAATTATGGAAATTGTGTTTATAATGTTTTAGACTAGGTGTGGAAGTGGCTTGACTTAGGAGAGGAGAAAAAAATGATTGAATTACGAAAGATAACCGGGGATAACATAGATGAAGTAATAGCACTTGAAGTTGGAGAAAACCAGAAAGACTTTATAGAAACTACTAACCTCAGAAGCTTTGCAGATGCTCATATGTTGAACACAGATGGTATACCAGCGACTCCACTAGCCATTTATGCTGATGATACTATGGTTGGGTTTTTGATGTATATTTACGATACGATGGATCATGAATCATTTGAAAATGAAGTTTTCTATGGCAAGAAGAGTTATTTTATTTGGCATAATATGATTGATAAAAGTTTCCAAGGAAAAGGATATGGCAAACTTGCTTTTGAAAAAATGTTGATGGATATTGAAAATATGCCATATGGGGAAGCAGAATATGTAACCCTCTTTTATCATACAAGTAATGTCAAAGCTAAAACATTATACGCTTCATTTGGTTTTGTAGATACAGGTATCATTCAGGATAACTCAATGTTGGCGATTAAAAATCTAGATGGGAAAATAACAGAATCCTTAGTAGAATAGGATCTCTCAGAAAGAAATGTAAGCTATCATGTCTTGACCCATAATAAACACAAATATCCAGAAGAAACACCGATTTTGTTAGCTCTGTTCTAGCAAAAATATAATATTTATACCGCAATCGGGCGCTAATATGGAATAAAACTTAGATTTCAAAACGACTTTATTGTTAATTTTTCGTTTGGTGAAGTATTTTTCATCAAAAATTAAACAACTTTATTGTCATTGTACAAGTAAGCTCCTTGAATTTGAACTAGTTTTTTACTATTTCCAAAAACCAAAGCCCCTGAATTTGACCAATTTCAGCCAAATTCAGGGGTTCACTATTTCATTTGCTTCTTATTTTGGATGTTACATTAAGATTAATATTTTTGGAAATTTATTGTCCGTAAGGAACAATGGTGATTTAAAAAATAGTTCATTTTTGTCTATTTGCTCTGTTCTAGCAGAATCATAGTATATTCAATAAGATTGTTAGAAGAATGGTCAGATAATAATATAATTATAGATGAAGTGTAATTGGTATCTACTAGTTGAAAATTTAGGTCTTTATGTGGCCTCAGCATTTTATGATTTTGATTAACTTATATCCGTTATAGAGTTTCCTACTTAGTAACTATTGGGGGCGTTTGCTCGGTAAGAATTAAACAACTTTAAAAAGACTTATTACAATTCAAATGAAGTAAGGCTCTTATTTTTTGATAAAAATTAAACAATTTTATTATTGCCGTAAAAAAATGAGATTGATGATAAACTTATATGTACGTATCAAGAATGGAAGCAACATAAAATAACTGCAGTAGAAGCAATGCGAAGAGTAGGAATGATGAGTAATACATTTTATAGAAGAGTCAAAGAATACGAAAATAGCTTAGAAAAAGCAAGCTTTCTTAAACAGGAGGGGGAATAAAATGAAGCGTATTTCAATTTTAATAGCTGATGATGAGGTGGAAATTGCTGAATTAATTGGGATACATTTAGAAAACGAAGGTTATCATGTTGTGAAGGCTACTGATGGAGAAGAAGCAGTTCGTATCATTCAATCACAGCCAATCGATCTAGTTGTTTTAGATATTATGATGCCCAAAATGGACGGTTATGAAGTAACGCGACAAATTCGTATGAAACATCATATGCCTATCATTTTCTTAAGTGCGAAAACATCTGATTTTGATAAGGTGACAGGTCTTGTACTAGGCGCGGATGATTATATGACTAAGCCTTTCACACCGATTGAATTAGTTGCGCGCGTAAATGCACAACTACGCCGATTTCTTACGTTAAATCAGCCGAAAGTAGAGAAGAATAAATCCGTTTTAGAAGTAGGCGGAGTTATTATTGATCCTGAGCGACGAACGGTAAATGTATACCGAGAGCAAATTGAATTAACCCCAAAAGAGTTTGATATTTTATATTTATTAGCGAGTCATCCGAAGAAAGTATATAGTGTTGAAAATATTTTTCAGCAAGTATGGGCAGATGATTATTACGAAGGTGGAAATACAGTTATGGTACATATTCGTACTTTACGAAAAAAACTTGGGGAGGATAAAAGAAAGAATAAGTTAATAAAAACGGTATGGGGGGTAGGCTATACTTTCAATGGCTAAATTGATGAGAAGCTTTCGTTTTAAAATGCTCGTCTTGTTTACGTTAAGTATGGTATTAGCAGCTGGCGTAACATATATGATTTATAAAGGATTACAGTTCTATTATAAAACGATGGTGCGCTTTGAAGATCCTCTAGCCCAATTTAGGTCAATAATAAGAGAGTTTGGAGATATTAATTTCTTTTTGATTTTCTTTATCCCATTATCTATTTTATTCTTTTTCTTTTTAACAAAACCATACTTAAAGTATTTTAATGAAATTTCTAACGGCATTCATTATCTCGCTAATGGTGATTTTACAAATAAAGTTCTTATTTCATCAAATGATGAATTCGGAAATATTGCGCGTGAAATTAACTTAGCGAGCGAAAAGTTAAAAGAAGCGGTTGAAAGAGGAGATTTTGCAGAAAGTAGTAAAGATCAGCTAGTTGTTAACTTAGCTCATGATTTAAGAACGCCATTAACATCTATTTTAGGTTATCTAGATTTAATTCTCAAAGATGAAAATTTGACGAATGAACAGATTAAACATTTTTCTACGATTGCATTTACGAAATCTCAACGACTTGAAAGTTTAATTGATGAGTTATTTGAAATTACGCGAATGAATTATGGCATAATAAAGTTAGATAAAAAAACAATTGATATAAGTGAATTACTTATACAGTTAGATGAGGAATTATATCCGTTATTAGAGAAGCAAAATTTAGAAGCTAGATTGAATGTTAATTCGCATTTGCTTATTAATGGTGATGGAAAATTGTTAGCTAGAGTATTTGAAAACCTTTTAACGAATGCTATTCGCTACGGATATGATGGGCAATTTGTTGATATGAATGGATATATTGATAATGGAGAAGTTGTCGTACAAATTATTAATTACGGAGATAGCATTCCAGAAGAAGATTTGCCATATCTTTTTGATATGTTTTATACAGGTGATAAAGCTAGAACGGAGCAACAAGACGGTACAGGTCTTGGTTTATTTATTGCAAAAAATATTGTGGAGCAGCATAATGGGACGATCTCCGCTGAAAGTAATGTAATAAGAACAATATTTGAAGTGAGATTGCCAAAAGAAGATAGCTCTGAAATTTAATAAAAATTTTAAGTTTACCCCACTTTTTATTTTAATAGTTTTTTCTATCCTATACGTATGTTAGGTCAAGGAGGAACTAGGAATGAAGAAGTGGGTATTTATTTCTCTTTTTATATTGTGTACAGTATGTGTTGGGATTTATATTGCACTGTTATTTCAAAAGGGGATAGATGTTAAAATCGTAGAAAAAGGTGATAAAGTAAATGTTGCGAATACTGAAAAGAGGGAGATTACAAAGGAACAAATTTATAAAGGGAATTTATTACTAGTTAATAAAGATTACTCTGTTAAGAAAGATAGTATAAGTTCTGATATTATAAATGTATTTCAAAATACTGAATTAATAAGAGGGTATGTGATATATGATAGAAACCTTCGCTTATCAAAAGATATTGTGAAAAATTTTTTGAAGATTGTAGATGCAGCAGAAAAAGAAGGAGTACAGCATTTTTTGCTGAGTAGCGGCTATCGGGATTTTAAAGAACAAAGGAAGCTATATGAGGAAATGGGCTCTGATTACGCACTTCCAGCAGGATATAGTGAACATAATTTAGGCTTATCACTTGATGTTGGGTCTACTCAAATGAAAATGGAGAAAGCTCCTGAAGGAAAATGGATTGAGGAAAATGTATGGAAATACGGATTTGTTTTACGCTATCCGAAAAATAAAAGTAATATTACAGGGATTCAATATGAGCCATGGCATATACGTTATGTCGGTTTACCTCATAGTGCTGTTATGCAAAAAAATAATTTTACTTTAGAGGAATATTTGGATTTCTTAAAAGAGAAAAAAGAAATTGCAACGTATATTGAAGGTAAAAAATATACGATTTCTTATTATAAAGTTTCAGAGAATATTAACGTAAATGTTCCAGTGAATAAGCATTACGAAATTTCAGGGGACAATATAGGTGGAGTTATTGTGACTGTTTTTGAATAAGTAAAGAAGCTATTCTAAATATTGGATAGCTTCTGTGTAATACAGCTGAAAGAGCCATGTATAGAAAAGAATGGGATATTAGAGAAAAGCAAAATATTGAATACGATATCTATAATTATAAGCAAAACTTAGAAATAAAATGATAGTGTACGAAACAATTAATCTAAAAAGCGATTATCTTTGTATTTTTATCGAAACAAAAAATCTCGAATTCGAGATTTAATACTTGATTTCTCCTCAATTGAGTAGTAAAGTGATAGCAAGGTTAGTGATAGGGAGGAAAAAGAAATGCGTAATAATACGATGGGGTCTTTAATATGGTTACGTTTGATGCGTTTTACGAACCGCAGTAACCAACTGTCGAATGATTTTTTAAAGCGTTTTGATTTAACAACTGCTCAATTTGATGTGCTCGTACAAATACATGTATATCAACCACTTACTCAAATTGAGTTAGCTGAAAAAGTAACGGTTACGCAAGGTGGAATCTCCCGAATGCTAGCACGACTTGAGAAAGATGGATATATTGTACGTAAGCAAGATTGGAAAACGAAAACGATTAGCCTAACTGAGAAGGGTGAAGCGATTTTAGAGGAAGCTATGCCAGCTCAACTTGCGTTTCAATCATCATTTTTTGATGATGTATTAAGCGAGGAAGAAACGAAAACATTGTATACGCTAATAACACGTGTCCATAAAAATAGCCAAAAAAAAGAATTACCGCCCAAGTAATTTTTTTACACAATCACTTGACTAATCAAGTTAAAAATAAGGAGGATCATCTATGTATAAAATTTCTGGACATCATCATATTTCAATGATTACAAAAAACGCTCAAATGAATAATGATTTCTATCAAAACATGTTAGGTTTGAGGAGAGTTAAAAAGACTGTTAATCAAGACGATCCATCGATGTATCACTTATTTTATGGAGATTTAACGGGAAGTGCCGGTACTGAGCTTACCTTTTTTGAAATGCCGATTGCTGGAAGAACAACTCGTGGAACAAATGCTATTACTCAAATTGGCTTGCTTGTACCATCAATTGAAAGTTTAGAGTATTGGAAGAAACGCTTTGAGCAATTTGATGTTAAGCATGGTGAAATCACAACATATGCAGGCAGGGCAGCACTTCCATTTGAGGATCAAGAAGGGTTACGCCTTATTTTGCTGAATAATAATGGCGAAGAAATACCTGAGCACTGGACTGCTTGGAAGGATTCCAGCGTGGAGCAAGAACATCGTATTCTCGGTATGGGAACTGTTGAAATAACAGTGAGGTATTTGGAACGAACAGCTAAAACATTAAAGGATATTTTGGGATATGTAGAAGTGATTCGAACAGAAAATGAGGGCATTTATCAATCCATTGAAGGGCAAGCATTTGGCGAAATTGTCGTGAAGCAGCTTGTAGGACCAAGTGAAAAACCAGGTCGAGGTAGTATCCATCATTTGGCTATTCGTGTGAAAAACGAAGATGAGTTGCGCTATTGGGACGAAGTAGTGAAAGAGCGCGGATACCAATCATCAGGCATTGTCGATCGCTTTTACTTTCAAAGCTTATATTTCCGTGATTCAAATGGCATTTTATTTGAAATGGCGACAGATGGGCCAGGATTCATAGCCGATTCAACAGTAGAAGCATTAGGAAAAGATTTAGATCTACCACCATTTTTAGAAGATAAACGTGAAGAAATAGAAGCAAAATTAAAACCTCTTGATTAAAAAGGAGAGCATGAAGATGGAAAAATATCGCATCGATACAAATAAAGGACTAGAATTCGGTTTATATTCGATTGGTGATCATTTACCAAACCCACTCACAGGTAGTCGTATTAGCGCTGAACAACGAATTCATGAATTAATCGAAGCAAGTAAGCTAGCAGATGAGGCGGGACTTGATGTATTTGCTGTTGGTGAAAGTCATCAAATACATTTCACAACGCAAGCGCATACGGTTATATTAGGTGCTATTGCACAAGCCACAAAAAATATTAAAATTGCCAGCTCGGCAACAGTTTTAAGTACTTCAGATCCTGTGCGAGTGTATGAAGATTTTGCGACACTAGATTTAATCTCAAAAGGACGGGCTGAAATTGTTGCTGGGCGTGGCTCACGGGTTGGGGCTTATAGCTTGCTCGGATTTGATGTGCGTGATTATGAGGAATTATTTGAAGAAAAAATGGAACTTCTGTTGAAATTAAATGACGAAGATAAGGTGACATGGGAAGGTCAATTCCGTTCCCCGCTTAATAATGCGTATATTCTTCCACAGCCCCCAAAAGGCCATTTGCCAATTTGGAGAGCTGTAGGCGGTCCGCCAGCAAGTGCCATTAAAGCAGGCTATGCAGGTGTACCGATGATGCTGACAACACTTGGTGGTCCAGCGATTAATTTTAAAGTATCAGTAGATGCATATCGAGAGGCTGCAGAGAGAAATGGTTTTGACCCAACAACACTGCCTATTGCCACAACAAGCTTGTTTTACACTGCGGAAAATTCACAGGACGCTCTTCGTGAATATTATCCACATGCGAATTCTGGCATGTTGGCTTTAAGAGGAGGCGGCTATCCAAAGCAGCAATTCGCACAAGCAATTGACTATCGTGATGCGTTAATGATAGGTAGTCCACAGCAAATTATTGAAAAAATGCTCTACCAATACGAACTTTACGGTCAACAGAGGTTCATGGCACAAATCGACTTTGGTGGCGTGCCGTTCGATAAAATTGCAAAAAATATTGAACTGATTGCAACAGAAATAATGCCAGTAATAAAGAAACATACAACCAGAAAGTAAGGAGAGGATCACATGAAAATTGTAGGAATCTCAGGCTCTAACGTAGGGACTAAAACAAGAACAGCGATGGAATATATATTCAAAATGATACGTGAAAAATATCCAGATGCAGATATTACTTTGCTTGACCTTGCAGAATATGAAATGGTCTTTAGTGATGGACGTAATTATTGGGAATATGATGGTGATACAAAGTATGTAACGGAAACAATCATGGCAGCTGATGCCATCATAATTGGTACACCAGTATTTCAAGCATCTATTCCAGCAACATTAAAAAATATTTTTGACTTATTACCGGTTAATGCTTTCCGAGATAAAGTGGTGAGTATGCTTGTAACAGCTGGAACAGCTAAGCATTATTTGATAGTAGAACAACAGTTAAAGCCGATTCTTGCTTATATGAAGGCGCATAGCGTACAAACTTATGTATTTATAGAAGAAAAGGATTTCCATCGAAAAGAAATTGTAAATGATGATGTTCTCTTCCGTATGGAGCGTTTAGTGGAAGATACCGTGCTGCTTGTCGATGCATATGCAAGGATTCGTCAAGCGAAAGATGCGGAATATGATTTTTAGTTAGAATGTTGTAATAGAGGAGGATGGTGAAAATAATTTCAAAAAAGTTGATCAGAAAATATTTTTATTTCAGGCACCCATGATTTTAGTAATATAATAGCGATGATACGAAAGTGAAGAACGTAATTTTATAGAAGAAAACACGTATATGTTTAACTTGTATGGGGCTAAATTTTCTAACTTGATAATAAAAAAATTACAAAAGATTTCATGTAGACTGCCAAAATATGAACTCTAGAATCTCGCCATTTATTTCGGCAAAATGTGAAGGCTAAAAAGAATTAGCATAAGGAAATGTAAATATATCTTTACATTTCCTTATGTTTTTTTTATAATCCTATGTAAAGATATCTTTACTTTCTTCTTGGGAGGATAATTAATGAAAGTAATCAATCATATTCGAGAGATTCGGCTAAAAAAAGGGATAACGCAAATTAAAATGGCTGAAGATTTACAAATTACTAGGCAAACTGTTAATGCAATTGAGAAGAATAGATACAATCCTAGTCTAGAATTGGCTCTTAAATTAATTGAATATTTCGACGTACCGATTGAGGAATTGTTTTATTTAGAGAAAACAAAGGGGGAAAAACGATGAAAAGTCGTCATTTATCAAAATTTGTTTGGGCTTTTATCATTTTCTGTACATGGGTAGGAGGATTTTTAGGTATATATATTAATGGTAAAGTAACAGGGGACTACCAATACGATTTGGCTATTCCAATAATAGTGGGAACAGTTCTAGCTCTTATCATCTCTTTGTTTTTTTCTCATCGTAGGAAAAAAAGAAATGGAAAGGTTCCAGAAATTGATGAACGAACTGTCAAAATTATGCAGCGTTATCTGATGATCGTCCTTTATGTCGTCCTTTTTGGTAGTGGGACTGCTTTAATCATTCTATACTCAATGGGTGTTCAATTCATTGAAACAGGTATGTTAATAATCTGTTTGCTGGCATTGTATATGATCATTGGATTGGGAGCGTTTGTAGCAAAGCGATTATGAAAAAGACATTTTCCCATGTTATGTCCCTTTTTATCCGTTCATATTGTAGAATTAGTCAATTCATATGATCATTTTTCGAGGACCATTATATAGGAAAAATAAAATATGAAGGTTACTCGGAGTGAGTTGAAAAAGAGTATAGTTTGAAGAAATTAAAACGTCATTTACAACCAAAGATATTGAGAAATTATTATTGCATTTTACAATATCTTCTTACATACAAATCCAACTGAAAGTTTTCATATTATTGAACAAAGGTAATAAACTCCAGTATTCATATAGGATTATTTTGCTAAAAAATAATCCTATATGTTGAACTTACTATACCATGGTTAATGAAAAGGATTCCGTTAGAGAATCCTTTTTTTATATATTAATTTTTGTGAGGAGAATTGAGTTTTAAATGACTGTTTAATATATTCTGCAAAAGGAAATGAATCTTTTATCTAGGAAATTTATTACTATTATTCTACAGAAAATATATTTAATAATATAATAGAATAATTAGAGAAAGTCTCGTGCATATTAACAAGCAATAAATTCCTACGTAAAGGAATCAACTACTATTTATTATTGGAATAGAGAGACAAATAAATATAAATTTGATTACCTTCTTCATACAAAAGTAGTATGAAAAATATGCAATACCATACCACTAGTTAAAGAAAATACATATGTTGTGGACCTTTTGAAATAAATGTAGTTATGCAAAAATAACAGCAAGGGGATGAAGGAAGTGTTTAATGATTTTAAGATTGCGGATGATCGTCCGGTATATATTCAACTTAAGGATTATTTGAAAAAAATGATTATGAACGGACATCTGCTGGAGCACCAGAAGCTTCCATCCACCCGAGAGCTTAGTAAGTTATTATCAGTCAGCAGAAATACAGTTCTCACTGCATACGCGGATTTAGAACAAGAAGGACTAATTTATGCAATAAAGGGAAAAGGAAATTTTGTAGGGAAAGTCGAGACATCCAAAACTCCATCCATCAAACTAAACTGGAAAGAAAAAGTCAATGAGGTTACATTACTAGCTGATGATTTAGATCTAATGAAGCACGGAGTTCGTTGGAAAAAAGGCATGATTTCATTCAATAGCATTGCCCCAGATGAAAAGCTGTTTGATGTTGAAAATTTTAAAAGGGCTTTTCTAACCAGGATGTCTATTGAAGGAGATATCGTTCTGAACTATGGATATGCAAAAGGTTATAAACCCCTAATCGAGTATCTTCTTCACTATACGGAAACCAAAGGAGTAGATATTTCCAACAAGGATATTCTTATCACTAATGGCTTCACCGAGGGTCTGGATATTTTATTGTCATCCATAGCGAAAAAATCCGGGAGAATTATTTGCGAAAATCCTACCCATCATTCAGCATTAAAGCTTTTTCGATTACATGGATATGAAATCCACGGTATAGAGATGAAGGGTGATGGTATTGATGTTTGCCAAGTTGAAAAAAGCTTATCTGAAACGGATTTTGATTTTGCCTATCTAATCCCGTCCTATCATAATCCAACCGGGATCGTCACCTCCTCGGAAAAAAGGATCGAAATCATGAAGCTTTTTTCAAAATATCAAATTCCAATAATAGAGGATGGTTTTAATGAGGAATTACGTTATTCAGGTTCCCATTTAGCCCCATTACTGGCTTTCGCAGGCCGTGGTAACAATGTTATCTATATCAGCAGCTTTTCAAAAATTCTATTTCCAGGCTTGCGTGTTGGTTGGATTTTAGCAGACAAGGACTTAATATACTCCCTGGAAAGTATGAAAAGGGCACGAACTATTCATACATCCACACTGGATCAGGCAATGCTTTATCAATATTTACATGATGGTTATTTCGAAAAATATTTAAAAAAAGCCAAGTCCGTTTATAAGAAAAAATATGAATTAGCCCTCCATGCTTGTAATCAATACATTCCTTTTAAAAGAATGACCGGGGATGGTGGACTTCATCTTTTTATCGAGTTAGAAAACGGAATAAATGCGCGTACACTTTTAAAAAAATGCTATCAAAAGGGAGTCGTTTTTTCGCCCGGGGATGTTTTTTACACGGACGGAGGAGGAAGCAATACGTTTCGATTAGGATTTTCCCGATTAAAAGAAGAAGATATTGTTCAAGGAGTTAGGATAATTGGTGATAAGTTAAAAAATGAAATGGGAGGGTAAAAAATTGAAAGTTGGCGTTATTATGGGAGGAGTGTCCTCCGAAAAGCAAGTGTCCCTCATGACAGGGGAAGAAATGATTGCACATTTAGATAAAAGTAAGTATGAAGTTGTGCCTATTATACTAAATGACAAAATAGAGCTTGTTGAAAAGGCAAGAAATCTTGATATTGCCCTGTTAGCGCTTCACGGTAAATACGGGGAGGACGGCACGATTCAAGGTACATTGGAATCACTCGATGTACCTTATACAGGAAGCTCTATGTTATCAAGCAGTATTTGTATGGATAAAAATATATCAAAAAAAATCATTCGTTTTGAAGGTATTCAAACACCGGATTGGATTCATTTTTCGGATATGGAAGAGCTTCAGTTGGATGAATTAGACAAAATGGGATATCCGTTAGTGGTAAAACCGAATTCGGGCGGATCCAGTGTAGGAGTAAAAATAGTATACGATAAGGATTCATTATTATCCTCGGTTGCAGAAGTATTCGAATGGGATACTGAAATAATTATTGAAAAGTATATAAAGGGCGAAGAAATTACTTGTTCTATTTTTGATGGAAAACTTTTACCGATCATTTCGATCAGACATACTGCTGAGTTTTTTGACTATAATGCGAAATATGACGATGTCGCAACGATTGAAGAGGTTGTCGAACTTCCTTCTGCAACACATGAACGTGTCGCCGAGGCTGCAATGGCCTGTTATAAAGCATTAAAATGTAGTGTTTATGCTAGAGTTGACATGATGGTCAAAGATGGAATCCCATATGTCATGGAAGTAAATACATTACCGGGGATGACAAAAAATAGCTTACTGCCAAAAAGCGCACATGCCGCGGGAATCACCTATAACAAGCTATTGGATATGATTATTGAAACCTCCCTACAGGTTAGGAGAATGGAAGGATTTTAATAGTTATAGTGAATAAGCTGAGTTATATGGGGAGTGGAACCTAATGGGGCTTAGAAAAATGAAGGTCGAAGATTGGCAAGCAATATCCATGTTGTTAAACCAATTGGAATATCCAAATACCGAGACTTTTATTAAAGAAAAAATAGAGTTACTTATAAATCATCCTGATGAGGAATTATTAGTTTACGAGGATAAAAGAAAACTCATAGGCTTTATTTCATTACATTTTACACCTCAATTAGCACTAAATGGAGATTTCGCAAGAATAAGCTATTTTGCTGTGGATCGTACAATCAGAAGCAGGGGGATAGGACGTGAGATTGAAGAGTATTGTACGGAATTAGCAAAAAAAAGAAACTGTGATCGAATCGAAGTTCATTGCCACTCTAGAAGGATAGATGCACACAGGTTTTATTCACGACAGGGATATACAGAAATACCTAAGTACTTTATAAAAAAATTACACTAATTTGTATAAGAGCCTTTAAATATTGTGTTGTTATGTTACGTAAAAGCTCCTTTCATCAAAGAGAAAGGAGCTTTTATCATAGAGGGAGATAAGAATCACTATAAAAGAATTTCAGCTGCATTTGCAGTGGTTGGTAATGATTGATTGGTCAAGTTGTTAATGGGAACGGGTCATTGGTTTGCTCACCATATAAACTAGCTTGTTCTCCACTCTATGCCTGGAAAGGGAGTCTCACCATTTCCAGGTTAAAAATATTTTTCATCATCAAAATCAAGTTCAATGGAATAGTTTTTCGCGTTAATTAAGTTTGATAGTTTATGAGCCTCTTTTTCAATTTGTACGGCTTTAAGGCGATATTCTTCCGGTTCAAAAAGAGCAACTTGATAAACCGTTGTATTGTCAGAATAGCCGTATTGAATTTCTTCTTTTTTGGCTGCACCAAATTCTTTATAAAGACGTGCTTTTGCACGGAGTTGAGTTGCTAGCTCGATAGCTTCAACAATTGTCAATTTTTCATTTTTAAAAGTAATCGTATGATCAATATTGGCTCTGTACATTAATTTATCAAGTAACCGAGCATCCTTCCTGATCATTTCCAATTCCTCATCAACAGCTTGAACATTTCTAGGACTTTTTTCAGGAACTTGACCTCTTTCTATCGTAGTAAAAGCTAAGCGTCGAATTTCATCTTCTAGTTCGTGAATGTTTTTAGTTAATATACTCTTTAGTTTTACCGCTTCAGCAAGTGTTATTTTCCCCACATTCCTCATCCTCCCGATCAAAATGTTATTTAAAATTTTATCACCGTATTTGCAAATAAGCAAAATTTTAAAATAAGAGAGAGTATTTTCCTTGAAGCTTAAATGAAGTGAAAGTTGAACTATTAATGGTAGAATAGAAGATATATTTTTGTTTTTTTATTATCTATAATTAATCAAATAATTCGGAGAGATTACAGAAACGAGTTATATATTTGGAATGTTTCAATATTTACTAAAGAAAACATTAGGAGGATTCCAAAGTGTCTAGAGAAAGATATACGAACTTGAATGGATATAAGAATTTAAATTCATTAAAAGATATGATCCGATGGCGTAGGGAGCGTCGGAGCAACAAGAAAGATTTATCATACATCGTTCCGCAGCATATAGATAAAAAAATTGAATACCTTCAATCCAATAGAGAAGATGGAACGTTTACGTGGATTGGGCATTCATCATTTCTCATCCAAATAAATGGCTTAAATATTGTCACTGATATTGTATGGGCTAATAGGATGGGGTTAGATGTAAGATTATCAAAACCTGGTCTTACACCTGAACAAATGCCTGAAATTGATGTCGTATTAATTTCACATAGTCACTATGACCACTTAGATATCGCTTCATTAAAGAAACTAAAAGGCAATCCTACTTATTTAGTTCCTATTGGCTTAAAAAATCTTTTTACGAGAAAAGGATTTCTTCCAGTGAAGGAATTCAAATGGTGGGAGAGTACGATAATAAATGAAGTTAAATTTACGTTTGTTCCATCCCAACATTGGACAAAGAGAACAATAACAGATACCAACACCTCACATTGGGGCGGCTGGATGCTTGAAGCCAATCGAAAAACCATTTACTTTGCCGGTGACAGCGGGTATTTTACTGGATTTAAAGAAATTGGAGAAAAATTTACTATTGATTATGCGTTAATTCCTATTGGGGCATATGAACCGGAATGGTTTATGTCATCCCAACATATAAACCCTGAAGAAGCCGTACAAGTTTTTTTAGATGTAGACGCCAATTTTTTTATTCCAATGCATTACGGTGCATTTCGGTTAGCAGATGATACTCCAAAAGAAGCACTTGATCGTTTATTTATAGAATGGGAAAAGAAAAACTTAGATCCGTCTTCATTAGTTGTATTAAGGCTAGGGGAGACTTGGAATATTTGATTGAAAAACTATTTTATTTAACTTAATTGAAATAGTTAAAATACATGCAAAGTGGATGGTTCATTGACCGAAAGAAATAAAAAATCCTGGTGATTACCTTTTATTAATTTCTAGATAATAAGTTTTCATATCATATTAACTTAATGAAAAAATGAGTGAGTTAAGTACAAATTGAAATTATTAATGTTAAGATTTAAGATAAATAGAGATATGACTAATAATTGAAAGGCGGATTTAAATGAATGTAGCAGAATTTCAACAATGGGTAAAAGATTATTATGAAAGTAGAGGCTGGTCTGATTTAGATATTTTTATCCGTATTGGTTTTTTAGCAGAAGAAACAGGAGAAGTGGCACGAGCAATAAGAGCTCTTGAAATTGGAAGGGATAGACCCGACGAAGTAAGTGGTTCATATGAGGAGAATAAACAGGAATTAACTGAAGAATTAGGAGATGTGTTAGGTAACTTAATTGTCATTGCAAACAAGTACAATATCCCATTAGAAGAAGTATTTATTTCACATAAAAAGAAACTTTCTGAACGGTATTCGAACGTAAAATGATAGTTTACATAAATATATTTATTAGTCCTAATATAAAATCATTAGATTCACTTTTTAATAGAAACTATAGATAAGACAGTGTTACTAGAACCTAAATACACGACATGATAAAGGCTTTTAATTATCTAACCTTTATTCATGTCGTGTGGCATTTTACTTAGCTATAAGGAAAGAATCTAATCAAGCTAGTTCTACTTTAATTTCACTTTTATTGGTGGTAATTGTTTGACAGGAACTGAAGTAGTAAATGGTACCTCCAATGAATAGCCTTCTAAGGTGAAGTTTTCTATAGCAGTTTCAGGCAAAAACCATTCACCATCCAAATTAAATGTGGATTCGAAGAGTAAATTCTTCTCATCTAAGACATAGGCGTCATTTCCTTTAACGATGTGACCAAGTGGTTTTATATCTTGATCTATCATTGAGGAATCTACCAAGTAAAATAATCCAATAAAATTACGTGCTAACTCATCCGCACTTTTTTCTTTGCTGACATTGTTTAGTTTGAATTGGACAATTAATTTTTTTTCTTTTTCTTTATGTTGAATTTTTTTCACCGTAAGCTCTACACCACTTCGTTTACTTTTCATGACAAACGGGGTAGGTGAATTTAATGGATGGATACCACTATTTTCAATTTCCATAACATTCGAGTATATCGTAATAAACTTAGCATCATTAGGTATTTTTCCGAAAATGGAACGTTCTTCTGATACTATTTTATTTCCCGCTTGATTTCTACCGAATTCTTCTCCTGACATTAGTTTAGTTATTTCTTGACCTTTATCATCAGTAATTTTTTCAATCCGGGTCCAATCATATTTACCCTCTAAAGTATGAATAGCCTTGTAGTCGAATACTGAAGATTCTTTTCCTAAGGTGATCGATTCAAGCTGCATTCCATGTTTTTTATCTTTTGTGGCAACGGATTCAGTGACATATATTTTTTTGTTTGGTAACTGACGAATTGGAACATTAAATTCCCATTTTCCTTTTATATCCTGAATAGATGTAATATTTAAGGGTAAGGTCATTTTTTTAGGAAGTTCTTTTTCAGGATAATCTATTTGAATATGTCCAATAAGACCTTCAGAAGTTACTTTTCCTATATTTGAGGCTGCAGTTTGCCATTTTTGACTATCGTCTCCAATTTTAAAATCAAAATAAAACTCATCTGAATCTACTTTTAAATTATCAACTTTAAAAGTTACACTAATTCTACCGCCATCATAATATGCACTATTAACAGTTACATCAATATTATTGTTATTTGCTTTTTGATTTAGCGCTGTTACAAGTTTTCTTTCAGAGAGTTTTTGTCCAACCGGATCGACAAAATAAAAATTCGAATAAAAAGTTCCTATAAATGGTACGTCCGCTAATACTCGACCCATTTGTGGATTAACAAATCCTGAACCCAACACTCCAATTAATAAGGAAGAGGCAATTAAAGGTACCTTAAGACGTTTCATCATCTTTTTACCTTGCTTTCTTTCTTTTTGTGCTTTGGTAATGCCCTGTTTTATTGCAGTACGAACATCATGATGCGGAACATCTATTTTATTCATCTCGTCATTAAACCACTGTTTATCCATGAAAAATCACTTCCTTCCAGTATTTTTTTTAGCGCTTTTCTAGCTCTGTGCAAATAAGTTTTTACAGTTCCTTCAGGTACCTCCATTTGCCAGGCAATTTGATGTATGGATAGATCGTGATAATAATATAAAAGAATCACCTTTTGATAATTGACATCTAACTGTTGAATGGCTGCTTGTAGATCTATCTGTTGCTCTGTTTGAATGGTTTTGTTTGTTGACTCTAAGCTAATGAGTTTACTTTCGTCATTGATGTTTATCACTTTTTTCTTCGATCGCAGAAGCTCATACGCATTATGTATAAGGATACGTATCAGCCATGTCTTAAAATAACTAGGTTCTTTTAATTGAGCTAACGATTTATAAGCTTTATAAACGGTTTCTTGAACAACATCTAACGCATCCTCTTTGTTTTGTACATACAAGTAAGCTGTACGGTAAAGTTTATCCTGATGTAAGCCTATAAGGCCTTCAAAAGCTAAATCATCGCCTTTTTTTGCTTTTTTAATAAGTTTTAATTCATCCATCTCTGCCTCCTCCTTTCACATATTAGAGAGTGTGATGGTTCTTTTGGTTTCAAAAAAATATATTTTCTAAAAGTTTGTTAAATAAATTATATTTTAACATTTTAAAAATTCAGATCAGTAATAATCAGTAAAAATACAAAAACGAAGAAGGAGAAAATTTCAAAATACAGAATTAGTTAAAGAGTGAAGATGAAAGGAGATCGAAAAATGAGCGTGAAACTGTTAAGGGTTGGTACTACATACATACCTGTTAATAATGTCGAACAATCAGCTGAATGGTATTTAAGAAATTTGGGGGCAGATCTAAGTTATAAAGACGAAGATAAGGCAATTATCAACTTTGCCAATCAAAGTTTTTTCCTAGTAAAGGCAAATGAGAAGGAAACATCTAATTTTTATGACGTGGCTGGTAATGAACGTTTTTCCATTACTTTCGAGGTGAACGGATTAGAAGCTTTAAAAGCATTACATAATGATTTTATCGAACGAAATGTAAAAGTTGGTGAGATTGAAAATAGAGGTCATTCAGGAAGAAATTTTGTTTTTTGGGATATTAACGGAAATAAATTTGATGTGTGGAGTGAGTTAAGTCCTCTCTTTAAAGAAAAGTTCAATATTTCATAGAGTTTTAGAAAGCCCATCTTCTTGAACTCTAAACAACGGAAAGGGCTTAATATAGCCCTCTTTTCTTATGAAATAATAGACTTATCTTTTACAAAAAATTTTTTAGGAGTATGAGTATGAACATTGAAATACAAAATGATTTTTCATATGCAAATCTTGATGAAATGAATGAAATCTATCGTTCGGTTGGCTGGACAAAGCACACAAACGAGATAATAAGGCAAGTATTTGAAGCAAGTAATGTTATCGCATTGGTTAAAGTAAATGGTCGAATCATTGGTTTTGGAAGAGCGATATCAGATGGTGTTTTTAATGCGGCAATCTACGATGTCGTGGTCCACCGAGATTTCCAAAAACAAGGGATCGCTAAAAAAATTATGGAATATTTACTTGATAAACTTAAAAATGTTTCATGTGTACATTTAATCTCAACAACAGGAAATGAAGAATTTTATCGAAAACTTGGATTAAAGAAAGTTAATACAGGAATGGCGAGGTATTTAAATCCGGATCTGAGTAATGAGTATTTGGATTAAAATATCCATTTATACAAGGGGAACAGACGATGATTAGTTTACCAACACAATTCGTAAAAACAATTAAAGACGTACATATGGTTAAAGGCGAGAAATGGTTAAATGATTTTGATAGATTAATAGATGATTGTGAGAAACGGTGGCAAATGAAAATTATGCCTCCGTTTGAATTATCATATAATTTTGTTGCGTCCGCAATTTTAAATGACGGATCCGAAATAGTTATAAAGCTTGCTGTTCCAAGTGATGAATTTCACGCTGAGGCAGAGGCCCTAAAGCTTTTTAATGGCAATGGAATGGTTAAATTATTGGATGTTGATCCTGTTAAGGGAATTCTTATTCTTGAGAGATTAATTCCCGGACAAACACTTGCTTCACTTGAAAATGATGAGGAAGCAACACATATCGCCTCACAAGTAGCGAAAAAATTGTGGTCACCTGCATCTCATTCTTCTAAAATACCGAATCTAAAAGAAAGGGAAATAGATTTAATCAATATTTCTAAGAAATACCCCGAAGGTTTAGGTCCAATTGCTAAAGAAATCATTCAAGAAGCCGCGGAAACATTTAAATACATGACAGCTACGATGGAGAAAACATTTTTCCTTCACGGTGATTTCCATCATTACAATATCTTATTTGCGGGTAAGGACTGGGTAGCAATTGATCCAAAAGGGTTAATTGGAGACAGAGAATATGATCTCATTCAGTTTTTATTAAATAAATTGCCAAATCAGAATCTAATGTCAGTGCTAGATACACGGATTGATATATTTGTTGAACAACTCCAATTAAATAAAAAAAGAATTCTAGCATGGGGGTTTGCCCATGCAGTCCTAGCAACATGTTGGTCTATAGAGGAAAACGGAAGTTATTATGAGGCTTTTTTCAATTCGATAAATGTTTTTAAACAATTGCATCATTTATACTATGGTTCTTTATTTAGCGACTAGATATAAAATTTAGGCGGTTTTTTATCTTCAACAGATATTTAGATAAACACTAGTTAATATATATAAATTGATGAATCAAAGAGAGGAGCAGCTATATGAATTTTAATATGAATGAAGCGATTGAAGTTCTTGAGCGTACACCTCAAACATTGGAATATTTTTTATCTGGTTTGTCTGATAAATGGCTGCAATGTAATGAGGGTGAAGGAACCTGGAATGTTACCGAAGTGATAGAGCATCTTATTGAAGCGGAGAAAAACAATTGGATACCGAGGTTAGAATTTATTATTCAGGAAGGTGAAAACAAGCCATTTCCTGCATTTGATCGTTTTTCGCACTTAAACACAAAATCAGAAACATCATTTGAACAAAAATTGCTTGAATTTAAACATATTAGAGAACTAAATATAAGCAAACTTAAAACTCTAATCGAATCCGAATCGCATCTAGAAATTACAGGTGCACATCCTGCATTTGGGGTAGTGAGATTAAGAGAATTGATTTCAACCTGGGTTGTTCATGATCTTACGCACATTGCTCAAATCGTAAGAGTAATGGCTGAAAGATACAGAACGGATGTCGGGCCTTGGATAGAATATTTAGGGATATTGAAAAAATAATGATAAGTCAGCGTAAAAGGAGTGATGAAATTGAGTGATCTGAATGTGATTGCAACATACAAAAGTGATTTGCAAAACTATTCTATGGAGCAGCTAAGATATATAACAGCTGAAGGAGTTTGGTCGATCGGTCAAATGTACGACCACTTGATCGTCGTTGCTCATGAATATCTTGAAAACATGGAAGCTTGTGCAGCAGAAAAAGAAGAGCAAAAGCTCGGGAAAACGGAGTTTGGTAAGCAATTATATAAAAATGGTGGCTTTCCTCCAATTAAAATCAAATTACCTGACGAATTAAATACACCGCCAAGTAATTCGGAAAGTAATGCTGACCTTACGATTAAGCTAGATGAGATAATGCAGAAGTTGAGATTATGGGAATCAAAAGTTGATGCTATAAATCTGAATTTCAAGATTAAACATATGGGCTTTGGCTGGCTAAACGCGAGGGAATGGTACGATTTGATCGGTATGCATTTCCGTCATCACTTACGCCAGAAGTCTGAATTAGAAGAAAAACTAGGGTTGTAGGAGACTATTTGAATAAACTTTATCGGATCTAATAAAAATTAATATATAGTATCATTTGAGTATGAAAAATATGTACTAAAGAAATTTCCCTACTTTTTATAATGATAGTGGGGATTATTTTTTTGTTGCAGACTTTTTTTCTTATTGCATTAGTAACTATTTTATATGACGGACGTCTACTTATTAAAAGGAGGCATTACAAATGAACAAACGATTATTTACGTTGGTAGTATTGCTTATATTGACTCTTATAGGATGTTCAAATAAAGAAGTAAATGACGAAATAGATAAGGAAAAGCCGCCAAAAGCCTTCATCAAAATAGGGGCCAAGACATACGAGACTAAATTAGGTACGTATTGTTGGCATTTTGGAAACAAAGGCGTCTGTGTGGATACAGCTGGACCAGTAGAACTTTTAAAAGACAAGCAGCCTATAAAAGTAAAAAGAGGTGAAGAGATTACATTCATTATGAACTATGAACCAAAACCAAATAAATTCCATGTTATCCAGATTAACAACAATAACGAAACTGAAATTAAGGTAGAAAATAATCGTTTTACTGCTCCTACACAAAAAGGAGTTTTTTATTATTCTTATGGTGTTTGGTGGATGGATAAAAAGAAAGCAAATGTATCCAATGGGTCTGCTTTCTATGCTTTTGCTCTTGAAGTAGAGTAATTGAACGATGTTTATCTTGGTTTGAAGTCCAGCTTTTCTACAAGTCGAAAATAAAATCAGAATGAAAACTGGTATAATTTTTATGTTTGCTAAAACTAAGATATAAGACTCTTGTAATTGATCTAAAAATATTCTGGTAAAATAATTGAATAAAGGGGATAATAAAACATTTAAGATAAATAGAGTTATCCCCTTTTTTAATTATCCATCCAAAAAACTTGCACTAAGAGTAATTCCTATTTATATTTTGAAATTATCTTCTCTATTACCGGATCTCCTTCCGAACGCATTTCTCCAGGATACTGATGAATAACCAGCACATTTTTTATCTGGTAGAAATTATGACTGACAATATTCATAGACTCCGTTTTTTTCATAAACTCCTTTTTTGCCTCTTTAACTTTGTTAGCATTATTAAAAAAATAAAAATAATATTTGTCTTTTTCAAACTCGTAGACTTTAGGCTTTTTTAACTTTAACCTCTGGATGAAGATAGAATCTTTAATGGAAATAGCTTCTAATTGAATTCCTTGCTCATTAAAATCCTGAACAATTTGATTCTCATCTAGTAAATCTTTTTGTTGACCGCTTGAATCTCTATTGATTCCACATCCCGTTAATACTAAAAAACAGATTAAAACTAATAATTTGATTTTCAAGCTAAAACTCCTTTCACATTAATGATAAGGAAATGAATATTCACATGAACAATTTATATATATAATTCTATTTAGATTATTTTGTAAAATATTCCTTCTTATATTTCTATTTTTTCATTTAATATAGATTCTTAGTAGGGTAGCCATTTAAACTTATTAAGTATAGCTTGTTTGCTTTTAATCTTCGATAAGCTTTCATTAAGATGACTTTTGACATGTCGTTAAACAAAGATAATTCTATGAGTCTAAGAGTAAGTTTTGTTATTTTCAACCATTTCACTTTGTTGATATACTTTTGACATAGTTTAATAGTTTAAAAAAATGAAAAAATTTAATCTGTAGTGGGAGGAGCCGAACCATGAACTATAAAATTTTGCCTTTTTCTCATGTAAAGCATTTGTTGCCAACGGACAGCTGGGCATATGCCCGTAATGAACGAAATGACGGAGAATTCGAAACAGAATTGGTCGTCTTATTCGAAGGAAATACTCAGCTCGAAAAATTGAATCTGGATAAGCCTTTCAAAGAAGAAAATGTTTTTCTCGTATTGGTGGATGGCAATCTCATAGTCGAAAATTATATTTATAACGATGAAACTGACGGTGCGACTGGGCTTATCGTAAAAGGCAATCTACAAACTCGAAATATGGTGGTCGGTGGTCAGGAGATATATGTAACCGGCAATTTGCATGTAACGGAATTAATTTGGGGGGATTATAATCACGGAGATTTAACCGTAGCAGGAAATGCTTCCGCTCTCCTCTTCATGGATACTGACGAATATTATGTGTCGATCAAGGGGGAGCAGCAATTCATCTTGCGAATCAGCAATTGGGACGAATTTGGAAATTGGGATGACTTGGATGACGAATTACTCCAAGAGGTATTTGTGCAAGAATGCCTTTTAAAGTTAGATGAGAAACTGTATTTTAATAGGGGGAGGATGCTCGATTATTTTGAAATTAGACATTCGGTCATCATCCCTGACAAAGTCAAAAGGGTGGAAGAAGTCGACATTCCTTTTTTGTTTGAAAACGCTGATATCAGCATTGGGAACCTGTTGCGGTTGGCGGATTCGAACTTGATGCCATACGAAGCAGGTGAAAACAAAAGCTTGAAATACGAATTTTGGCTGGAAGACGAGTTTTTTCGCGTTATCCGTGCGGCACGACCATCGGAATATCGGGCGGTTTATTTTCAACAAGATCAATGCGCTATGATCGTGGAGTTAATAGAGAATAAACAGGAAGACAATTTATTAAAAAAACTTGTCCGTAGAACAGAAAAACCTAGCATGATCCTAAATTACAGATGGCGTTATATTGAAGGGAAGGATACGGAATGGTATACGCTTGATGTCCGTTCTCCCGAGCAGTTTCATCATCTTCTGAAAAATGGATGGCGCACTTTGCTAACGAATGTATCCCGGTTTGAATATTATCGCCGGTCCATTAGTCCGGAACAAATTAGAGACCTACTTTCTTTGCCTGTCGCTGAACCATATGATGATTTCTATGGAGAAGAGAAAGGCGGATTCTGGAGCGGAAATATGTTTACCGCATTTCGTCAACCTGGAGTGGTACGTAATGGAGAAGAAAAATCACCTTGTTTTGTCGTCGCAAGGGAAATAGGAGATGAAATGGAAATCTACCATTTTTCCGTAGAAAAATGTATGGATGGAAATGATGTCGTCAATATCCTTTACCAGGCTGAAAATGGGTACGAGCACAGTGCTTTCTCTGTTTGGGATGAAGAAAGGTTAAAGATTGCTTGCAGGCTATTTCGTAATGCAGAAAGGAGACTTCTTTCACTCAATCGAAACTTGCTTGCTGGGGAAGTTCCTTATGATGCGGAAGCATTTGCCATCGAGCATTGGAAACGAAAGGGCTATATTAGTTTTACAATCGATAATGAACATTGCGATCTTTAAGATAGATTATTTCTAAAATCCGGCGTTATTTTACTGAAATGACATTGATGTTATAAATCCGAGTTTTTCTAATAGTACCTCTATATTGCTAAAGAATTGGGCAAAATAAATAGAAAAGGGTTTTTTGAGGAAATTATTATGAAGAGAAGAATTCAAAGGAGGAGCTATGAAAGCTACGGATGTAATCGTTCAATGTTTAGAAAACGAAGGTGTTGAATTTGTTTTCGGAATACCTGGTAAAGAAACACTTGACCTTGTTGATTCCTTATCCAAATCTAAACAAATACAGTTTGTGAATGTTCGACATGAACAGGGGGCTGCTTTTATGGCAGATGTATATGCCAGATTAAGCAATAAGGCCGGAGTTTGTTTAGCCACGTTAGGTCCTGGGGCTACGAATTTGTTGACCGGAATATCGAGTGCACATTTAGATCATTCACCATTAGTGGCATTAACTGGACAGGCTCCATTTGAAAGGCAGCATAATGAATCCCATCAATACTTGGATATTGTGAATATATTTGAACCAGCAACAAAGTGGGCTGCACAAATAAAAGATTCTCAAACGATACCAGTCATGATTCGAAAAGCTTTTAAAAAGGCATTAATGGATAAGCAAGGTGCTGTAATCCTTGAAATACCGGAAAACTTAGCATCACAAATGATCTCAAATAAGCCATTAGCTATTAAATCTATACCACCAAGTATTCCTGTAATCGAAGCTTTTCAATCAGCCAAAAACCTTATTCAACAATTTAAGAAACCCTTTGTTATTGTTGGTAATGGGGTGATTAGGCAAAAAGCAGTTGAAGAATTACAAACCTTTATTAACTCCCTACAAGTGCCAGTCATCCATAGTTTTATGGCAAAAGGGATATTACCGAAAAATCATCCTCAAAATTATTTTACATTTGGATTTAATGAACAAGATGAAGCGCTATCTAGCATTAAAGAAGCGGATTTGCTTATTGTTATCGGATTTGATTTTGTAGAAAAACTGCCAAAAGAATGGAATAAAAAGAAATTACCTATATTACATATCGATACATTACCTGCAGAAATAAATGAATATTACCCTGTAGAGGTAGAATTGGTTGGAAATATAAAGGAAATTCTCCGAGAGTTTAATCAACTTGTTATTTCGTCAAAAACTTGGGAGCCTTTAGGACATCACCGGGAACAGATAATGCAAGCATATCAAATACATGAGAAACAGATAGAACTAGACTCATTACCTTTAACCATTGAGAATATTCTCTATATCATTGAAAGCATATCTACAGAGAACACCATTGTGATTTCAGATGTAGGATCTCATAAAGTATCAATAGCCCGCACCTTTCAGCCAAAAAAGCCCGGGAGGTTGATCATATCAAATGGACTCGCCTCGATGGGTATTGCTTTGCCAGGTTCAATTGGTGCTAAGCTAGCATGTCCAATTGATCCTGTAATTTGTATTACAGGGGATGGGGGAGGAGTAATGAATTTTTCTGAAATAGAGACGGCTAAACGTCTTGGACTATCACTAATAATCATTGTTCTAAATGATTCTGTTCTAAAACTAGAGCAAGAGATGATGAACAAAATGTTTGGAAAAAGCCACGGTATCTCATTCCAAAATCCTGATTTTGTCCAATTGGCGGAAAGCTTTGGCATTAAGGGAAGAAGAGCAGATAACCTTATAGAAATTGAAAAAACGATAAAAGAGGCTCTAGAAACTTCAAGTGAGATTGTATTAATTGACGTTCCTGTACAAAACTGACACTTTTCAATCGTTTGGAATGAGGACGATCCTTCTACGAATATTTAGAAATAAAGACTTCTATTGGAGTGGTCTGGAAAGTTACGATGTTATAATCGTTTTTAATCTTTTTACTAACACTAAACCCACTTCCACCCATATCCAACTATAAAAGAAAGAAAATAACAATATGAGGCCTGCAGTGGTAGAAGAAAACGTTTTCGAAACTGCGGGACCTAGTATCGGAAATTTGAGTAAGTACAGTAAAATGAATATTCCTGCAGTTAAAACTATCCCACCACTTAGTATTATGCTTAGTCTCTTTTTGAAAAAATGAAAGGCAATCCCAGTTCCAAACCCTAACAATCCTGTTGTAAATGGGAAAATCATAAGTTCGCTTGGTTGAAGAATAAGAAGTAATAGATTCGTAACCAAAAATGAAAAAAATCCAATAGGCGCCGAAAGCATAGAACAAAAAAGAATTGGTGCAGTAGCTAAAGGACTAATGAGATATCCGATTCCTGGTAAAAAACCTCCGGCTGCTGAGAAGATGGCAGACAAGCTAGCGAAAATAGCTCCTATCACAAGCCGTTTAGTGTTAGACATTTTATGAAAAGCTTTTTGAATAGAATGGACAACATCTGGAATTGAATTTAGAAAATACATGGTTTCACCTCAGTTTATATTAATGGGTCAAAGGCGGTTCGATCTTTTTACAATATATTAATCAGTTGCAGGAGGGAGAACTGGAAAAACGGAATCAAATGATATAACAAATGGTTTCAAAAATGATATAGATGAAAATGGTAGCTAAATAATTTGACCTTATAAACATTATTTTTTAATCTAGAAAGACATACTACTTTACGGTTTTTAAAAGGAGAATAGAAATGTCAAAAGCAAAAACAAATGCCATGCGAATTCTCGATCAAAATAAAGTAGCGTATCATATCATAACGTATGAAATCCAAGATAACAAAATAGACGGGGTTTCTGTGGCTAAGAAGATAGGTAAGAATCCCAGCATGGTTTATAAAACATTAGTTGCCTATGGGGAGAAAGAGAGAATTTATGTATATGTGATTCCTGTAGAAGCTGAATTAAATCTGAAAAAGGCAGCTAAAGCTGCTGGTGAGAAGAAAGTTGGAATGCTGCCTGTTAAAGATATTCAAAAGTGGACAGGATATATTCGCGGCGGATGCTCCCCAATCGGTATGAAAAAGAAATATCCTACATTTATTGACCATAGTGCATCCGGTTTTGAACGAATTGTCGGCAGCGGTGGAAAAATTGGAATCCAGATAGAAATAAGTGTAGAAGAATTGAAAAATGTAACAGGAGCAAATTTTGACGAGGTCATAAATTAACTTATAGCCTAGTAAACAATCAGAGTGACCACATCTTTTTAATACATTAATATAAATAACCATCAGTAGGGAAAAAAATTTCCTGCTGATGGTTTTTTTTAACATCCTCATTCACTCCTAGAAATTAATCGAGTAGGAATACCAATGCGTTTTCTCTAGTAAGGTAATGGATTCATTTATGCTAAAACTCACACTTTTTTTCCTCACTATCGGTAAGCCGTGAAAAGCAATCGCAGGAAACCACGGTATCATAATATTTTCAATCAACATTTCCAAAAAATACTAACTGCCTCGATGGCATAACTTCCAGAATTTCTATGTACATTGTTTCTTTTGAAAACTTGTAAAACAACCACAAATATATTCTGAATTTAAAAATTAGTGTAAGTAAATAAACAAATAACAATTGACAATGAAATATTTATTTCATAAAATTTGTAACAAAGAAATATATATTTAAATTTTATAAGGAGGATTTATAAAGAATAAAAACTTTACATTTTTCAATAGATAAAATGCATCTGTTAATTCTGCATAAAATTCAAATGTATGCCATGTAATTCGGTAATGAAATCATTATTTTGAAATTTTTCATTAGAAAAATAAATTTCTCATACTGTGAAAAAGGAGCTATTGAAAATGACAGTAGAAAGTAATTCCATCCTTTTTGAAAAAACAAAGACATCGGCGAAACTATTTGAAAAAGCATGCGAAGTGATTCCAGGGGGAGTTACAGCAAATATTAAATATTTTGCTCCACACCCATTAGTGATGGAAAAAGGAAAAGGAAGTAAGTTATTTGATGTAGATGGAAATGAATATATTGATTATTTACTTTGTTATGGAGCACTTATTCTTGGACACGGACATCAAAAGATACTGGATGCAGTAAACCACCAATTACTAGAGGCAGGTACGACGATCTTCGGTACTCCACATCAATTAGAAGTTACAATGGCAGAAAAACTGATTGATTTATATCCAAGTGTTGAAATGGTACGTTATACAAATTCAGGGTTAGAAGCGACCCTTCTCGCAATTCGTACAGCTATGGCTTATACAGGAAAACCAAAACTAGCTAAATTTGAAGGACATTATCATGGCGGATACGATCAAGTTCTTTTAAGTGTAAATCCTGAAATGGATCAATCTGGAACTGCACAATCGCCTAATTCAGTTCCAGAATCAAGAGGAATTCCGGATTATTATGTTGAGAATACGATCATTCTTCCGTTTAATGATCTTGAAGCAACCGAGCAAATATTACGTAAACATGCACATGAAATTGCAGGAGTTATTCTTGAACCTATACAAGGCGGCTTCATTCCAGCAGAGCAAGAGTTTATGGCAGGACTTCGAAGAATAACAAAAGAGCTGGATATTGTCCTCATTTTTGATGAAGTAAAAACAGGATTTAGGGTATCAATAGGAGGAGCTCAAACAAATTATGGTATTAAACCCGATTTAACAGCACTAGGAAAAGTACTTGGAGGCGGATTTCCAATTGGAGCAATTGGTGGAAAGCGAGAAATAATGATGATCAGTGCACCTAATAGTGGACGCGACATTTTAACTGCAGGTGCAGAAAATGCAAATAAAGAGGATGTGTTGTTCCATAGCGGAACATATAATGGGCATCCAACGATACTTGCTGCAGGTTTAGCGACAATTAATGTTTTAGAACAAGAGGGAACGATGGAAAAGTTGTTTTCCAAAACAAATACTTTACGTAAACAATTAGAGAATGTTTATAAAAATTATGGTTTAGAAATGCAAACAATCGGAATGGGCAGTATTTTTAATATTATTTTAGCTGAAGGTACGATTAAAAATTATCGTGATATGAATAAGACAAATACAAAATTAAGAAAAGAAATTGACTATGAATTATTGAAGTTAGGGATTTATTCAAAGCCACTGAATCGTTATTCAATGTCGGTGGTTCATACAAAAGAAGATATAGCACGTACAGTAGAAGCGCATGATGAAGCGATTAGAAGGGTATTAAAATAAATTGGTAATTTTAAAAAAAGAGGCTGATTCAAAGTGTTTTTAACTTTGGTCAGTCTTTTCTTAATTTTACATAATATTCGCTAATACACTTGACAGATAGGGATAGTAAAAATTAATGTAAAAATAATGAATATGTAAAAAAATGAATGGGACATACTTAAAAATTGCTTTAATACAAAAAGGAGCTTTTATTTTAATGATAAACGTCTATCAAAATATCGCCGGAAAACTAGAGGGAATGAGCAAGTCTCACTTGAAAATAGCTACATATATATTAGAAAACCCTACAACCGTTCCATTTTTAACAGTCGGAAAATTAGCGAAAATGGCAGGTGTTAGCGATGCTACAGTAGTACGTTTTGCAACCTCGCTTGGATATTCCGGTTATCCTGAGCTTCAGCAATATATGCAAGATTCTGTTCAACAGCAGCTAACAACAACTGAGCGGTTAAAAATATCTAAAAAAGTATACAGTAATGAAGGATTAGGAGTATACGAGATTTTTCAAGATGATCTATCAAACATAAAATCCACAATGGAGACACTGGATCTAGATGCTTTTTATAGAGCGGTTAATTGCCTGTTAAAGGCAAAAAAGGTATATATAATAGCAAACCGTAGTGCTACTTCTTTAGGGGTATTTTTACAATATTATCTTCAAATTATTTTGAATAACACGGAACTTTTGCAATCGGTAGAGACATCATCAGAAAAACTATACAATTTAAGTAAAGAGGATGTCGTAATAGGTATTAGTTTTTCGAGATATACGAAAAGTACCGTTAATATGTTTGCTTTTGCCAAGGAAAAAAGTGCAACAACAATCGCAATCACGGATAATTTTTTATCTCCACTCATCGCACATGCTGATATTTCACTTACAGCATCAAGCCAAATGCCAAGTTTTATCGATTCTTTCGTAGCACCATTAAGCCTAATAAATGCATTAATAATGTTTGTGGGTAAAGAAAAGCAAGAAGATATAACTGATCGATTGGAAATTTTAGAGGATATTTGGAGTCATTTTGATATTTTTCAAAAGAAAAAAGAATAAATTAATTCGCCTTACTTTCCATAAAGGACAAGTAAGGCGTTTTTTATATTGGCTGTTAAGTTGCAAAGTCATTCCTTATCTCGTTGACTTTGATAAAAATCAGGTTCCAAAAAATGAATAGTGGGAAGGGCTAGTACCCATTCTCACTATTTCTTACTTCATCTAAATAAAAACTTCACACACTTACCTGAATAGAATCATTCCCCACATTATCTTTCCTACGTTTTTGAATAAACCAGATAATCCCTATAACACAAATTCCTATTAAACTACTAATAAGCTGTGGTGCAATTAGCATGATCCCAGCAACAAACAAAACAACTCTCTCCCACCAATATGCTTTTTTCATGAAAAAGCCAATCATCGCACTACTTACTGCCATCATTCCCAACATTGCTGTTACAATCGCAAGTATTAATTTAAATAGGGATACATCTACTAATACTAGAATGGGATTGTACACAAATATATATGGAATGATGAAAGCTGCGATGGCTAATTTTACCGCAATCATTCCTGTTTTAAACGGATTGGCCCTTGCAATCCCTGCGCCAGCATACGCAGCTAAACAAACAGGAGGTGTAATATCCGCGACAATACCAAAATAGAACACAAACATATGAACGGCAATTGGTGCAAGCCCAAACTCATTGATAAGAGCTGGCGCAGCGACAGATGCAGTTACTACATAGTTTGCAGTGGTAGGAAGACCCATGCCAAGAATAAGGCAAGCAATCATAGTGAAAAATAAGGCGAATATGAGATGTCCTCCAGCTAATGCTATAATACCTGCAGCAAATTTTGAACCTAATCCAGTCATACTAACAACTCCGGCAATAATACCTGCCGTCGCAACAGCCGCAATAACTGGTAATGCAACACGAGCACCTTGCTCTAAAACATTAATCGTTTGTTTGAAGTTCATTCTCGTTTCTTTTCTAACGAGGCTAACTAAATAGGCAGAAACGACACCTAGTAATGCAGCTCGCTGTGGAGTAAATCCAACTAAAAGTGTCGTGATAATAATAATAGGTGGAATAAGCATAAATCCGTTCCGAGCCATTAATTTTCTAAAACTAGGTAGTTCAGATTTTGGTAGTCCGAAAATCTTTAGCTTTTTCGCTTCAAAATGGGTTCCCATAAATATCCCCGAAAAATAAAGAACAGCTGGTATTGCCGCCGCAAGCATAATGGAAGAATAGGGAACGCCTAAATATTCCATCATGATAAAAGCTGCAGCTCCCATTAACGGTGGCATAATTTGTCCGCCAGTAGAAGCAGATGCCTCTGTTGCGGCTGCAAATTCCGGTTTAAAGCCTGCTTTTTTCATCATTGGTATCGTGAAAGAGCCCGATGCAACTGTATTTCCAACAGAGCTTCCTGATATCATCCCTTGCAAAGCACTTGCCGCTACAGCTGCTTTGGCAGTACCACCCGTGAATCTGCCTGTTATGGCGAAGGCTATATCGTTAAAGAATTGTCCGATCCCTGTTTGGACAAGTATCACACCGAAGAAAAGGAAAAGAAAAATAAACTTTGCGGAAATTTGAACAGGTGTACCAAACACACCACTTTCTCGGTACCATAGATTGGTTGCTGTACGTTCTAAGGAGAACCCTGGGTGTGAAAGAATATCGGTTGGAATGAATTTTCCGAATATCGCATATAAGATAGCTACACTAGCAACGATAATGATCGGTAATCCGACTGTCCTTCTTGTTGCTTCTAATACAAGGAGGATTCCTAAAATTGATATAATCATATCGACTGTACTATAACCTATAACTCTACTTTGTAATAATGAATCAAAAAAGAAAATTTTATGATATGTAACATAAAGGGAGGTAAAAGCAAATAACACATCATACCATGGAACCGTTTTTTGCTTTTTTTGTAATCCTTTTTTAGCTGGAAATAGTAAAAATATCATTCCAAGTGCAGTACCTAAGTGGACTGCGCCTTGTATTTGGGTTTGCATCGTTCCGAAATATCCTGTATATAAATGAAATAATGTTAATGCTACTCCTAAAAAGGTGACTAACCATACCCACTTGCCTAGCTTCAGTCGATACTGATGTTCTTTATCATATTTTTCTAAAAGTGCTCGAGTATCTACTTGTTCCATATTTTTCACTTAAACACCACCTATTAAAATAAAATGGGAGGAAGGGGCTCGTACCTGTGTACGGCACCTTCCTCATTACATCTACTTCATTAAATCGTCTAAACTTTTAATCCCTGTTTTTTCACGAGTAATAATTTGAACGACTTCAGGATAAATATGACCAATAAACGCCATATTTTCAACTTTGCCATCTTTAAAATCGGCTTTTCCCTCCCAAGCATTTAAGGCTGGAACGTGTACTGTCATCCCAAGATCCATGTGTCCTTTACCGATTGTGGCAAGATTTTCTACCGACGCTCCAGTTTCGGTATTTGTGATGTTTACACCATTCAGATGTTTATTCCAAATATTCGCCATTTCACCACCAAGAGGATAGTAGGTTCCTCCTTGGCTTCCTGTCCCTAAAATAAACTCTTTTTTGCGCTTTGTAGAATCTGCTTTTACCGTAGCTACTGGATTATCCATCTTCAAGCCTTTTTCTTCAAAGTAACGCTTTGCACCTGGATGAATAGGGAGCCCTTCGGAGCCCTTCAAAGCATTTTCAAGGGTCGTATGTACGGCTTGAGCATGCGTGTTTTCGCTTGCATAATCAAACATCGCTTTTGTTATTTCATATCCAAGTTCTTCATCAATGGTATCGGTATTCGCTACTAATATGGCATAAGCTGTAACCGTTTCCACATCATTCTTCAAAAATTTATATGAATTTTTCGGTATCGTATATCGCCTATATCCGCTATTTTCTTCAATATGTTTAATTGCTTTATCTGATAAACTCAGCATTTTAACATCCCCAGATGCAGCTTGTAAACTCTCAATACTACCAGTTGGTAAACCCAAAATACCGATGGATATATCTATATTTCCATCCTGAACTCCATCTGCAGCGTCACCAAAACCTTCTTGAAACGCTTTGTAATCATCTTTCCCAATACCATAAGCATCTAAAATTAAATGTGAAATAGTTTGAGTTTCACTTGCTGGTGGACCTATGGCAATGTTTTTCTTCCCACCACTCCCACTGCAACCTGCAATGACAACCATCAACGACAATAAGAATGTCATTAAACCAACTGTTCGTTTCTTTCTCATATAATACCCCCTTTGATATTTTATCCCTATTGTTAATCAGTTTTTTATAAAAAATATGTCGTACAGGGACTAGTCACTATTATTATACGGGGTTTAATTTACAATATCTATATATTTTTCTATATTTTCTAAAAACTATAATTATTTTTTAGATTCTAATTTATTTCGAGAGTGGCTATTACACTTTGTATAATCCCTTTACCTACAAGATTAGACTTTTTTGATTATCTTTTCTAAATGACTACTTGGAGATTAAATCTTCATTTAGGTAGAGGACATTGACTACACTCAGCATGCGGGTATCACTTCTTTATAAAATTATTTAATACCTAATATAGCTGTTAATAGATAACTTCTTTATTTATTAAGCTTTATATCTGCAAGACTCGTGAATAAAAGTGTAGAAGAGTTTCCTTCGAAATAGTCCCTAAATAAGATTAAATTGAATTATAATAAAATAAACGGAGGACTATTTGGATGAAAAAATTACATGATATTGATGAAATCTTTACAGTGTTGTATCCTTATGAAATGTTTGTGGGAAGATTAGTTACCACATTAAAAGTGTAGAAGAGAGGGAAGAAATCAAATGGATTTTGATATATTAATAGAAGAAACTAGGTCAGGATTGGTTGAGAACGTTCATAGTGGGATGATTTGCGGTGTAGATGAAGACATGAATACGATTTATCATGTAGGTAATTCTGAGCATATCGTCTTTTTCCGTTCAGCTTCAAAGCCGATCCAAGCTCTACCAATTTTTTTAACTAATATTATTGAAAAATTCGGACTTACAGAACAAGAGGCTGCTTTATTTGCTGCTTCACACCGCGGGGAATCCTACCATATTTCGGCACTTGAATCGATGTTAGAGAAATTACCCGTAAAAGAAACTGACCTTTTTTGTCCACCTTCCTATCCTTTAAATGTTAACCCAAGAGAAGTAATGATAAGAGCAGATATCGCTAAAAGAAAGCTTTATCATAATTGTTCAGGGAAACATATGGGCTTTATTACTGTTTGCCGTGAATTAGGGTATCCTGTTGAGGGATACTGGAAGGTGGAACATCCGCTCCAACAACAAATTATTCAAATTCTATCAACATTATCAGAAGTTCCTATTTCTAAAATTAAGGTCGGCATAGATGGATGTGGTGTTCCAGTATTTGCGATTCCTTTAAAACATATGGCATATACATATTTGAAATTAGCTTGTCCTGATCTTATAGAAGAACCCAGTCTGCGGAATGCAGTAAAAAAATTAACAAAAACAATGAATCGACAAAATCAAATGATCGCTTCAGAACACTTTATTTGCTCTGTTCTTTTACAGGATGATAACATAGTTGCTAAAGGTGGAGCACAAGGTGTGTATTGCTTTGGTTTAAAAAATGAGAGAATAGCCTTCGCGTTAAAGGTCATCAATGGATCAGAAGAAGTTTGGCCGAACATTGTTGCCTCCATTCTCGAACAAATAGATTATAAAAATAAAGAGACAATTAAACGATTAAGAGCTTTGAAGCCAGCCATCGTTAAAAATGATGCAGGTATTGAAGTAGGGGCGATAAACGAAAAATTTTCACTTTATTTCAATAAAAAAGGAGTTAAAAAAATATGATAATCGAAATAATTGCCGATTCATTAAGTGATGCAAAAATTGCAGAGGAGGCTGGTGCGAACCGTATCGAATTGATAACCGGCGCATTGGAAGGTGGTCTTACTCCAAGTTATGGATTAATCGAAAGTGTTTGTAGCTCAGTAACTATTCCAGTAAATGTAATGATTCGTCCACACGCCCGAGGTTTTTGTTACACAGATGAGGAAATTAATATCATGGCTAGGGATATTAAGGTATGTAAGGATTTAGGTGCTTCCGGTGTTGTACTAGGTACTCTCACACAGAATAGACAAATTAATGAAGATGCTTTAAGCTTCCTAATTGATGCTGCAAAAGGATTGGATGTTACTTTTCATCGTGCATTTGACGAGGTCAATGATCAAATAGAAGCATTAAAAATGATTCAAAAGCATCCGGAAGTTTCAAGGATACTTACATCTGGCGGAAAAGATAAAGCCATTGATGCTGTAGAACAATTTCAGGAATTAGTAAGACATACTGAGGATAGTAGTCTTTCTATTTTGGCTGGTTCTGGACTTACTCCAAGTAATATCGTTATGTTTTTAGATAAAGTGAAAGTAAAGGAAATTCATTTTGGATCAGCTGTACGCTTTCAATCTAGTTTTTCTCAATCAATCGACCCCTTGAAGATAAAAGAAATCAGGGATTTTGTATCAACTAAAAATATAAGATATCCTTATTAATTTTTGTATAAAATGCGCAGAAACAAGTAATTGTGAATGCGTGTTTTATTTTTTTAAGAAAAAAGTTAATTAATTGTTGCAATCGTTAGTTAAAGCAAAGCCAACTTTAATTAATGGTTATAACGCCCAATCCTCATCGTCAAATCCCCACTCTGTTGAATCTGTAATATATAGTTGAATACCGTCTTTTTTTTCAAAAGACCATAATTAAAGGCAAGAATATCTTCTTGTACTTCTCTGGTTCAAATAATTGGTTAAGACCATCTTCAAATTTTTTGTATCCCTTTTTTCAACTTCAATATCATCTCTATTTGTCGAACGATTCATATTTTTTAATAAAAGGAGTTATCAAATAGAATATAGAATTATATAGCTAATAGAAAAATAAGGGAATTAAGGAGGAAAATAAATGAAAAGAACAATAATTGGTGGCTTTATTTTGCTAGGAGGATTATTAGTTACTTTATCAATAATAATAGCAAGTGCTATTTATGCAACTAGTATTACAGAATGGTCGGGTAAGTCTAAATTGTGGTTTGTGATTTTTGGGGAAATGCAATATGGGGATGAAGTTGTACAGTCTTTATTTCTAGGTTTTCCATTCGTCTTAGGAGTATTGTTTACGATATTAGGGCTAATCATTTTGTCATACGAGTATTATAAAACATTTAAAAATTAAGGATAAAATAAAGAAAGTTCCAATTAAGATAAAGGGTTCAAGAGTTGAAGGTACAAGGGTATTAACTTAGACGCTGCTCCTATTTTGTCTGTTAGAAATACTTCTGATATAATCCCTTCATTATCCAGCCACTCAACTCAGCATATATTCGAGTTGTTTCACTCTTCTCATGTCCCATCAAACTCTGTATCACTTCAATTGGGGCCAAATTATTTAATAAGTAGTTGGCATAGCTGTGTCTCTGTTGATGTGGATGGATTTCCTTATAGATGTCAGCTCGTTTCGAAATTTACTTCATAATATATCTCATCTTGGCAATGCTCATTCTGTGACCCATGTACAATAGCTGATCTATTTGACCAGTTAATACAATTTTCATCTAAAGAAAAAACTTTTCCAATAATACTTTTGTCCGCTTCGTAAGATTCCCATGCTTTAGATAACAGCAAATCAATTCCCTCCTATTTAATTAATTTAAGGAATTATTGAATACTATACCGGATGGAAAACCTTGTAACTACGCTTTTGGAGGCAGGTTAATTAATCGTAAATTTATAATCCGAAAATTCACAAAGGAACATACGTTTGTGGTATAATTCTCCTAAAGTTACAAGTAAGGAGGAATAATGTGAAACTTAAAAGTATTAACATTAAAGAGCGTATGGATCATTATAATGTAACGGGTTTAAGTCTTACTTTAATTGATAATGATCAAATCAGTATTACAGAAAACTATGGATTACTAGAGGCAGTAAGCAATAAAAATGTAAACAGAAATTCTATTTTTAATGCTTGTTCAATTAGTAAGTTTCTAACAGGAATGCTAGTTATGAAATTAACGGAGCTAGGTCTTCTTGATTTAGAAGAGGATGTCAACAAGAGGCTTGTATCATGGAAAGTACCCGACAATGAATTAACTAAAAATAAAAGGGTTACATTACGAAACTTGCTTAGTCATCAATCTGGAATTATAGACCCTGAAGGTAGTTTCTCTGAACTTCATTCGATTAAGGGGATTCCTTCAATGGTTGAAATATTAGAGGGATGCTCACCTTATTGTAGCGTTCCTATTGAAGTAAAGTATGAACCTGAGAGTGAATTCCACTATTCTGATGCAGGTTTTTGTATCATTCAAGTACTAATAGAAGATGTAACTAAAAAACCTTTTAAACAAGTTGTGAGTGAACTAATATTTGAACCATTAAAAATGGAAAATAGTACAATAGTTACGAAAATATCAGAAATAAGAAAAGAAGACTTTTCTTGTGGTCATAACAAAAATGGTGAAATAGTAGATGGAAAATACCCTATATATCCTTATCCAGCAGCTTGTGGACTTTGGACAACCTCTTCAAATTTAGCCCAATTGGTCATTGAATTGATGAATGCATTAAAAGGAGAAAGTAAGATTGGGATTTCTGCAAGTTTAGCAAAAGAAATGATAACCCCACAAAGAGGAAAGGATTGGACTGGGCTAGGTGTATTTTTAAATGGTTCAGAAATGGAGTATGAAACTACATCACTTGGTTGGGGAATAGGGTTTCAATGTATGATGGTGGCGTTACCGTATTTAGAGAAAGGCGCTGTCATAATGACGAATACAGAATTAGGTGTTCATCAAATGGAAGGAATTATAGGAGAAATATATAAATCTCTTATGTACTAAGAAACGATAATTTAATTATGGGGATGAAAAAGATGCAGATATCATTTGCCGATTTAACCCATACACCTCAAGTCGTGTCTTTCTTCAAAAACAATTTAGAACATAATAACAGTGCAGTTTATTCTGAAGAGTTTTTATGTCCTCTCGGAATTAAAGGTGCTATAAAAAGAAAACAAATGATAGTGGCGATATTCAATGGTCAAGTAGTAGGAGCTTTTCGATTTTATAGAAAAAAAACAACCAATACCATTTCGCTTTACCAGTTTGCTATAAGTGAGATTTATCGTGGTCAGGGGGTGTTAAAAAAGATGTTAAAAACTATAAATGACTTACCAATCCATGCATTATGTCCGATGGAATCAGAATTCAATGAATACTTTTACAAGTCGGGTTGGCATCTACAAGAGCATAATCCAGAATTTAATATGTGGGTTTTTAATGACTAAACATTGGAAATGGTCCCTATGAGGGATTACCTATAATGCGTTCAGAAAAGTTTATTTTCTACAACAATGAAGCGAGTTAATCCAAAAAGGATTTACGTATTAATTGATGGGTCCTTATCGGGGCAGAATAGCGACATAAGCATCATATTAACTTTCCAAATTAGGTTTGCTTGACATGACACCAATTAATGTCCTACTATAAAAAATTGGAGAAATTGAGAATGATCATTTTTGACTGTCAGCTGATCGAAAAATTGAAGTGGGGTGTACCTTGATGACAGAGAGTAGAATGAATCCTAAGGTTGATGAATTTTTAAGTAAATCTAAAAAGTGGAAGGAAGAATATGAGAAGTTGAGAGATATCGTTCTTGACTGTGAGCTGACCGAAGAATTTAAGTGGATGCATCCTTGCTACACGTTTGAGAAAAAAAACATAGTTTTAATACATGGATTTAAAGAATATTGTGCACTTCTGTTTCACAAAGGTGCCTTGTTAAAGGATGCCCACGGGATTCTAATTCAACAAACGGAGAATGTCCAGGCGGCGCGCCAGATTCGGTTCACCAATGTTCAAGAAATAGTTGAAATGGAAGACATCTTGAAAGCCTATATTTATGAAGCCATTAAAGTTGAAAAAGCCGGTTTGGAATTGAATTTTAAAAAGAATGAAGAATACATAATTCCTGTAGAATTTCAAAATAAATTAGATGAGATCCCTGCCTTGAAAACCGCTTTTGAGGCATTGACACCGGGAAGACAAAGAGCATACATTCTTTATTTTTCGGGGGCCAAACAATCTAAAACTCGAGAGTCAAGGGTTGAAAAATATATGCAGCAAATTCTCAATGGAAAAGGATTAAATGATTAGTATATTCGATAGAAAAATATATTAATTAAACTTTAAGATATAACATCACTCTGCGTTCATTTGAACTCCTTTTGGATAACAGGTAACACTTAATCAAATAATTTAAAATGGAAAAAAAGTGATCTTTAGAGTATAAGCCAACTACCGTACAACAGGCTTCCCCATTACCAGCTAAGAAAAGAATAATACTGCACACAAAAGTGTACCCTTTAGCTTTTTGCTGAAAGGTACGCTTTTCTTAACCTACATGGGGCTTATTTCAATAAGCTCTGATTTCCAAAATAAAATTAAAATAAACTTCTCTATGCTTGTCTCTTTTTCCCCCTTACGATTACAGAATGATTAGACCAATTGATGTTATTCTTATTAAGTGTTACTATCTCTCCAAACCTGCATCCTGTAGAAAACATGAACTCAAATAATGCCTTTTCCATAGTTGTATAACAGGCTTTCCGAAGATGTTCAATCTCCCTTTCTGTTAAAAATTTAGGATTCGTTTTCCTACCTTTGGTTCTTTAATCTTAGCTGCTGGAATTTTACTAGTATGTCCTTCTTCATGGGACCAAAGAAGAAGTGATTTCATTGAACGAATACGATGAGCTAATGACGAAGGTTTTAATGTTTTGCTAGATTTAGAAAAGTAATCTTTCAATTGTTCAGTTGTAGTGAATCGATTTCTACATCTCCAAAATGATCCATAAGTTAGTTAACTTGAAGCTGATATGCTTTTAATGTTTGTGACGAGAATCCTTCTATTCGCCTATCCGATTCATACGCTTTCCATGCTTGCGATAATAACAAAATACATCTCTCCCTTAAAATTTCTTTTTTTAAGGAATTATTGACTGAATTCTCAAAATTGAAACGGAGGAGACTATTCAACTATTGTGCAGGTTGAAGAAGGAACTATTCTAAACTATCTAGAAATAAAGACTGTAATGAATAAAGATTAAGGAGGTTAGTATGCTGCTACCACCTGAAATAAGAAACCGATTTTAAAAATAGATTGGAGTTTTTATATGAAGAAAGTAGTTTTAGCAGGAGGAACAGGCTTTATCGGTGAATATTTTAAGAATAAATTTAAGGAATTAGGATATGAGGTAAATATCATATCACGGCAAAAGCAACATATTTCTTGGGAAGATAAATTGGGCATTATAGAGGCATTAGAAGATACTGAACTTCTTATCAATCTTGCGGGGAAATCTGTAAATTGTCGATACAATGAAGCAAATAAGAATGAAATTATTAATTCAAGGATATGGACAACTACATTACTTGGAGAGTCTATACAGGCATGTAATAATCCACCAGAGATTTGGATGAATTCCAGCACGGCAACCATTTATCGACACGCTGAAGATCGTCCGATGACAGAAGAAAAAGGAGAGATTGGTTCAGGATTCTCGGTTAATGTTGCAACAAACTGGGAGAAAACCTTCTTTTCCTTTGACTTACCAAAAACAAGGCAAATCGCCTTACGCATAGCTATTGTATTAGGTAAGAACGGCGGAGTAATAATACCTTATCGAAATTTAGTGAAGTTTGGACTTGGAGGTATTCAGGGAAAGGGAAACCAAAAGTTTAGTTGGATACATATCGAAGATTTGTTTAAAATCGTTCTATTTTTGAAAGATAAAGAAGAGCTAAGTGGAGTTTTTAATTGCTCTTCACCACAACCTGTTAGTAATCGTGAATTAATGAAAGTACTAAGAAAAACGATGGATGTTCCATTCGGTTTACCTTCGCCCAAATGTATGTTGGAGATTGGATCACTACTAATTAAAACAGAAACAGAATTGGTATTAAAAAGTCGGTGGGTTCTTCCAGACCGATTAGAACGTGAAGGTTACACGTTTACCTATAAAACACTTGATAAGACCTTACAAGACATTTTAAAGTAAATGTAATGTTCTATGAAGAAAGATTGTGAAAGGTTACACTTAAAGTAAAGGGGGCTTTACTTCAATAAAGAGTAAAGCCTTTTTGCTATTCAAATAATAAATCAGGTTAGCTAAAGAAGGGTTTAAAACTGTTTTAGTAGAAATTGTAATAATAATTTGACTGTAGGAGGGGATTTGATGTATCCATGAGCAAATACTTTGGGATTAATTTTTAAGGATAAATTTATTCTTCTAGAAGAACAGGAAGGGAAACACTCAAAAGGAATTGGATATTACTATCGTCCAATCGGAGGTACGATTGAATTTGGAGAGAAATCAGACGAGACTTTAGCAAGGGAATTTAAAGAAGAATTGGGTGTTGAGATTGTTATAAATCGCTATATTTCTTGTTTAGAAAATATTTTTAAGATAGATGAAAATGTGGGACACGAAATAACACAAATTTATGCTGTGAACTTTAAGAATGAAAATTTATATGAAAAAGAATTTTTTACTGTTTCTGAAGGGGATAAGGTAACGTACGCTAAATGGGTGCCAATAGAAGAATTGATTACAGGGCAAAAAGTATTTTATCCTAATGGATTAACTGATTTAATAAAAGAAGTGATTGTATAAATCCTCTTATTGAACTCTATAGGGGGATTTAACACAAAAGGGATTTATGCTCTTTTTTGTTGAAGTTTCTATTGAGCTAAACCAAGGGTGGGTTAGTTCAACAAGAGTTTTGGAAAAAAACAATAGAAAGAGACCAAAAGGGGATATTACTAAATGAATAATAACTTTATTGAAAACATTCAATTGGTTTATTCTGACCTTTCCATTGAAGACTTTTATCATAATGAAATTGGACAGAATAATGACGTGTTAATTGTAAACAATTCTTTGGTTTTTAGATTTCCGAAATATAAAAATGGAATAATTCAATTAAGAA
>NZ_JBNNWS010000017.1:0-132270 GCF_050281185.1 Heyndrickxia sp. NPDC080065 | reverse complement strand
TCCCTCTTTTTCCCGCAGGAGTCAAGTGTCCTCCGCTACAATCAACTCAGATTGTTAATAAAATATCACTAAAAAAGCAACAACCTTTACGAAAATAACCTTAAGAAAAAAATAAATACATATAATATATTATATTAATGGCTGCTTTATAAGCCCTAATATACACTGATTATTCACAATGTATACATTGCAAGAAAAGTTATTTTAGACTATTATTAAATATGAGAGAAATTGTCTATTTATTTTTTTTGTTCTTCGAGTATTAGGAGGGAATTAAGATAATGAATTTTGAAAATATCGGTATTCAAGCTTTTAAAGCGGATTTAAACAGATTAGACGATGTGATGAAAAAATACGGAATGGTTAGAGCTGAACAATGGGATTATGAGCGTATATCATATGACCGAAAATTTATTATTAGAGAAGGTACTTATTATTTAAGAGTACAAGGGTATGCAGTTGAAGGTGATGTAGATACTTTCGATGCATTAATGCAATTAATGACACCTATCCTAGGTAAACATTACTATCCACATGGTGTAGAATACGGAGACGATGAAGTATACCCTGGCCACCTTGTTAAACAATGTGAACAAATACTTACTGATCTAAAAAAAGAAATCGAAGCGTTTGCTGAATAATAATATAAAAATAAAAACAGTGTAGACCTTAATCTACACTGTTTTTATTTTTTATATTCCCAAAATTGCCTTGATAACAGATGTTGTTTCTCCTCCATGATAAAACACGTAAAGAAGTAAGTATACAATTACCCCTGTTATCGCCGTAAAAAACCAAACGATACTCGTAATTGGCCCCAGTTTACGGTGGAATGATATACGGTCTTTATATCCGCTCCATAAAGACATAATTCCTAATACTGCTCCTACCGTTGCAAGTGTAATATGGAAAATTAAAAATATCGTGTAATATATTTTCAAACTATCAGGACCACCAAACGAAGTATTACCGATAAAGATCGTCCTTGAAGCATAAATAATGAAAAATATAATAGCAAAAATAGCAGCTATAGTCATTATTTTTTGATGCTGATCAATCTTTTTCTGCCTTATTAAATTCCAGCCTATTGCAACAAATATCGCACTAATTACAATACATGAAGTACTAATTGTAGGTAAGATAGGTAATGTCATGTTTTCTCCTCTCAAATGTTCATGAATTTTTAAAGTTAGAGCAGCCTGCTCTACCTTGTTTTACTTTGTAGGTTGTGGATTTTGAGTGAGCATTGCCTTTTCTGTAAATTCTTCAGCTTCTTGTTGATCTTTTTTAAACCATAGGAAGAATATTCTAGCAAGAACAAAACCATAAACAACTTCTTGAACTAGCTTCATAATGATTGCTCCTAATTGTTGATCCTCTAGGACAGGTAATTTTGAAAATAACTCAGGTCCACTTAAATTCAAACTGGATAATGTGTCTGATGGAACACATAAAGTCATTGCTTGTAACCATAAGGTACCATTTGAATAAGTCTCATATAAAGGCTTTCCAGCGAAAATTAATATTCCACAAGCAGGGGTAAGCAATAATGCACTTGCAAATAAGTAAGCCACTCGCTTTAGTCCACTTAATTGCTTATGATTTGGAAGTGAGTTAAGCAATGGCCACCACATAAAGATAGCTAGAATAAATAGTGCTAGTGTATATGTTCCATGTGCTAGTTCACTCATTTTAATTTTGTCAAAAATAAAGGGTAAATGGTAAAACGAAAAAAAGACATTAAAAAGAATAACTGAAAGTACTGGTTTCGTGAAAAAGCCAAATACATTTTTTATTACTGGCAGTTTTAAAAAAGCTTCCCAAAGCCAATTAGGTATACTTAACATCAATAATGGTGCAATAATAATTAATAAGATTGACATTTGAACCATGTGATAAGTAAACATAATGTGGGCTAACAAATCAATTGGAGAACCTTTCACTACATAAAGTAAAATCATCGAAATAATAAAATAAATTGCTTGTTTTCGAGTTAATGGTTCACTATTTTTAAAATCTTTTCGCCATTTCGTCGTAATTAAAAAATATAAAACTGTCATGAACAATATTGTAATGACAAAAAACGGACTCCATAATGCCCTGAAACCAAATATACTTAAAGGCATTTTCTCCACCTCATTTTCTCTCAAACGGAATTAATATCAAACTTTAAGCCTTGTTTGATATATCGTACATGTATTGTGAAATCCTCCACTTTCATTATACTTTTGTAAAAACGAATCTTCAATCATGCCTCATGACAAGTTAATGACAGTTTTTATTTTCAAAAAAAATCCAGTCTCTCGACTGGATTTTTATATTACCACCAAATAATTGTGAAAAATGTAAGCAATGTAAGAAATGCAACAAAAGCTCCAGAGTACATGAAGAGTTGTGGTGCTTCATGTCCTTTATGGCTCATATGCATAAAGTAATATAGTTGAAATATTACTTGTACTACCGCTAATAAAAGAATAAACGGAATTGTAAACCATTTTGAAAAATCGGCATATACCGCACCAAATGCAATAAGTGTTAACAAAATCATTAATGCAAATGATACTACCTGATACTTCATTTCCTCTGCACTTTTTCTTCGGCGATATTCATAGTCTACTCTTGGATTACTAGAACTTGAATGTTCATTCGTCATATTCTTATCCCACCATTCCCATTAAGTATACGACTGTGAAAATGAATACCCATACAACGTCAATAAAGTGCCAATATAAACTTGCTACATAGAACTTTGGAGCGTTGTAGAGGCTCAAACCACGACCTGCATTACGAATCATTAGTGACAATATCCAACACAAACCGAAAGCAACGTGAGCACCATGGAATCCAACTAAAGTATAGAAAGCAGAACCAAATGCGCTACTTGTAAATGTATGATGGAATTCATGTACATAATGATTAAATTCATAAATCTCTAGTCCAAGGAATGCAGCACCTAATAAAACGGTAACTAACAACCAAGCTTGCATCTTTTTAAAGCTATAGTTTTTCATATGATACATTGCATATACGCTAGTAATTGAACTAGTTAATAGCAACATTGTTGCAATAAATGATAATGGTAATTCGAAAAGCTGTTTTGCATGTGCCATTGAAGGATCTGGAACTTTATCCTTCAAGGCAATGTAGGTTGCAAACAAGGAAGCAAACAATACTGTTTCGCCGCCTAAAAATAACCAGAAACCTAAAAATTTATTTTTCCCTTCGAGGGTTGCTTTTTCAGGTGCTTCAGGCCATGTTTTTGGAGTGAACTTTTCTTCAACATGCATTTACGCCTTAACCCCCTTATTATTATCATCTTCAATTAATTCCTCTTTATGAATATGGAAACCGTGGTCATCTTTTAGGGAACGTATTAGCATTGATCCTAAGGCAATGGCTAATCCAATAATTAATACTGGAACACCCCAAGTATTCCCTTCATCTCCATGATACATTGCACCAAACGCTGCAACGAATAATCCAAATGAGATAAACACAGGTAAGATTGATCCATTCGGCATATGTATATCACCAAGTGGTTCAGCAGGCGTTAATTCTTTTTTACCTTCCATTTTTTCAATCCACCAAGTATCGATTCCACGAACTAAAGGAAGCTGCTTAAAGTTATAAAATGGTGGTGGTGAAGGAATTGCCCATTCAAGTGTACGTCCATCTCCCCAAGGATCGTTTCCAACTTTTTTATTTCTCACGGATGTTACGACAATATTAATTAACATAACGATAACGCCAAACGCCATAAATGCAGCACCAATCGAGCTGACTAGGTTACCTGTATCCAAACCTTGGTTAGGAAGGAATTTCCAAATACGACGAGGCATACCCATTAATCCTAAGAAATGCTGAATAAAGAATGTTAAATGGAAACCAATTAGGAATGTCCAGAAAGTGATCTTTCCTAGTGTTTCATTTAGCATCGTACCAAACATTTTTGGCCAGTAGAACTGAGTTCCCGCAATAAGTGCGAACACTACCCCACCAACAATTACATAGTGGAAGTGAGCAACTACGAAATAAGTATCATGATATTGATAGTCTGCTGGTGCAGCTGCAAGCATAACACCTGTTACCCCACCCATTAAGAATGATGGAATAAAAGCAGCAGCCCATAGCATTGGGGTTGTAAATTTAATATTTCCGCCCCACATCGTTAACAGCCAGTTAAAGATTTTCATCCCTGTTGGAATAGCGATTGTCATTGTTGCAACCGCAAAGATCGCATTAGCTATTTCACCTAAACCTACTGTAAACATATGGTGAGCCCAAACCATGAATCCTAGGAAACCGATCAAGACTGTTGCAAATACCATTGATGAATAACCAAATAATCTTTTTCTTGAGAATACAGCAAAGATTTCCGAGAAAATACCGAAAGCTGGCAAAATCAAGATATATACTTCTGGATGTCCGAAGATCCAGAATAAATGTTCCCAAATAATTGTATTACCACCGCCGGAAACATCAAAGAATTGTGCACCGAACATACGGTCAAATGTTAGCATGAACATACCGACAGTAAGTGGCGGGAATGCAAACAATATTAATGCAGATGTAACAAATGTTGTCCAAGTGAACATCGGCATACGCATATATGTCATACCAGGAGCACGCATATTGATGATTGTAACAAGGAAGTTGATACCACCCATTAACGTACCGAAACCGGAAATCTGTAAACCTAGTGCATAGAAATCTACTCCATGTCCTGGTGATTCAAGTGATAATGAAGCATAAGAAGTCCACCCTGCATCTGGAGCGCCTCCAAAAAACCATGATAGGTTTAAGAATAGTCCCCCAAAGAAAAATAACCAAAATCCTAAAGAGTTAATAAACGGAAACGCTACATCGCGTGCTCCAATTTGTAACGGCATAACCGCATTCATGAAAGCAAAAACGAGTGGCATTGCCGCTAAGAATATCATGGTCGTACCGTGCATGGTAAGAACCTCGTTGTAAAGACCTGCACTAACAAAGTTACTGTCAGGTACTGCAAGCTGAATACGAATGATCATTGCTTCAATACCACCGATTAAAAAGAACAATCCCCCTGCAATTAAATAAAGAATTGCAATCTTTTTATGGTCTACTGTTGTTAAATAGTCCCAAATGGTAGCACCAAAGCCTTTTTTCTGAGCTTTACTACTCACAGTTAAACCTCCCTTTTACGCCTTAATAACCAATTATTGTTGCACTTTTAAACCCATTAAATAGTCAGCTAATGCGTCTAAATCTTGATCTGATAAGTTTTTAAATGAACGCATTTTATTTCCTGGTTTATAAGCTTCCGGATCTTTAATCCATTTTTTAAGATTTTCTTTATTGTGATCTAAGATGCCTGCTATACGTTCACGTTCACCAAACGTAGTTAAGTTTGGTGCTATTTGAGGTTTTTCATTATCTGTTGTAATCGCATGACAACTAATGCAGTTCTTTTCAAAGACTTTTTGTCCCTGCTGTGCCGAAGCAGTTGTAGGCTGAACAGGATCTTTCACCTTTTGCATATCAGCAACCCATTTATCAAAATCAGCTTGTGACATTGTTTTAACTTTAAAATCCATTAAAGCATGTGAAGGTCCGCACAGCTCAGCACACTTCCCATAAAAAACATTTCCAGCTTCTTGTGCTTTATCACTATCAAATTCAAGCCAGAATTTATTGATATTATCAACATTCGTGTCAAGTTTTCCTCCTATAGCAGGAATCCAGAATGAGTGCTTTACATCATTTGATTTTAATGAAAAATATACTTTTTTGTCAGTTGGTACAACAAGATCCTGACTAGTAACGATTCCTAATCCCGGATATTCAAATTCCCACCAATAAAGGTTGGAACGTACATTGATAACAAGTTCTTTCGGCTTGCCATCTTTGTCCTTTTTCTCCATTGCTGCAGTATCACCAAAGTTAAATGTCGCTGCAACAACAGGAACTGCTAACACTACTAATAAAATAATCGGAATAACTGTCCAAATAATTTCAAGAACATGATTTCCTTCCACTTGTTTTGGTATCATGTTTTCCTTTGCTTTTGTGCGTCGGAAACGAATAATGGCTATTACGAAAATAATTACTACAATAGCAATTACAAGTACCATAATAAATACACTCAAAAGCATTAAGTGATATTGCTTCCTGGCAACTTCACCAGCTGGCTTTAATGCCGATAAGAATGGCTCACCACAGCCGGAAAGAGCAAGCGTCAATACAGCAAGAACTGAGACAAGACGCCATTTTTTCAGCCATTGTTTCATAACTTAATCAAACCCCACTTTCATTTTATGTCTTCTAAGTAACAAGGACTGTTATTTATATGGATTTCTTAAAAAAAGAAAGAATTCCCAAAGTTATATTACAGTTACAATTACCATGGCTACAAACAAAATAGTTAAGTAATTTAAAGAATAGACAAACATTAATCTTGCCCACTTTAAATCATCTTTCATCTTAAATCCAGCTAGCCCCAATACTAGCCAACCAATATTAAATGCTGTAGCTAAAATGACAAATGTCATACCTAAAGGCATAAGGAAAAATGGTAATGGTAATAAACATGCTACCCAAAAAACGATATGACGTTTCGTTACCTCAAATCCTTTTACAACTGGTAGCATTGGAATGTTTGCGGCTCTGTATTCCTCACAGCGCTTCATTGCTAATGCATAGAAATGCGGAGGCTGCCATATAAACATCATTAAGAAAAGTATCCAAGCCATAGTATCTAAGTTTGGATCTACTGCTGCCCATCCGATTAATGGCGGAACTGCTCCAGAGATACTGCCAATAATCGTATTGCTTACATATAATCGCTTAGACCACATTGAATATAAAACTACATAGCTAAAAATACCTATGATTCCTAGAATCCCTGCAGTCACCGAAGTCATAAATAATAGAATAGTTCCTAGTGTAATGAAGGAAAATCCAATGGTCAGTACTTTTGCACCGCTCATTTTTCCTGTAACAGTAGGTCTAGACTTTGTTCGGCTCATTATAGGATCAATATCTCGATCAATAAAGTTATTAATACTACAGGAGCCAGCAATTATTAATGCTGAGCCTAGTAATCCAAGAATAACAATATCTAGCGATTGTAGAAAATGTTGCTGAGTAAATACTAATGCCAGCCACATACCTGTAAATGTAGTAATTAAATTAGAATTAACAATTCCAATTTTTATTAAAGATAAAAAATCCTTAAGTGCAGTTGTTTCTGGAATACTTGTGTTTTCCATATCGATTGCTCGACTATTTGACATTTGTTACCCCCCCTCACTTTCAATAAACAACATATATAATATTACTATAAAACATCTTCAGCCGTATTTCTATATTTCAACAAATTTTCGTTAATTGTTCACTTTTACTAAAATTATGTATGATGTTTTATAATATATGTCATTTTTTGTCTCGCACTAGTACCACGTGGTCTATATACCCGCTAGGAAGGTCAAAAAGCATACTTCATTGCCGGGAGAACATTTTGCTCCAGCCTAATCAAGGCGCTTACATTTTCAGTTTACCACAAACTCAAAAAAATAGACTTTATTCATAGACACGAAGCTCATTTTTAATCCATCAATTCCATATTAAAACATAACTTTAATATTTATTGTGAAACCTTTTCAACAGAATTATGTCAAATTTGTGTCAGTCGACTTTAAATCAGCTATTTTTTTCAACAATGTTTCACTGCACCATAAATATTACTATCAAAATTTAAAGCTATTTACAATTATTGCAAAGGTATATGAATTGTAACATTTTATCGGTTGTCTTTTTTCAGTAATTTAGGTAGTATCATTAAGAGCATTTATTTTAATTATTATTCAATGTAAAATAATATTTTTTTGACTTATGATCTCTTTTTAAAGAAATATAAAGAAGGTGAATTATTTGCGTCGAGGATTAAAATGGCTTGCTATATTAACGACGCTAGGAATGCTTTTCGTTCTGATCGGGGGAGCCTTAGTAACAAAAACCGGTTCAAGTATGGGATGCGGTAGATCATGGCCCCTTTGTAATGGCCAACTAATCCCAAGCCCTATTACACCAGAAACTCTTATAGAATTTGCTCACCGTCTAGTATCAGGCGGGGTTGGATTTCTATTATTGATTTTATCTATTTGGTCTTGGAAAACTATCGGTCATAAACGTGAAACAAAATTTCTAGTTCTACTATCTCTTTTCTTTTTAATTTTACAAGCTCTAATAGGTGCTGCCGCTGTTATGTGGGGGCAGTCAAAATTTATTTTAGCTTTGCATTTTGGGATATCCCTTATTTCATTTGCCTCTGTTTTTTTGTTGACACTACTTATTTTTGAAGTTGATCAAAAATTTGATGCTTCAAAAATTATCATAGACAAGCGTATGAAAATACATACGATAGGTGTAACTATATACAGCTATCTTGTCGTCTATTCCGGAGCTCTTGTCCGTCACACGAATTCAAGTTTAATATGCAGGGATTGGCCATTATGTTTAAATGATGCCCCAGCATTACCTACTAATCTTTATGAATGGGTTCAAATGGGACATCGACTTGCCGCTGGTATCATTTTTCTATGGATCGCTTATATTACTTATTTAAGCGTAAGACATTATAAAAAGCAGCAGGTTTTATATAAAGGTTGGATTATTGCCTTTATCTTAGTTTGCCTGCAAGTAATAGCAGGAGCTTTAATCATTTTTACTAGACTTAATTTATATATAGCACTTGCACATGCTCTATTCATTTCTTGCCTGTTCGGACTACTCAGCTATTTTCTATTACTTATTGGAAGAAGTAAAAAAAATATGGTTCAGATTAGTAAGGACAGATTTGAAAGTAAATAACGAAAAGAAAAGCGCAAGCGCCTTGCTCATCGGTGTACGGATTTCGTAGGCTTCGACTGAGATAAAGGAAACACGGCGAGGGACGAGTCGATGTTGACTTAACGTAGGGAGAAGACGGAGAAATCCGATAGGCGCTGGAGCTAGACACAGCAGACACTTTTCATGCCTAATACCCTTAGTAAATCTACACTTTCTTACCTTTTAAAAAAACGTACAGTTCACAATGAACTGTACGTTTTTTTGTTTGACTTTGTTAAACAATGATATTGTTTCTGAAATAGTCCTGTAGGGTATGCGTTCAGCTAGTTATACTCCATATAGAAATCGCTTCACGCATACCCTACAGGCGATTTTATCAAAAAATTTTAGTTCTTATCTATTTCAATTAATAAATCATTTGGTTGAATAGCTTCTCCATCACGAACGTAAATTTCTTTAATTATACCCGAAAATGGTGCTTGTACAGTAGTCTCCATCTTCATTGCTTCCGTTATCATAAGATGGTCACCTTGATTTACTTTATCTCCTTTACTTACCATCAGTTTTATGACAGTTCCTGGCATCGTTGCACCAATTTGTTGTTCATTTTTCGGATCAGCCTTTACTTTATTAGCTACGGATGATTTTATACTTTCATCTCTTATGACAACTTCACGAGGCTGACCGTTTAATTCAAAATATACAATCCTCGTCCCATCTAAACGTGGCTGTCCGATTGATATCAATTGGACAAAAAGGGTCTTTCCGGTTTCTATTTCTACTTCAATTTCTTCACCAAGCATCATACCATAAAGAAATGTTGGAGTATCAATTACTGAAACATCTCCAAATTGCTGAGTAGTTTTGACATAATCCAAGAAAACTTTTGGGTACAATGCATACGAAATCGCGTCTAAGTCGGTTGCCATTCTCCCTATTTCCTCAGAAAGTGTTTCTTTTAATCGAGATAAATCGACATCGTCCATCAACTCACCAGGACGAACTGTTATTGGTTCTCTATCCTTTAAAATGATTTTTTGAAGATCTTTCGGAAATCCACCAACTGGTTGTCCTAAATAACCTTGGAATAACTCGACAACAGAATCAGGAAAATCAATTTTTGATCCGCGAGTAAGCACATCTTCCTCTGTAAGTTCATTTTGAACCATAAATAATGCCATATCTCCGACGACCTTTGATGATGGTGTTACTTTTACTATATCACCGAACATATGATTAACTTTCTGATACATTTCTTTTACTTCATCCCATCGATCTCCTAATCCTACTGCTTTTGCTTGCTGTTGCAGGTTGCTATATTGACCACCAGGCATTTCATGACGGTATACTTCAGTATGCGGGGAATTCATCCCACTCTCAAAACCATTATAATACTTTCGAACATCTTCCCAATAATTTGAAAGTGTTTCCGCTGCTCCAATATTTATTTTCGGTCTTCTTTCTGTACCTTCTAAAGCATAATATAATCCGTTTAAACTAGGCTGTGAAGTTAATCCTGCCATGGAATTTAAAGCCACATCTACAATGTCTACCCCTGCTTCAATCGCCTTTGCATATGTATAAAGACTATTTCCACTTGTATCATGTGTATGAAGATGAATCGGTATATTAATTGATTCTTTTAATTCTGAAATTAAACGATATGCTGCTTGAGGTTTTAAAAGTCCTGCCATATCTTTAATTGCTAAAATATGAGCACCTTGGTTCTCTAATTCCTTTGCAAGTTCTTTATAATACTGAATATCATATTTTATCCTTTGCGGATCATTAATATCACCTGTGTAACAAATAGCAGCTTCTGCAATTCTTCCTGTTTCTCGTACCGCATCAATGGCTACTTCCATTCCTTTAATCCAATTCAGACTATCAAAAATTCTAAATACATCAATTCCAGCTGATGCTGATTGCTGAACAAATTCACGAATAATATTATCTGGATAATTTTTATAACCTACTGCATTCGATCCTCTAAACAGCATTTGAAAAAGGACATTTGGAATTTTTTCTCTTAATACTCTTAATCGTTCCCATGGATCTTCTTTTAAAAACCTGTATGCAACATCAAATGTGGCACCTCCCCACATTTCTAGCGAAAATAATTCGGATATCAGCCTTGATGTAGGTTCAGCAATTTTTTGAATATCATGTGTACGTACTCTTGTTGCAAGTAACGACTGATGTGCATCTCGAAATGTAGTGTCAGTTAATAAAACCTCTTCTTGAGACTTAATCCAATTAACAAGACCTGCAGTTCCTTCATTCTCAAGAATTTGTTTGGATCCTGGTGCTGTTTGCTCTGAGTAGTTAATTTTAGGAACCCTGCTTTTAGCAAACAAAGACTTCTCTTTCCTTTCAATACCTGGAAATCCATTGATGGTTACGTTACCGATATAGGATAACATTTTCGTTCCACGGTCCCGACTCGGCGGAAATACAAACAATTCTGGTGTCGTATCAATAAACGAAGTATCGTATTCACCAGTAATAAATTGAGTGTGTTTTACTACATTGATTAAAAATGGAATATTGGTTTTGATACCTCTAATACGAAATTCTTTAAGATTTCTCACCATTTTTGATGCTGCCTGTTCAAATGTCATAGCCCAAGTAGAAAGCTTTACTAATAAGGAATCATAATATGGTGTAATCTCAGCACCTTGAAAACCATTTCCCGCATCTAAACGTACACCAAAGCCTCCACCTGTTCTATATGCCATTATTTTTCCTGTATCCGGCATAAAATGATTTAATGGATCCTCAGTTGTTACCCTAGATTGAATAGCAAATCCGTTAATCTTCAATTCCTCTTGCTTAGGAATACCTAGTTTATCACTGCGAAGAGAATGCCCTTCAGCAATCATTATTTGTGATTGAACAATATCAATACCGGTAATCATTTCGGTAATGGTATGCTCTACTTGTACACGCGGATTGACCTCAATAAAGTAGAATTGGTTTTCTGCTACAAGGAATTCTACTGTCCCTGCATTAACATAGTTAACATTTTTCATTAAATCGACGGCAGCCTGACAGATCTTTTCACGCAATTCTATGGAAAGTGATACACAAGGAGCAACCTCTACTACTTTTTGATGACGTCGTTGAACAGAACAATCACGTTCAAATAAGTGTATGATATTCCCCTCATCATCTCCTAAAATTTGAACCTCAATGTGCTTTGGATTTTTAATGAACTTTTCGACGTAAACCTCATCGTTTCCGAATGCTGCCTTCGCTTCAGATTTTGCCCGATTATAGGCTTCTGTCACTTCCTTTATATTATTTACAATTCTCATTCCGCGTCCACCGCCACCTAGAGAGGCTTTAATAATTATTGGGAATCCGTGGTGATTACCAAACTCCTCGACCTCTTCAAGACTTGTGACCGGGCCATTACTTCCAGGAATAACTGGAATATTTACAAGATTTGCTTGTTCCTTCGCCTTCACCTTATCCCCAAACATATCCAAATGTATTGGTTTTGGCCCTATAAATGTAATCCCTTCCTCCACACACCTTTTAGCAAATTGTATGTTTTCAGATAAGAAGCCATAGCCAGGATGAATGGCATCTACATTTGCATTTTTCGCGATATCAATAATGCCTTCAATATCTAAGTATGCGTCAATTGGTTTTTTTCCTTCGCCCACCAAATATGCTTCATCTGCTTTGTAACGATGATAGGCCCCAGAATCTTCTTTTGAATAAATGGCAACGGTACGTATATTAAGCTCGGTACACGCGCGAAAAACACGAATTGCTATTTCCCCTCTATTAGCCACTAATACTTTTTCAATTTTTTTCATATACAATCTCTCCCTTTTGTATAATCACTTGTTGGTTATTTAATGTACCTTCAATCCACGAGTATTATATTTTGATTTTTCAATCGTTTTGCTTTCTTGCTTTTTCTTATATTTTTCTTCGTATTTCATAAACATTGATACATTAACTAAAATTCCAATTGAAGCTGATAAAAGTAAAAGTGAAGATCCCCCATAGCTAATTAAAGGCAGTGGTACTCCTGTAATCGGTATTAATCCGGATACCCCTCCTAAATTTATAAAGGCTTGGATCCCTATCATACTCGCAATTCCTATTGATAATAAACTTCCAAAAGGATCACGACATCTTACAGCTATATAGATTCCTCTTAAAACGAGGTATGATAAACCTAAAATAACAAACGCTACGCCAAAAATGCCAAGCTCTTCAGCAATAATTGCCATAATAAAGTCGGTATGGGGCTCTGGAAGATATCCTAGTTTTTGAACACTTTGTCCAAGACCTAAGCCTTTTACACCGCCTGAACCGAGAGCTAAGTAGGAATTATATAGTTGAAATCCTTCATCCCCCTTTGTTCCAAAAGGATCAAGATAGGCAGTGATACGAGATACCTTTCCTTTTGTAAAAATGTCATCCTTTTTAAAAATTAACACCGGTGAAAGGAGAAGTGCAATGATTAGTCCCAAACCGATAAGCTTCGACATCGTTTTAAATCTCATACCTGAACACAACAATATTGTTAGTCCAATTAAAAAGTTAATTAATGATGTACCCCAATCCGGTTCAATCGCTATCAAAAAACAGACAAAGATTAAAAATAATAGTGGTGGGATAACTCCTCTATTCAACTGATCGATATAAGATTGTTTTTTTGCATACACAGCAGATAAGTAAATAATGACACTTAGCTTTACAAATTCTGAAGGCTGAATCATAGTTGTTCCAATTTTAAACCAGCTTTGTGCATTATTCGTGTTATGACCAAACAAACGGATGCCGATAAGACTAAGAACTGAAACAAGCATGATAATCCCGAGAAATTTATTACTTTTATATGCTTTATAAGGAAAAAACGCCGTTATAGTAAAAGTAATAAATGCAACGATAAGATTTTTTACCTGCTTAATATAGAAAAAATCACTGCTTTGATGGTATTTCTGTACAGCTACCACCATACTTGCACTATAAATCATTACTAAACCAAATACACATAGAAGTATGTACACGATGATAATGGAGTAGTCAAAAGACTTTAAGATTTTTTTTAACATATTAACCTTCCAATCCTTTAGTCTATAAAAGATATTCTTCAATATTTTTTTATTTCCTTCTTTTTTAGTAACCTTTAATTGAACCATTTATTTCCTTAATGAGTAAGAAGCCTTCAAACTCCTCTTTTTCTTATTCTACAAAAAAACTCAAACAATTTCAGTGAACTGTTTGAGTTTTTTAGAATGACCTTTTTATTTTTTTGTGGATGCATCATGTAAAGCTGTAAGTTCTCTTTCTAAAGAATCCAGAAGCTCCTTACCGTCCTTTTCATCCACTAAACCTAGTCTGACAGCAAAATCTATTTCACGGGATAGGCCAAACATTTGTGTATCCAATACTTCCTCATATAATGGACATTGGGGCATCGTTAAATTGTCCATTTGGACTTTAATTAAGCGCAAAATTTTATCTGCGTCTACCCTTAAAAGAGTATAGGCTTTTTCCCGGTGATCCATTTTAATTTCAGACGCCACTTAGATCCCCCCGTTTACTTATAAAAGCGCAAGCGTCCTCGTCAGCCCTGGGTCAAATGTAACTGGTTTTTGCCACGAGAGGCCGGCTACTTGCACTGGATAAATTCAAATAGACAATCTTATCTAAAAATTTTACTCTGAAAATAAGGAAAATGCAAGGATTAAGGGCATTTATTTTTTAAGAGAATACAAAATCTTGATCATGTGACAAGTTAAAATTTTAAGGGTATAATTTTCTATATGTAAGGAGGAAAAGTAAAATGATTATTCCTATAAGTGGTGAAGTAAAATATCCAATTACATTAGATGTTGGAACTTGGATTTTTGATGACAGAAAACTAGATTTGACTACATATTTCGATCAAGACCATCCAGACATCGATGAAGATGAAGAATATACAAAACAAGTTGGAAAGTTTTTCGATCGGGAAATTAAGGAAGGTGCGATTAATCCTCCAACCTTGAAATCCGAACGAAAATTTTTAAAACAACAATTATTAACTGGGACATTTGGAATTAAATTTGAACCCTTTTTAAAAAATGCTGAACCGAAAGATAATGCTAAAACACTTGTCATAGAAACAAGTAAGGGAGATGTCAAAATCCCTCTTGAAACTGGCTTTAATCTCATATTAGCATTTTCAAAAGAAGGAAAAGCGCTTAAAGAAGACGGGCCAATTCACATTTTGTTTGCGGATGGATCAAATAGGGATGAGCCTATTAAACATGTAAAAGGATTTAGTGTAGAATAATTTTACTTAATAAAAGATTAAAGCAACAGAATGGATCTTTAATTCTTTCTGTTGCTTCTTTGTGAGAAAACTACTGTATTTTAAAGGAGATCAGCAGCTAATTGGGCTAATCTCGATCTTTCACCTTTTAGTAATTTTATATGGCCTGCCACTGTTTGATCTTTAAATTTTTCTAATACATAAGTTAAGCCATTATTATATTCATCTAAATAAGGATGATCAATTTGTTCGGGGTCACCCATCAATACAATTTTGCTTCTTTCCCCAACCCTAGTTAAGATTGTTTTCACTTCGTGTTTTGTTAAGTTTTGCGCTTCATCGATTATAATGAATTGATCTGGTATACTTCTTCCACGTATATAAGTCAGAGCTTCTACTTCGATTGAGCCCATACCCGCTAAAATAGCTTCTAATTCACCTGGTTTTTTTGTATTAAATAAGTATTCCAAGTTATCGTAAATAGGCTGCATCCAAGGGCGCAGCTTTTCTTGTTTTTCACCCGGCAAGTATCCTAGATCCTTTCCAACTGGCACAATTGGTCGTGCGACAAGAAGCTTCTTATACGTATGCAAGTCTTCTGTTTGCATTAGACCGGATGCTAAAGCAAGGAGTGTTTTACCAGTACCAGCTTTCCCTATCATCGTTACAAGACTTATATCGTTACGAAATAATAATTCCATTGCCATTGTTTGCCCGACATTTCTTGGTTTAATCCCCCAAATTGATTCTTGATTATATACTAATTTTCTGACCGCTTTTCCCGATTTATCAACGATCCCAATTGCAGATGATGAGCTGCCTAGTGCATCTTTCATAATAAGAAACTGATTCGGATAAAAAGAGTGATCAGTAAATTCTGATAAATCAACCTCACCTTTCTCATAAAATAATTTTAATAAATCAATATTTATATAAACTTCGAGTAATCCTGTATATATGTGATCAATCTCTACGACTCGATCATTTAAAAAATCCTCTGCATTTAGTCCAAGTGCATCCGCTTTAACTCTAACCAATGCATCTTTACTAACGAGAATAACTTGTCTTCCGCTATCTTTTGCACTCTCCTCCAGAGCAAGATTCTTGGCCACGGCTAATATTCGATTATCATTTGTTTTTTCGATAAATATATCTTGTAATTGTTGAAATGATCGATGATTTAATTCTATTCGAAGTACTCCACCATTTTTAAGTGGAATCCTTTCATGGAGCTTTCCTGCTTTTCTAAAGCTGTCTATCAATTTGGATACTTGTCTTGCATTACGTCCAATTTCATCCATATACCTCTTTTTCGAATCAACTTCTTCTAGTACAACTGCAGGAATTACGATTTCATTGTCCTCAAAAGAAAATATGGCATTTGGATCCTGCAACAAGACATTTGTATCTAATACATAAATTTTCTTCAAATTGATGCCTCCTGCTCCTTATTTAATTATTGTATAATATGAATTTGCTCTTTATCCGGTTCATTTGAAGTGGACTGACATTGCTAAAATATATGAACAAATGTATAAAGATAGAAGAAAATTGCACACTAAATATAGAAAAGCGCAAACGCCTTTTAGGAGGTGCAATAATTTGAAAAAGATTGGATTAATTCTTTGTCTTTCTGCATTACTAGCTGCATGTGCAAACAAAAATATTGGACAAAATAATAACTTGAACAATAACACTCCTAGGACGATTACTGTAAAGGATAGTAACATTAGAAATGTTGATCGAAAAAGTGGGCAGGAAATTTCAAAGAGGTTGGTAAAGCTTGCTACAAGTGAGCCTAAAGTGAAGGATGCGACCGCTGTTGTTTTTGGCAATTATGCTATTGTCGGCATCGATGTTGATGATAAACTAGACCTCTCCCAGGTGGGTTCAATTAAATATTCTGTAGCTGAGAGTCTAAAACATGATCCATACGGAGCAAATGCCATTGTCGTTGCTGATCCTGATTTTACTGCTAGACTAAGAGAAATTGGACAGGATATCCGCGCTGGAAAACCAGGGCAAGGGATATTAAATGAGCTTGCAGATATCGCGGGAAGATTGATGCCTGAAATACCAAAAAACCTTATAGAGCCAAATAATACTCAAATTGGGACCGAAAATCCAAATCAAAATTTAAACGATAAGAATGATAAGCTGTTAGAAAAGCAACAAGAAAAGCAGTCTAATTACCATAAATGAACAATGAATAAGAAAATAGGAAAATACCCACACTTTCACTTCCATGTTATACTAAAAAAAATGTAATTGAAACATGGGGTGTAACGAAATGAAGGTAAAGTGCATAATTTGCGAAAAGCTTGATATGATTGACGATGATTCAATTACGGCCAAACGATTAAGAAATCGTCCAATCCATACGTATATGTGTGTTGATTGTCATGACCGTATTGCCAAAAAAGCTAATGCAAGACTTGCGGCAAGAGAAGTTGCTAAAACCGAAGAAGAGTATTAAATCAATATACAGAAAAACAACTCCACCAGGATATCCTGATGGAGTTGTTTTATGCATCATTTTGAGCTTCTTGTTTTTTGAAATTGTGTCTACGAATTTTATAAACAATCAATATTAGGGCTGCTACCACTAACCCTTCTGTAATCGGAAGAAAAATTCCCAAAAAGGTCAAAATTGTACATCCAAATGCTAAAAACAAATAAATGATTACCGTTTTCAGCAAAGGAAGCTTTTGTGCAAAGCCCAACTTAAAAACGAGAATACATAGAGCCACAATGGTTAAATAAAGCATCCACATTCCTAATTTAGGGTATTCATGAACCCTATACAATCCGGCGAAAAAAGAAAGGTGTTCCTGAACATTTACCTCTGGCACTTTTAACTCCCCTTTAAATGATTATTAAAAAACAGCTTTTAGTTCGTTTCTGCATATTTCAATTTCTTCGCAGCTTTTTCACGTTCATTTTTGTTCAATATTTTTTTCCTTAAACGAATAGACTCAGGGGTTATCTCACAATATTCATCTTCATTTAAATATTCAAGAGCTTCCTCTAATGACATTGTACGAGGTTTTTTAATGACATTCGTTTGATCCTTCGTTGCTGAACGAACATTTGTCGCATGCTTAACTTTAGTGATATTCACAGTAAGATCATTTTCGCGGGTATTCTCACCAACAATCATACCTTCGTAAATATCGGTCCCTGGTTCAACAAAAATGGTCCCTCTATCCTCTACTTGCATAATTCCATACGTAGTCGCTTTTCCTGTTTCCATCGAAACAAGGACACCTTGGTGACGGCCGCCAACACGTCCAGGCTGCATTGGTTGGTAACTATCAAATGTATGATTTAATATTCCATAACCGCGTGTTAATGTCATAAAATCAGTAGTATACCCAATTAATCCTCGAGCTGGTACATTAAAGATCAAACGAACTTGGCCATTTCCATTGTTAATCATATCCAGCATTTCACCTTTACGTGATCCAAGGGATTCAATAACGCCTCCAGTATGTTCTTCTGGAATATCTATCTGTACCCTTTCAATTGGTTCACATTTAACACCATCAATTTCTCTTACAATAACTTCCGGCTTCGACACTTGAAGCTCATATCCTTCACGACGCATATTTTCAATTAGAATCGAAAGGTGTAACTCACCACGTCCAGAAACAATCCAAGCATCCGGTGAATCAGTGTTTTCTACTCTTAAGCTAACATCTGTTTGTAATTGTGCACGAAGGCGTTCTTCTATCTTTCTAGCTGTTATATACTTTCCTTCGCGGCCAGCAAATGGACTATTATTCACGATAAAAGTCATTTGCAATGTAGGTTCGTCAATTCGTAATGGTTGAAGCGGCTCTTGGTGCTCAATAGGACACACCGTTTCACCGACATTTATATCTTCCATTCCTGAAACTGCAACAAGATCCCCAGCATAAGCCTCTTGAATTTCTAAACGCTTTAACCCAAAGAAACCGAATAATTTGGTAACCCTAAACTGTTTTACTGTCCCATCCAATTTCATTAATGCAACCTGCTGTCCTACATGCATAGTACCACGAAATACACGTCCAATTCCAATTCTACCTACATAATCATTATAATCTAATAATGCAACTTGGAATTGCAGCGGGTCTTCCTTTGTATCGATTGGAGCAGGAATATGTTCGATAACCGTTTCAAATAATACTTCCATATTTTCATCCTGCTTATTTGGGTCTGAGCTTGCTGTTCCATTAATACCAGAAGCATAAATGACAGGAAACTCTAATTGATCTTCATTTGCATCTAATTCAATAAATAATTCAATGACTTCATCTACAACTTCTTCTGGACGTGCAAAATCACGATCAATTTTATTTACGACAACAATTGGTGTTAAATTTTGTTCAAGTGCTTTTTTCAATACAAATCGAGTTTGCGGCATACAACCTTCATATGCATCCACAACGAGGAGAACCCCGTCCACCATTTTCATAATACGCTCTACTTCACCACCAAAATCCGCATGGCCTGGTGTATCCATAATATTAATTTTGATATCTTTATATTGAATAGCGGTATTCTTCGCTAAGATGGTAATACCTCTTTCACGTTCAATATCATTTGAATCCATTGCACGCTCAGCTACTTGCTCATTTGAACGAAAAGTACCTGATTGCTTTAATAGCTGATCCACAAGAGTTGTTTTCCCATGGTCAACGTGTGCAATTATTGCTATATTACGTAAATCTTCTCTTTTTTTCAAAAATGGTTCCTCCTGCCTTATATACGTGTTCAAAAAGGAGAACAAAAAGAGCCGTGAGTTCAATAGCTATGTTTACCGGACTTTTTGAACATCCTTTTATGGACATCAAAGTTAGTATATCTGTAACTTATGTATTATATCACAGTTTTTTTATATTCTCCAAATACACAATTTTCTCACTCAAGTTTTGCTAAAATGATTGATTTCAAGTAAAATAATAATGGAATTTAGGCGGAAAGCTATTCTAAAAAAGCCTTTATAAAAAACTGGAGGCAAAATGCAATGAAAGAAATTAAATGGATATTTGTAATTTTTGCAGTAGTAGCTACTGCTTCTATGGTTGGAATTGGCGTTTCAATCGGAGAACGCAGCATCATCGGAATATTATTTTGTATCATGGCGCTTATTCTTATAATGGGATACGGTTTTAAAACGAAAGCAAAGATGCGAAGAGAAGGTCGCTTATAAATTTTTTAAAACAAATCAAAAAGAGCTAACTCAACTATACTTTGAGTTAGCTCTTTTTGTATAAATTGTTTTTTTTAGACTATAAACTTAGTCCGTTGATTTCCGCTCCAGACACTTGCTTTCCGCGGGGAGGGATGGGAGCCTCCTCGGCGTTACCGCCTGCGGGGTCTCCCATTTCCCTCTTTTTCCCGCAGGAGTCAAGTGCCCTCCGCTACAATCAACTCAGATTGTTAATAAAATATCACTAAAAAGCAACAAACTTTACGAAAACAGCCTTTTTATTTTAATAAATACTGTTTTAAAATTTCTTCATGAAGTCCTTTATTGCTGACAAAAACCGTGCTGCTTTTCAGTGTTTGTAAAAGCTCGCCTTTAACTGTTGTTACAACTCCACCAAGTTCCTCTACTAGGAGCCTTCCTGCAGCAAAATCCCATGGAGATAACCGCATAGAAATATAGGCATCTAATCTTCCTGTAGCAACATAAGCAAATTCAAGAGATGCTGCCCCTATAGACCTTGCAGCTCGAGAGTCCCGTACAAGTGCATGTAAATTTGAAATTGGAATGTGTCTATTTGCGATAAGCCATGAAGAATTAATGCCAATAATCGCATCACTCACTTTTGTATCAGCCATTTTGGCGATCGGAGTGTCATTAAAATAGGCTCCTTTTCCAGATTCCACAAAATAGAGCTCGTCATGGACAACGTCGTATATATAACCAAGCCTTCCTTTCCCATTCTCATATATTCCTATTGATATTGCAAAATTCCGCTGTTGGTGAACAAAATTAACGGTTCCATCAATTGGATCAATGATCCAGAGAATGCCTTCTGTTTTATCAATGGTATCTCCGAAGCCTTCCTCTCCAACGATGTGATGATCTGGAAAATTGGCAGCGATATTTTTGGTGAAAAATTCCTCTGTTTCCTTATCGATATTAGTGACTAAATCATTTCGATCGGATTTTGTTTGTATATCCAATGTTTTTTGAAATGAGTCAAAAATTCGTAATCTCGCTTCTTTTAACCATTGTCTCACATATGTATCAATTTGTTTCCAATTAGTCATGATTCTCCATCACCTCTACTCTATGTACACAAAGCTTAAAGGAAACTATTATGTAATTCAAGTAAATAACATTATGTCATTCCAATAAATGTTTACATCCTTCGTTTTCACAAAAATGAACCCCATCTGTTTGATGAGGAAAAGGAAGTCCGCAATCAAAACTTTAAATCCTTTTACATTACTTTCAACTTTATTAATTCTTCTCTAATTCTTTCAAGCTTCTTTTTTGATAAATCCATCTTTTTAACATTATTCTCTTGGATGGCTTCAAAAAGAACAGCCAGCTCATAGTCCATTTCTAATCTTAAAACAGCAATCCGTTGTTGATCATATTTTTTCTTTTTTGAGGTGTTCATTACTTGTTTCATGAACGTCACTTCCTTTCATAATTAAATAACCAAAATAAATGCGTTTTATTCTTAAAGTATTTTTTATATATTATGTTGTTAAATAAATTCATGTAACTAAAATGTGTAAATACCTAAAGTAAACAAACAAATCAGTTTATTTCAAAGAACCGTGTCGATTATGATAAAATATGGTCAAATCGGAAAGATATCTATGGAGGCATTACTATGAAATTCAAAGGTTTCACTAATAAAGACTTTGATGTATTCAATATTGATGGTCTTGATGCAAGAATGGAGCAATTAATTAATAATATTCGCCCGAAATTAGAGGATCTTGGAACACATTTTGCTCCTACCTTAAGTGCTTTAACTGGCGAAGAAATGTTTCCGCATGTTGCTAAGCATGCGAGAAGAACGATAAATCCGCCAAATGATACATGGGTGGCTTTTTCCAGTAATAATCGTGGCTATAAAATGCTGCCCCATTTCCAAATTGGACTTTGGAAAACACATTTATTTATTTGGTTTGCTGTAATTTATGAGGCTCCAAATAAAGCGGATTATGGAAAAAATCTGGAGAGAAATATAAACAAAATACTAAAAACAATACCTTCGAACTATGTTTGGGCTGGGGATCATACGAAACCCGAGGCGAAAGAAATGAATCGAAATGAATTATTACCATTATTCCAAAGACTGCAAACCGTTAAAAAAGCAGAAATATTATGCGGAATGCACATTCCACGTGAACAAGCGATTGCCATGACTGGTGATGAATTAATAAATACAATTAATGATACGTTTCAGCATTTAGTCTCGCTTTACAATTTGGCTTAAAATTTATCCATTAAAAATGAAAAACCTCCATTTCGGAGGTTTTTACATTTTAATAATACTGCCAGAATCAGATTCCTTTAATCTTTTTACCACCTGGTAGGATGAATAGCCGCTTTCTTTTTCAAACTCATTACAATATTTTTTTTCATCCGCTTTCCCTGGAACAATTTCCTTAAAACGTCGATATTTTTCCATTAATTCATCACGTTTTATACCTTTTTCATAGGCCTTCTCAATGGCCTCAAAAAAATGGATAACTTCGATGACTTCTGCTGTAGACCAATCCATCGAAAAAGGATACTGATATTCCATTTCTACACCGTCTTTCTCATTCATGTCTTGCGTAAGCAGCCGGCCCTCTCAAGGTCAAAAACCAGGAACATTTTTGCCTGAGGCTGAACAGCCGCCTACGCATTTCTAATTAAAAAATATTATTAACATATTGCCCATTTTTGGCGGATTCCATTAGCTTCTTGGATTATTCGAGTTATTAATTCCTCTACACTAGGAACATCATTGATTAATCCCATTACTTGGCCTGCCCATCCAAATCCGCCTTCTACATCTCCATTATATATATAATTTTTATTTGCTTGTCCACTAATATATTTTTTTAATTCTTCATATCCACCATTATTCTTCTCGATATCAAGAATTTTTTCTGTCCATTTATTTGAAATTGCTCTGCCAGGTGCGCCTAAAGTTCGTTTGATAATAGTTGTGTCTGTTTCTTTCCCTTCTACTATCGCTTGTTTATAGCTTTCATTGGCATGAACACATTCTTTCGTGGCGATAAAGCGTGTTCCCATTTCAATTCCTTCGGCTCCTAAACTTAGTGCAGCCATAAGCCCTCTTCCGTCTCCAATACCCCCTGAAGCAACAACAGGAATAGAAACAGAATCTACAACTTGGGGAACTAAGACAAGTGTACCTATATCATCTTTTCCTAAGTGTCCTCCCCCTTCTTGTCCAACTACCATTACCGCATCTGCACCCAATTCTTCTGCTTTTTGTGCTTGTCGCTTCGCTGCTACTAGTACTAATTTTTTTACATTTATCCCCTCTAAATGCTTAAAAAATGGCGAAGGGTTTCCACCAGTTACTGAAACTACCGGAACTTCTTCCTCTATTGCAACATCTAATAAATGTGAATATGGACGACCATGTTGACCAATAGCAAAATTGACTCCAAAAGATTGATTGGTTAATTTTTTTACCTTTCGTATTTCCTCACGAAGGGCTTCAGAACTTTCTAAAGACATTGCTGTAATTTGACCTAACCCTCCGGCATTTGATACGGCAGCAGCCAATTCTGAGTAGGCTAAATAGGCTAGCCCCCCCTGAATAATTGGATATTTAATTTTTAGTATTTCAGTGATTTTCGTATTCCAATTCATATGTACCTCACCTCGAACAGTATTGAATATCATCAGACATTTCCTAATACTTCGCTATTCAAAGTACAATCTCCTTTTAAATAAAGACTCTTTTCGAATACTTTGCTACTTTAGAATCGAAAATCTTAATTATACTAGTGTGCAACAATAGGTTAAACGAATTTTTCTGGAAAAGATGTCTCCAACATTACACTTATTATGTTGCCAGTCACTTTATAAAAAAAGAAACTATTTTCAAAGATAAGGTTAAATGCTATAATTCACTTGTTTTTCAAAACTCTAATTAAAAGACTACTAAGACTTAGGCAAAAAGAGGTGGATTAATCGTTGTCACAATTCGAAACTCCGTTATTTACTGGATTAGTGGAACATGCAAAAAAGAATCCAGTTCAATTCCATATTCCTGGACATAAAAAAGGAACAGGAATCGATCCAGATTTTCGTCAATTTATCGGCGATAATGCTCTATCAATAGATTTAATTAATATCGCTCCGTTAGATGATTTACATCAACCGAAAGGAATGATTAGTAAAGCACAGGAACTAGCTGCTCAAGCCTTTGGGGCTGATCATACATTTTTTTCTGTTCAAGGTACCAGCGGAGCAATCATGGCTATGATTATGGCAGTCTGTGGACCTGGAGATAAAATTATCGTCCCACGTAATGTTCATAAATCTGTTATGTCGGCTATTGTATTTTCAGGAGCAATTCCGGTTTTTATTCACCCGGACATTGACCCTAATTTAGGTATCTCCCATGGCATTACAACTGAATCCGTTTCAAAATCTTTACAACAAAATCCTGATGCCAAAGGTGTTTTAGTGATTAATCCAACCTATTTTGGTATTGCTGCTGATTTAAAGAAAATAGTTGAAATCGCTCATTCATATCAAGTTCCTGTTCTTGTTGATGAAGCACATGGAGTCCATATTCATTTTCATGATGAGCTTCCTATATCAGCGATGCAAGCTGGTGCTGACATGGCTGCAACAAGTGTCCATAAATTAGGTGGATCAATGACACAAAGTTCGATTTTAAATGTAAAAGAAGGATTAGTTTCATCCAATCGTGTTGCAGCAATATTAAGTATGCTTACAACAACGTCCACATCCTATCTTTTACTTGCTTCACTTGATGTAGCCCGTAGAAGACTTGCTACACAAGGAAAAGAATTATTAGATAAAACAATACAACTCGCTCAAACCGTTCGGAACAGGATTAATAATATTAACCATTTATATTGTGTTGGAGAAGAAATACTAGGCACAAAAGCGACTTATGACTATGATCCAACCAAATTGATTATATCAGTAAAAGACCTCGGAATAACGGGTCATGATGCAGAAAAGTGGTTAAGAGAAGTTTATAATATTGAAGTGGAATTATCAGATCTGTACAACATTCTTTGTTTAATAACTCCAGGTGATACAGAAAATGAAACAAATCTATTAATAAAGGCTTTACAGGAGTTATCAGATCAGTTTTCTCATTTATCCGGTACAGTTGATGTACAAGTCATGCTACCAGATATTCCAGTCCTTTCTTTAACTCCACGTGATGCATTTTACGCTGAAACAGAGATTGTTCCTTTTGATGAATCTGCGGGCAGAATAATTGCGGAATTTGTAATGGTGTACCCACCAGGTATTCCAATATTTATACCAGGCGAGATCATTACTGAGGAAAATCTAAAATATATTCATAAAAACATCGAGGTGGGCTTGCCAGTTCAAGGTCCTGAAGACTTTGAGCTAAAAACACTTCGAGTAATTAAAGAGCATAAGGCTATAAAATAAGAGCTTTCTCCTTTGGAGAAAGCTTTTTTATCAAAAATGATTATTTTTCTGTTTCATTATCTTCTTCTTGACATTTTTTACAGCTAGAATATAAAACTGTCACTTTTTCATCTTCAAAATGATCAATGATTTTGTTGCACGCTTGACACACTAGTGTTCCCATGTCAATTTCCCCTTCCTAATAATTTAAGAAAGCGTTTTCTAATACTTCTATAATAATACATATCGTTAGATTTTTAAAGCCTAATTTGTATGACATATTTATAAAATTTATTAATAAAGTATATCTAATATAAAAAAAGTTCATCAAAATGAAGAAAAACGACAAGAATAATTCCTGCCGTGATTCTCGTTATTATGAAAACGGTGAGGGTAATATTTGTTGAAAAATTATTTGAAGAAGAAAATAAATAGATAAACTTGAAAGCGTAATTAAAATTGTAACGCGGTTCGATTTTACGATCATTCTTGCTAATAAAAAGGCTAAGTAAAAGAAAACAATAAAGACAATGATTCTATAGATCAAATGATCTCTATTTGATAACCATACAGCTAATGTAAAGCAACTCCATATAATTAATTGAAAAAGAAATGCAACGTATTTTTTCATAACATCACCAACGATTTATAAATTATTGCAGCTCCTTTTTTCTCATGATTTTCATTCTATGGTGTAAACCACAATGTTAATACTTATAATATGAGCTAAGTATCATATTTTAAAACCATTTTTATGTTATAAAAAAAATAAACCACATTGCTGTGGTTTATTTTTTGTTTGCTTATTTTACAATATGAATTGGTGTTCCAAGTGCAACCTCGGCAGCTTCCATAGTAATTTCACCTAATGTTGGATGAGCGTGAATCGTCATAGCAATGTCTTCTGCAGTCATACCTGCTTCAATAGCAAGACCTATTTCAGCAATCATGTCAGAAGCATTCGCACCGGCAATTTGACCTCCAATAACTAGTCCATCTTCTTTACGAGTAACAAGTTTTAAGAAACCATCAGTATTATTTAGTGCAAGAGCACGTCCATTAGCTGCAAATGGGAATTTAGCAGCAACTACTTCAATTCCTTCTTCTTTCGCTTGTTTCTCATTAAAACCAACAGTCGCTAACTCAGGCTCAGAGAATACAACTGCAGGAATTCCAAGATAATCTATTTCAGAAGGGTGACCAGCAATTGCTTCAGCAGCAATTTTTCCTTCGTATGATGCTTTATGCGCCAATTGTGGACCTTCAACGATATCACCAATTGCATAAATATTAGATACATTTGTACGGCATTGTTTATCAATTTTAACAATACCACGAACAGTCATATCAATACCTACTTGTTCTAATCCTAATTCATCTGTATTTGGACGACGACCAACTGTTACTAGTACATAATCAGCTTCAATGGTTTTTTCTTCACCTTTAGCTTCATATTTTACAATAACACCGTTTTCGTTTTCTTCTACACCTTTTGCCATTGCATTTGTAACAATTTCTGCACCTTTTTTCTTTAAGTTACGAGATACAAGTGTAGACATTTGTTTTTCAAAGCTTCCAGCAAATAGTTCTGAGCTGCCTTCAAGAATGGTTACTTCTGTTCCAAAGTTTGCATAGGCAGTACCTAGTTCAACACCAATAACTCCACCGCCAATAATGACTAATTTCTTTGGAATTTCAGGTAAGTTAAGTGCACCAGTTGAATTTATAACACGTTTTGAATATTTGAATGTTGGAATCTCAACAGGACGAGATCCAGTTGCTAAAATGGCATTTTTAAATGTATAAGTTTGTGCAGAATTTTCATCCATTACACGTAATGTATTGGCATCAACAAAGTATGCTTCACCTTTAACGATATCTACTTTGTTCCCTTTTAAAAGTCCTTGTACTCCGCCAGTTAATTGCTTAACAACTTTCCCTTTCCATTCTTGAACTTTAGAAAAGTCAACTGTTACATTTTCTGCAGATATACCAATATCATCAGAATGTTTTGCTGTTTCGTAACGATGTGCAGCTGTTATTAAGGCTTTAGAAGGAATACAACCGACGTTTAAACAAACCCCGCCAAGCTCACCTTTCTCAACAATAGTTACTTTTTGTCCTAGCTGTGCAGCACGGATTGCGGCTACATATCCACCAGGGCCGGCACCGATGACTATAGTATCTGTTTCGATTGGGAAATCTCCAACTACCATTTTATTACGCCTCCATTAATAATAATTCAGGATCGTTCAATAGTCGCTTAATGTGGTTTAGCGCATATTGAGCGGTAGCTCCATCGATAATACGATGATCAAAGCTCAATGATAATGCTAACACAGGTGCGGCTACAATTTCACCATTTTTTACTACAGGTTTTTCAGAAATTCTACCGATACCTAAAATCGCTACTTCAGGATGATTAATTACTGGAGTAAACCATTGTCCACCCGCAGAACCAATATTTGTAATTGTGCAAGATGCACCCTTCATTTCATTTGGAGCTAATTTACCATCACGTGCTTTACAGGCTAATTCATTAATTTCTTGAGAAACAGAAAATACAGATTTACGATCAGCATTTTTAACAACAGGAACTAACAAGCCTTTTTCAGTGTCCGCTGCAATACCGATGTTGTAATAATGTTTATGAACGATTTCTCCTGCTGCATCGTCAATAGATGTATTCAAAGTTGGGAATTCACGTAATGCACTAACTAAAGATTTCACTACATATGGCAAGAACGTAAGCTTTATGCCTTTTTCAGCAGCCACTTCTTTAAATTTCTTACGATGTGCAACAAGTTTTGTTACATCTATTTCATCCATAAGGGTAACATGTGGTGCTGTTTGTTTTGAATGAACCATAGCTTTAGCAATTGCTTTACGGATTCCACTCATTTTTTCACGTGTCTCAGGGAATTCGCCTTCCGGAATAACAGTTTGTGCTTGGCTAGTTACTACTGTTTCTTCTGCTACAGATGCAGCTTGTGGTTGAGCTTCTGCTTGTACGGCAGCTCCGCCATTTGCATATGCATCAATATCCGATTTTTGTACACGACCATTGTTTCCAGTACCTTGTACCAAACGAATATCCACGCCTTTTTCTCGTGCATACTTTCTTACAGATGGCATCGCAATCACGCGTTTATTTAAGTCAGCTTCATTTGCTGCTGGAGCGTTTTCTTTAACTTCAGACTGTACTTCTTGCTCTTTTTCTTCTGCTTTTTGTTCCGGTTGACTAGGACCATGATCTCCTTTAAATTGTAGTCCTTCATAACCGGGTGCATCAAATTTAATCAATACATCACCAACAATGGCAACCGTACCTTCTTCAACTAAAATTGCTTCAACAGTACCTGCTACTGGAGAAGGAATTTCAACTACTGCTTTATCGTTCTGTACTTCACATAGTACATCGTCTTCTCCTACTTTATCGCCAGGTTTAACAAACCATTTTACGATTTCACCCTCATGAATTCCTTCACCGATATCTGGTAGTCTAAATTCGAATGACAAGGTTGTTCACCCTCCTATTTTAAATCTAATAGAGACAAGGCAGTTTATAAAACGAAACTGCCTTATCTTTCAAAATACAGAGCAATACATAAAAATCTATCATTATTAACATATATTAAAATGTAAGAACTTTTTTAGCTGTTTCAATTACATCTTTGTAGTTAGGCAACCATACAGATTCTGCTTGTGAGAAAGGATATACAGTATCTGCTGCAGTCACTCGTAAAACAGGTGCTTCTAAGCTTAAAATTGCTCTTTCGTTAATTTCAGCAATAACATTAGCCGCAATCCCTGCTTGCTTTTGCGCTTCTTGCACGACAATTGCACGATTAGTTTTCTCTACAGAAGCAATAATTGTATCTATATCTAATGGGCTAACAGTACGTAAGTCAACTACTTCTGCAGAATAACCTTCTTTTTCTAGTTCTTCAGCAGCTTTTAATGATTCATGAACCATAGCTCCATAAGTAATAATAGAAATATCCTTACCCTCACGTTTTACATCCGCTTTTCCTAGTGGAATTGTATATTCCTCTTCAGGTACTTCTTGACGGAATGAACGATATAATTTCATATGCTCCAAGAAGATGACTGGATCATTGTCTCGAATAGAAGAAATTAACAATCCTTTTGCATCATATGGTGTAGATGGAATAACCACTTTTAAACCCGGCTGTTGTGCCACAAGGCCTTCTAAACTATCTGCATGAAGCTCTGGTGTATGTACCCCTCCACCAAATGGAGAACGAATAGTTATTGGAGCATTTAGACTTCCACCGGTACGATAACGCCAGCGTGCCATTTGTCCGCTTACAGAGTCCATTACTTCAAATAAGAAACCAAAGAATTGAATCTCTGGTACTGGACGGTACCCTTCTAAAGTCAAACCGATTGCAAGACCACCAATCCCAGATTCTGCTAATGGAGTATCGAATACACGATCTTCCCCAAATTCTTTTTGAAGACCTTCAGTGGCACGGAATACACCGCCATTAACACCAACGTCTTCACCGAAAACTAAAACATTTTCATCATTACGTAATTCAGTACGTAATGCGTCGGTGATTGCTTGAATCATTGTCATTTGAGCCATGGCTTACTTCGACTCCTTTGCTTTATAAATTTCGTTTTGTTCATTTAAATGATGAGGCATTTCTTCAAACATAACGGATATTAAGTCAGTCACTTTTTGTTTTGGAGTGTCGTCTGCTTTTTTAATAGCTACTTTAATATCTTCTTTTGCTTGTTCAATTACTTGTGTCTCTTTTTCTTCATTCCATAATCCTTTATTTTCTAAATACTTACGGAAACGAATTAATGGATCTTTTCTTTCCCACTCATTATCTAAATCAGAAGTACGATATTTCGTAGGATCATCACCAGACATTGTATGTGGGCCATAACGGTAACATAATGTTTCAATCAATGAAGGTCCCTCACCATTAATTGCACGCTCACGTGCTTCACGAACTGATACATATACTGCTAACGGGTCCATTCCATCAACAAGTTGTCCAGGAATTCCAGCTGCAACTGCTTTTTGTGCAATCGTTTTAGCAGCAGTTTGTTTTTCGCGTGGTGTAGAAATCGCAAATTGATTATTTTGAACGACAAAAACGGCAGGTGCTTTATACGCTCCAGCAAAGTTAATACCTTCATAGAAATCACCTTGTGAAGAACCACCATCACCTGTGTATGTAATTGCAACTGCTTTTTTACCACGTTTCTTTAAGCCCAGTGCAACACCTGCTGTTTGAACGTATTGAGCACCTATGATAATTTGTGGTGGTAAAATATTAACACCTTCTGGAATTTTCATACCTTCAACATGTCCGCGAGACCATAAAAATGCTTGGTGTAGAGGTAGTCCATGCCAAACAATTTGTGGAACATCACGATATCCAGGAAGAATATAGTCCTCTTGCTCTAAAGCAAAATGAGATGCAATTTGAGAAGCCTCTTGTCCTGCAGTCGGTGCAACAAATCCTAAACGCCCTTGACGATTTAAAGAAATTGAACGTTGATCTAAAATTCGTGAATAAACCATTCGACGCATTAATTCTTGAAGTTCCTCGTCTGAAAGATTTGGAACCGCAGATTTATTAACGACTTCGCCTTCTTCATTTAAAATCTGGAACATTTCGAATTGCTCTTCAATATTTTCGAGCGTTTTCTTCACGTCGAATTGTGCCTTCTTTGTAGAAGCCATAAAAAGTCACCAATCCTTTCTTATAAAAAAAATTAATAATTTTGATTACATACAGATATAGGTTACCCAAAAATAAAAAGGCGTACCACGAAAAATCCGTGTATATCCAATGTCTTTTATGATTAACCTTTTACAAAATTACCGTGGAGCAATAAAAAAACAAATTTTTTAAGGCTCCGGTAAAACTGTATTAATTAAATTTATCAACTAATTAATACAATTATATATAATTACAATATTAGAGTACATTAATATAATCTGCCCGTCAATTATTTAGTTCCAAACATTTCATTGCTTTTCTACAATAATTTTATACAGGATTTTCACTCATTTTATCACACTGTACTAATTATATTTTTAATCTGTACTATTTTTACTTATACAGATAACAACATTTATAGGGGAGAAATTAAAAAATTAGCCGAAAAATTTCGGCTAATCAATTTTTATATTGGCATCTTTATAAAATTTTAATTTACTATCGTTAAATTCTTTTGTACATTCATTAAAAAGTTTATTCATTTTTAACACTTCTGAATATGCTTTATTAGTTACATCAATTTGATTCTCTAAATCCTCTATTGGAAGTTCATCCTTTTTTAACAATTGATAAAGCTTTACGTTCTCATCAATGCCTCTGATGTATGCTTTATATAAACGATCGTGTGTATCATAGCGTTTCTCCATTAATTGATAGAGTTGTTCAGCTTCGATTTTTATTTTTTCTGTTTTTATTTCTTTAATCGTATCCTCTATCTTTGAAAATTCCTTTTTCGAGGACAAGATCGAATCTTGTTCAATCATCATTTTTTCTCTTCGCTGTTCCAGATTTTTTAATGCCGAATTAGATAATTCAGTTACTTTATCCATTTCTTTCATTCCAAGATCAATGATTTTGTCAAATAATTCTTTCTCACTAGCTTCCAAATCCATTAACGGTTTTTGTTGTTCATCAAATTCCTTTTCCTTTGCCACAGTTTGTTCTAAAATATGATAGATTTTTTCTTCAGGTGTTGTTTGGCACCCTGCCAGTATGAGTATTAAAAATATACATATGATCACACTCTTAACTCTGGCCACATTTCTTCCCCCTTATGTTGCAATATTTAAACTATATCGATTGTTACGAATTTTAACAATACAATGATAAGATTTAATGATCAACATATGCTTGTCCACTAAAATAAGATTTACATGTTCTTCTCGTAAAAGGATAAAACGCGTTTTCTAATAATTATTCGATTCCTAACTAACATATGACTATTCACTTACCACCGATCGAAATTATTTATTGTTAACTTTTCTTATTTGTTTTGGTATTCTATTCAATAGAAAATTAATTAAGCAGGAGGAAACATTTATGATTACGATGAAGGATATTATAAGAGATGGGCATCCAACTTTGCGGAAAATTGCCGAAGAAGTCCAGCTACCTCCTTCTCAAGAAGATCAAAAAATTTTAGAAAGTCTTCATGAATTTATAACAAATAGTCAGGATCCAAAAATTGCAGAAGAATTTGGCTTACGCCCTGGCATTGGTTTAGCTGCTCCACAGATTAATGTTTCGAAACGCATGATTGCTGTCTATGTTAAAGATGAAAATGATAAACTATATAGCCATATGCTTTTTAATCCAAAAATTATTAGTCATTCAGTAGAAAAATCATATTTAACAGCAGGGGAAGGATGCCTTTCTGTTGATCAAGCTATTCCTGGATATGTCCCTAGATATGCTAGAATTACTGTCAAAGCATATAATATAGATGGAAAGGAAATAAAATTACGTCTTAAAGGGCTTCCAGCAATTGTATTTCAACATGAAATTGACCACTTAAACGGAAAAATGTTTTATGATTATATTGATGAAACCAATCCATTTAAAACGATAGAAAACGCAACACCAATAGAAAGGTAAACAGCCGAACTTAAATGTTCGGCTGTTTTTCTTTTATAATAGATTAAAATGCTTTAAACCATTAAATATCCCTTCCTCCGAAACGTCAGAAGTAATATAATCAGCATGTTTTTTAACAAAATCGCTTGCATTTCCCATTGCTATTCCAGTTCCAACTGCATCTAACATTTCTACGTCATTTAGCCCATCTCCAAATGCGTATACATCTTCAATCTTAAATCCAATCCTTTCAATCATCTTCTTAATTCCCTCAGCTTTTGAACCTCCTCGAGGCAGCACATCCATCGATAAATCATGCCATCGAATAAAATGAAACTTTCGAAACTTGTCCAAATAAAGATTTTCTTCATGTTCCTTACAGAATAACAGTGCTTGATAGATTTCTCTATCTTTATAAAAATCAGGATCAAATGCAGGAGGTGATAATTTCAAGCTAGAGATACTATCCACAATAAATGGATGATTTTCTATATTAGAAGTCATGTTTTTCTCATTTAAGAATACAAGTGGATGATTATATGTAGCAGAATAATCATTTATATTTTGTAATTCTGCATGATCTAAAGGATTTTTATAAATCACATTATTTTCAAAAACAACATACTGTCCATTAAAACTAACAAAAGAATCTATATCTAATTCTTCTCTTAAATCTTTAAACATAAATGGCGCACGACCTGTCGCAATAGCAACAAATACTCCATTCTCTTTTAATGTATATATTGCTTTTTTCGTTGTTATAGGAAGTTTTTTATCATGATCCAATAATGTTCCATCTATATCAAAAAACACAATTTTTTTCATTAATATTCTCCTAACATATGATTAACTAGTAACATACCCAAAATTTTAAAACACTATTGGTCATTTTATCATATGTATATTTAATTATGTATTAATTAAAATTAAAATAGAATCAAAGTATCTAATCTACCCTTGTGATTTTAATATACTTCCATTAAAAACCAAGAAAAAAACTTGTACATTTTACATATAATATTATTAATAATATCTTGGTCGCCTTTACTTTCCGAAAAATAACATTAAAATAGAGGTAGGGAGTGATCTTCCGTGTTAAAAAGACTAAGAAAGAAATTAGTCAAACAGTGGAAAGATTTATTAAGACAAAAAAAGTTAGTTGCCTAAATTTCTATCCCTCTAATGGAGGGATTATTCTATATTTTGCGGCAATGCTTAAGAAAAAGTTCATTTAATACCTAGTATTCAAAGTTATAATGAAAGGCTATTATCACAGATATTGTTGCTTTTCGGAAAAGGTTTTCAGCTTAGAATAATTAGAAAACGCGCTCTTTTCTCCATCCAATAAGTCTTTCATTTAAACTGGAAGATATATTAGATTCGTAAAAATCATAATACCGATTTTTACTTAATTTTTAAAAAACAAAGTTTACGAAAAGAGCCTAATGAAAAAACATGAAAAACTTGTTAACTTTTTATATAATAGAAAAAGTTACATTTGATAACGGAGTAAGGAGAGAGAAAAATGATTTATAAAGTTTATTTTCAAGAAAAAAAGAATGAAGTACCAGTACGTGAAAACACAAAAACTATCTATGTAGAAGCAGATTCAGAAAGAGAAGTACGTCAAATGTTAAAAAACCGTCAAATTAATGTTGAATTCGTACAGCTTTTAGAAGGTTCTTATTTAGATTATGAAAAGAACCATAAAAATTTTGAACTATCGGAGACTAGATAATCTATATGAAATTTGTTAAAAATGATCAAACAGCCGTATTTGCCCTTGGCGGTTTAGGGGAAATCGGAAAAAACACATATGCAGTTCAGTTCCAAGATGAAATTATTTTAATTGATGCTGGAATTAAGTTTCCAGAAGACGAGCTATTAGGTATTGATTATGTCATTCCAGATTACACTTATTTAGTCAAAAATGAGGAAAAAATCAAAGGTTTATTTATTACACATGGACATGAAGACCATATTGGTGGAATTCCTTATTTATTGAGACAAGTTAATATTCCGATTTATGGAGGAAAATTAGCACTAGGTCTTATTAAAAATAAGTTAGAAGAGCATGGACTTTTAAGAAAAACCACTTTCCATGAAATTCAAGAAGATGATGTAATAAAATTTAGAAAGACATCAGTTACATTTTTCCGTACAACACATAGTATCCCAGATTCTTATGGAATTGTAGTAAAGACTCCACAAGGCAATATTGTTCATACAGGAGATTTTAAATTTGATTTTACCCCTGTTGGAGAACCTGCCAATTTAACTAAAATGGCTGAAATCGGTAAGGAAGGCGTCCTTTGTCTGCTCTCGGATAGTACGAATAGTGAGGTACCGCATTTTACTATGTCTGAACGTCGTGTAGGAGAAAGTATTCAGGATGTTTTCCGTAAGGTCGATGGACGAATTATCTTTGCAACTTTTGCTTCTAATATTCATCGCCTGCAACAAGTGGCAGAAGCTGCTGTAATGAATGGCAGGAAGATTGCTGTATTCGGACGCAGTATGGAAGCAGCAATTAATATTGGACATGATCTCGGCTATATTCAATGTCCAAAAGATACATTTATCGATGCTCAAGCTATTAATCGTTTGCCTGCTAATAAAGTTACTATTTTGTGTACTGGTAGCCAAGGTGAACCAATGGCAGCACTTTCAAGAATAGCAAATGGAACTCATCGACAAATTCAAATTCAACCTGGTGATACTGTAGTCTTTTCTTCTTCACCAATCCCAGGGAATACAATAAGTGTAAATCGTACGATTAACTTACTTTGTCGTGCTGGTGCTGATGTTATACATGGTCCTCTTAATGATATTCATACTTCTGGTCATGGCGGACAGCAAGAACAAAAATTAATGCTTAGATTAATTAAACCTAAATTCTTTATGCCTATTCATGGTGAATATCGTATGCAAAAAATGCATTCGCAGCTCGCAGTTGATTGCGGTGTTCCTGAAGAAAACTGCTTCATTATGGACAATGGTGAGGTTCTCGCTTTAAGTAGTGATTCTGCACAAGTAGCAGGTAAAATCCCTTCAGGATCTGTCTATATTGACGGAAATGGAATCGGTGATATCGGTAACATCGTTCTCCGAGATCGACGAATATTATCTGAGGAAGGTCTTGTTGTTGTCGTTGTATCTATTAACATGAATGACTTTAAGATTGCTTCTGGTCCGGATATTATCTCAAGAGGGTTTGTTTATATGCGTGAATCAGGAGATCTAATTAACGAAGCACAAAATCTCATTTCTAAGCACTTAAACAAAGTGATGGAAAGAAAAACAACACAATGGACAGAAATCAAAAATGAGATTACAGATACTTTAGCACCATTCCTTTATGAAAAAACTAAACGTCGACCAATGATCATGCCGATCATTATGGAAGTTTAATTTTTAATAAAATAAATAAGAAAGGAACATCCTAAAAATAGTGATGTTCCTTTTTTTATTTTATAGCTTTGTTAATGGTTATTGTTGAAAAAATCACCTGTATGGTATGCGTGAAGCGATTTCTTTACGAAGTAAAACTAGCTGAACGCATACCGTACAGGGTTTTCATAAAAACAACATTGTTTAACAAATCCTATTTTATTGAGAAAGCTTTTTCTCAAATCTTTGAATATCCGCATCTGCACCAATTACAATTAATATATCATCTTGTTCAATGACATCATATGCTTGAGGTGAGATGACCATCGAATTTCCACGTTTAATCGCAACAATGTTAATTCCATATTTAGCACGAATATTTAAATCTACAATTGAGTTCCCAGTTATATGTTCATTAACAGCAATTTCTACAATACTATATTTATCCGAAAGCTCAATATAATCTAAAACATTATTAGATACAATGTGGTGAGCAATTCTTCTGCCCATATCTCGTTCTGGGTGTACAACATGGTCCGCTCCAATTTTTTGCAAAACTTTAGCATGGTAATCGTTTTGTGCTTTAACCGTAACCTTTTTAGCACCTATTTCCTTCAACATTAGGGTTGTTAGAATGCTTGCTTGAATATCGGCACCAATAGCAACAATAATATGATCAAAATTTCTAATTCCTAAGTTTTTTAACACGGTCTCATCTGTTGAATCAGCAATAACAGCATGAGTTGCAATTGACGCAAATTCATTCACACGATCTTCATCTTGATCAATGGCCATTACTTCCATTCCTTGCAAGGATAATTCTCTGCAAATACTTCCACCGAACCTACCAAGACCTATAACTACAAATTCTTTCTTCATCTAAACTCCCCCACTAATAGAAGACTAATATCTCCCATTCTAGCATAGAAGTTTATTTTAGAAAAAGGCTCTTTTCGTATAAATTGTTGTTTTTAGACTATAAACTTAGTCCGTTGATTTCCGCTCCAGACACTTGCTTTCCGCGGGGAGGGATGGGAGCCTCCTCGGCGTTACCGCCTGCGGGGTCTCCCACTTCCCTCTTTTTCCCGCAGGAGTCAAGTGCCCTCCGCTACAATCAACTCAGATTGTTAATAAAATATCACTAAAAAGCAACAAACTTTACGAAAATTGCCTAGAAAAATTACTTTTTACCCTTAACATAATCAGCATTAAAAAGAAAAAGGCTCATCAACAATATGAGAGAAGGAATTAATAATAAAAGTCCAGCAATTAAAGCAATGACAAGTGCTGTTCCCATGGTTGCATTCGTCACACTCGTATGGATTGTAATAAACGGATAAAGAATATATGGCAAATGTGAGGCACCATAGCCAAAAAATGCAAAGAAAAATTGCAATATGACCGAAATAAAGGCAAAACCGAAATACTTTCGTTTATATATAAAAATAGAAGCAATAAAGAAAAATATGAGCGATAATAAAAACATCCACCATAGATCTAAGGAATTATTAAAATGAACTGGGTTATGTCTTTGTAATGAAATAAAAACTAATAGACTAGCCAATATAGTTGGTGGACTCCAAAATAAGGCAAATTTCCGTAATATTTCTCTTGCTTCAATATCATCTGCTCTATTCGCATAATAAGTTAAAAATGCAGCACTAATAAAAAGCACAGAAACGATTGCAAGGAAAACGACACTCCAAGAGTAAAAACTAGTAAAAAGCTCTTTTGCCAAAAAGAGAACATGATGCCCTTTTTCAGCTAAAAACCCGCCTTCAGAAATGGTTAATACTGTTGATAATGATGCAGGTATTAGTAAGCCAGTTGCACCATACAAAAATAAATATACAACATTATTTTTAGATCCATAATTTCCAAAGGCATAAAAGGAACCTCTTATGACAATTAAAATTAATGCAATGCTTCCCGGAATTAATAAAGCTGTTCCAAAATAATAGGCCGTATCAGGAAAAAATCCTACAATGCCTACAAAGAAGAATACAAAAAAAACATTTGTCACTTCCCAAACAGGAGATAGATATCGATTAATTATCCCATTTATAATATGATCCTTTTTTGTAACCCTTCCATAAAATGCAAAAAATCCAGCTCCAAAGTCGATAGAAGCAACAATTAAATATCCGAATAGGAATATCCAAAGAACGGTAATTCCAAGTATTTCAAGATTCATATTCAACATTCCTCTCCATTATCCCTTTATAAAAATCTTTCATTAAACTCGGCTTCTGCTGGATAATTTTTAAACATTTTAATTAGAACAACACAACTAATAATCGCAAGGATGAAATAAAGAATCGCAAACAAAATAAATGTTAATCCTACCCCATTACCGGTCGTTGCAGCTTCCGCAACCTTCATATATCCTCTTAAAATCCATGGCTGCCTGCCTAGTTCCGCATACATCCATCCTAATTCAATGGCAACAATTCCTAAAGGACCGCCCGCAACAATTGCCCATAAAAGCGGCTTATTCCATTCCGACCATTTTTTAATACGGCGTATAAATAAAAATACAAGAGGGATTAATACAAGATAAAAACCAATAATCACCATTAAATCAAACATGTAATGGACACTAAGAGGCGGAATTTCATCCTTTGGAAAATCATTCAAACCAATTACTTTTGTATCAAAGGATCCACCTGCTAAAAAGCTAAGGAATTTGGGTATGTGAATGGCATTTTTTATATGATTATTTTCATCTAGAGTACCAAATAATATTAGATCCGCTCCCCTGCTTGTTTCAAAATGCCATTCAGCAGCAGCAAGTTTTTCCGGTTGATGTTTAGCTAGAAATTTTGCAGATGCATCTCCAGCTAATGCTGTTCCAGTAGCAAAAATGAAGGTTGTCACCATCGTTAGTGTTAATGCTTTTTGATAATAAATGCCTCGTTTTCCTCGTATGTATAAAACGGCAGTAATAGCTGCAAGCAAAATTGCTGAAGCCGCATATGCAGAAGTTACTACATGAAACACCTTTGATGGTGTGGCAGGATTAAACATTGCTGCTATAGGATCGATATTAAGCATTTTTCCATTTTTTAAAGTAAAGCCTTGAGGAGTGTTCATAAATGAATTAACCATTGTAATAAACATAGCAGACGCAGATGAACCAATCATTATCGGAAATGTTAAAATCCAGTGCACGTATTTATTTTTAAATCGATCCCAAGTATACAAATAAATTCCGAGAAAGATCGCTTCAAAGAAAAAAGCGAATGTTTCCATAAATAAAGGTAAAGCAATAATTTTTCCCGCCACTTGCATAAAACTCGGCCAAAGCATGGATAACTGAAGACCTATACATGTACCAGTTACAACTCCCACCGCAACAGTGATCGTAAATCCTCTTGCCCAACGCCTAGCTAAAAGGTTGTAATATGGATCCTTTCGTTTAATTCCTAAAAACTCAGCAATTGATATCATAACAGGTACACCAACACCGATCGTTGCAAAAATAATATGAAAAGCTAAGGTCATTCCTGTTAACATTCGACTCAAAATGACATTATCCAGTTCCATCATGAAAACCCTCCTTTATTTCCAGTATATATTCTTAGTATTAAAAGTATTTTTTATTTACTTTTATTACTATTAGTGTAAACCTTTTTTATACAATGTGAATCATTGAGCATGAATGTTTTGTGACATTTTTCACAAACTTAACTCTAAGAAAAAAATAAAAATAGGAGATAATAGGGTTAAATGGATCCCCTATATCTCCTATTTTTTATTTATTAATTGATGTTGAAAAGCATAAATGACGGCTTGTGTACGATCCTGAACTTCTAATTTACTTAATATATTACTTACATGTGTTTTAACCGTTTTTAATGCAATAAATAATTCATCCGCGATTTCTTGATTGGTCATCCCTTCGCCCATTAGTAAAAGGATTTCGAGCTCTCGATTCGTTAAATCATCATGCAGTGGACGTTTATTGCCTTGCTTCATCCGCATCATCATTTTTCCAGTGACTTGTGGCTCTAGAACAGATTGTCCTTCATATGTAGATCGAACGGCATCTGCAATATCACTTGCTTTAGATGTCTTTAGCATATAACTTGTCGCACCTGCTTCAAGAGCAGGATATACCTTCTCATCATCAATAAAACTTGTAACAATAATTATTTTCGCCTCAGGCCATTGTTTTATGATTTCCTTTGTAGCTTGAATGCCATCCATCTCATTCATAACAAGATCCATTAGAATAATATCTGGGCGCAATTGTAAGGCAAGCTCTACCCCTTTTCTGCCATCATCCGCCTCCCCAATTACTTCAATATCAAGTTGAATCGATAAAAAGGCTGAAACTCCAATACGAACCATTTCATGATCATCTACTAATAATACCTTTATCATTCTACCGCCTCCTTTTGTTTTAAAATCGGAATTTTCACTTCAATACTAGTACCTTTTCCTTTAAAGCTGATCATTTTTATCGCTCCTCCAATTTCTGCGGCACGTTCCCGAATATTTTGCAAACCATAAGAACCAGCTTTTTCCTGCCCCATTTCAAAGCCAACACCATCATCGATAATTTTTAAAAATACAAACTGTTCACGTTTTATTAAGTGGATCTCTAATGTAGTAGCTTTTGCATGGCGGAGAGTATTGGATATAGATTCCTGCATAATTCGAAATAGATGATCTTCTACTCCTTTATCAAGCTTTAAATCATCGATTTTCCAACTAACTTTTAAAGGAAGCTTTGCTGTTAACTCAAGTAGCAATTCTTCAGCACCTTTTTTTAGACTTTTCCCCTCTAATTGAATAGGTCTTAAATGAAGCAAAAGAGCTCTCATCTCAGATTGAGATTCATTAATAATTTCTTCAACTAGCTTCATTTGTTTATTTGTTACTGTTTTATCAGGGTTTGGATTTTGATTAATGGCTGATAGTAGCATCGTTGCCGCAAATAGCTGCTGACTGACAGAATCATGAAGCTCTCTTGCTAAACGATTTCTTTCTTGTGAAAGTATTTCTTGTTTCATACTTTCATTCCAATCAGCACGTTCATTAGCCAGCTTCTGAGACGCTTTTACTTGCTCATCAAATCGGTTTTGAATTCGTTGTAAACGATCATACAATCCAGAAACTTCAATAAGCTTTTCAGTAGGAATTTTCGAAATATCAAATTCTCCTTTTTCTAGTTCAACTAATCGGATATCTACTTCTTCAAACTTTTTTTTCATTATATAACCGATAACTAACCCGCAAACGACACCAAGTATAATACTTGTCAAAATGATAAATACAATAACGGGTAATAAAAAAATTTGCTTAAAAAAAAGGGCTTCATACCAATCAACTTTTATGGTTTGTATATATATGGCTGATATAAAAATGGCTATTACAAGGGAAAAAGAACTAAAATAAAATAAAAATGTTCTTTGTATACTCATACGTGTTTCACCTCAAGATTTCCAATTGGCAATGAGGTGATGATTTTTATTTTTCTTGATGATTCTTCATAGTTATCAGAGTAGTAAATAGTATTTTGATTAAACACATTCTCCTCTTGACCATATATATTTACATTACCAGTTATTGATGAATGATTAACTGATATAGCAACATCATATGGAATAAGTAATTGAATATTGCCGGCCAATCCTCTTATCACTACAGTGGATTCCCCTACTGGCAGCATAGTCATACTTAAATCAATAACCGTATTGCCAAGACCACATTGAATATTGATATCATCCCATTCATAAATATTGTCTTCAAAACGTTGACTACCAAAAAATTTATTTTTAATATATGGCTGTTTTCGATTTACTTTTGAATGACTTGAGGGCTCAATTGTTTCAACCGTAATAATTTTCGGTTTGCGCTTTTTCTTTTTGTATTGCATTAAAAGATAGATTAAGATTGAAAATAATATTAGTTTAAAAAAAACAGTTGAAATAATGATAATAACTGCAATCGAGATTCCAACGATAAATAAAATAATTCCAGAGGATCTGGTGCTTTTTTTCTTACCTAAATAAATAAGTAGTGCCGCGATCCCAAGAAAAATGAGAGATTCCGGATTAAAGGAAATTTCAAATAAAATTCCAACAACGGCAACTAAGATTATCCATGTGATTGTATTTTGATCCGATCTTTTTCTCATGTTGCCTCCCTCTTTCATAGATAGCAATTAAAAGAATATTCCATCACTGATTCTATTAAACATACGACAAGACCCCCGAGGAACATTCCTTGAGGATCTAGCCGTATGCAATGAACGGATATATGCTTTTTATACTACCATAGATTACCTATTATTTAATAGTTGTTTCTTCTGTTTTTAATCCTTTTTCAAGCTCATTAATCCGAGAATCGAACATACTCATATCATAACTAGAATTTATTCTTCCTTCTAAGTGATCCATATACCTATTGGTTTCTTCAAATCGTACATTTGCTTTTCCAGCAATAGAGTCATCTAAAACATGGTTTATCTTTTTTGTTACTTTTATTACGTTCTCCCGGCCCATTAGTTCTAACCGTTTAATATGCATATCTTTTAATTTTATTTTCATTTCTCGATGTTTTTTCTCTAGCATTTCTAACTGACTGGATGCTTCATTATAAGCTTCCTTTAAGCTAAGTGCCTGCACCTTGTAAATTGCCTCTTCGTCAATTGCCACTTGGTGTAAAGTTAGTTCATTTGCTTGAAGTGCAATTTCCCCTTGCTTACAACGTTTATCCGCCATCGATTCGGCTTGTTTCAACTCTCTTGCAAATTCCTCTTTTAGTAAATATTGTCTTTCAATTAACTTTTCTACTTTTTTTGCTTCATTTTCACTTTCACGTAAGTATTGGTTTAATCGTGAGATCGGATTGTTCTTTTCCTTTGTTTCTAAAATATCATGTAGATCAGCCATCACTGAGTTTTTAATTTTTTCGAATAATGTTGTCATTAATATTTCCTCCCTTTGTTTATATCATAAAAAAAATGCCTGAATTCAATAACAATCCGCAGCTTTATTTTTTTATAAGACTTGAGACGTAGAGGAGTATTCGAAAATGTAATTTCTTGTAATATAAAGGATTTGTTAATCGTTATGGTTGATAAAATGACCTGTATGATATGCGTGAAGCGATTTCTTCACGTAGTAAAACTAGCTGAACGCATACCATACAGGGTTTTATTGATAAGCGATATAAAAAGAAGGATGACCAAGTCACCCTTCTTTTTATATCGCTTCCAGCATTTTAAATTGAGCTTTTACTAATCGATAGTATTCACCTTGGTGCTTCATTAATTGATCATGGTTTCCTTCTTCAATAATATTCCCGTGATCAAGGACAAAAATTTTATCTGCTTCTCGTATGGTTGAAAGTCGATGGGCAATGATAACCGATGTTCTGTCTTTTAATAAAGTTCGTAAGGCGTTTTGAATTTGTACCTCTGTTTCCGTATCGATACTTGCAGTTGCTTCATCTAGAATAATAATTCTAGGATTGGCAAGTAAAGCTCTCGCAAATGATAACAGCTGCCTTTCACCTACGGAAAGAATATTTCCTCTTTCCTCAACTTGTGTTTCATAACCGTTAGGAAGGTTCTCAATAAATTTATGGGCTCCTATCGCTTTTGCGGCTGCAATTGCTTCCTCATCTTCAGCCTCTGGACGGCCAAATTTAATATTTTCCATGATCGTTCCTGAAAATATAAATGTATCTTGGAGGACGACACTAATTCGATTTCGTAAACTTTTTAACGAAATATCCCTTAAATCATGACCATCAATTTTAACAGATCCAGCGGTTGGATCATAGAAACGGCTAATCAAATTTGCTATCGTTGTTTTCCCAGAGCCTGTATGACCAACTAAAGCAATTGTTTGACCCTGCTTCATTTCTAGATTAACCCCTTTTAATGCTAAACGATTATCGTCATATGAAAACTCAACATTTTCAAATTGAACATGACCTTCCATATCAGGTAATTCAATCGCCTTTTCCTTTTCGTGAACGATAGGCTGTTCGTCTAAATATTCGAAAATTCTTTCTGATGAAGCCATCGCCATTAACAGCTGATTATATACCTGACCAATTCTAGAGATCGGCTCCCAAAACATTCCTAAATAAAAGGCATAAGAAACAAATTCTCCTAATTTAAGTGAATCAGTTTGAATTAGGTGTGCACCATACCAGATAAGAACTGCAGAACCAACAGCATTCGTTAATTCAATCATCGGTCTAAAAAGTGCGTTTTTCTTCGTTGCTATTCGCCATGCTTCGTAGTTCTCAGTGTTGACACCATCAAAGAACTTCATATTTTCTTTTTCTTGTGTAAAGGATTGTGTAACGCGAATTCCTTGGATACTTTCATTTAAATGCGAATTTAGCTTTGACTGTTTTATACGCATATACTGCCAAGATCGGCGAATATTTTGCCGAAGCTTAGTAGAAATCAAAAACATGATTGGCAGGATAATCAATACAGCTAATGTCAGTTGTGGACTTAGCATGAATAAAATGACGATAACCCCAACTAACATAATCATATCCATTAAAAGGTTCACAACCCCATTTGTAAACAAATCCTGTAATGAGTTTGTATCATTCATAATCCTTACAAGAATCGAACCTGCTGAACGCTGATCAAAAAAACGATGGGAAAGGTGTTGAACATGAGTAAACAAGTTTTTCCGAATATCGTAAATAACCTTTTGTCCAAGCTGATTCATCCAACGGATTCTAAATATATTTGCTAAATAGGATACTATGTACAGAACGGCAATCACAATGATAATAATCGATAATAATTGTCCATCCTTCCCCTGTATCCCTTTTTCTATTGCATATACCCCAATTAAGGTTGGAATAATTAGTCGAATAATTGTATTGAGAAGCATAGCCGCTAACGATTTAGGCAAGAGATTTTTTGAATATGGTTTTAAATAATTCAGTAGACGCAACATCTGCTTCCAGTTAAAGGGTTTATCTATAATTTGTTCAGTGGAGTAATTAAATCGCTCCACTTTCATTTGTTTTGCATTCTTTTCCTTAGTCAATGAATTTCACCTCAACCTGTCTGGGATTGCAGAATAGCCTGCTGATCTTTGTATTGGATTTTGTAAATTCGTTCATATGGTCCCCCATTTGATAAAAGTTCCGAATGGACGCCTCTTTCTACTATTTTTCCATTTTCCAATACGAGTATTTCATCAGCATGTTTAAGAGAAGAAATTCGGTGTGCAATGATAAATGTCGTTCTTCCCTTCATTACTTGTCGCAAGCCTTCTTGAATCTTAAACTCCGTATCCATATCAACAGCACTTGTTGCATCATCTAATATTAAAATACTTGGGTCTAAACAAATCGCACGTGCAATTGCAATTCTTTGTTTTTGACCACCTGATAATCCTAGACCTCTTTCACCAAGCATGGTGTCGTAGCCATCCGGTAATTCCATTATAAAATCATGTGCTTGAGCTCTTTTTGCTGCTTCTATAATTTCTTCCATTGTTGCGTGTGGACGACCATAGGCAATATTCGCTTTAATCGTTGATGAAAAAAGGAATGATTCCTGTAAAACAATACCTATGTTTGAGCGTAACGATTGAATGGAATAATCACTAACAGATTTTCCATCAATTAATACTTTTCCTGAAACAGGTTCGTAAAATCTAGTCATCAATTGGGTAATCGTTGTTTTACCAGACCCTGTAGATCCTATCAATCCAATTACTTTGCCTGGTTCTGCTATAAAATCAATATTTTTAATCGCAGCATTTTCATCTCCAAAATATTGAAGAGTAACATTTTGAAATTCAACTTCCCCATTCATTCGTTCAACTTCAAATGCATTTTCTTTGTCATAAATTTCATTATCCGCCTCAAGAATTTCCAATAAACGTTCTCCCGAAGCTTTGGATTGGGAAAATAAATTTATTGTGAACCCAAGATTAATAATAGGCATTAGAATGTAACCCAATAAACTATAAAATGCCACGAGTTCACCTGGCTTCATACTCTCATTAATAACTAAATAGCCTCCATACGCCAATAATATAATGATTCCTACGTTCCCAATCAGCTCCATCAAAGGAAAATATTTCGCCCAAATATTTGCTGTTTGAATTTGTTGATCACGGTAATCATCATTGGAAACGTTAAACTTAGAGGTTTGAAATTCTTCTCGAGATAAGGATTTTACCGTATTAATACCACTAATATTTTCTTGTACATTCGTATTAAGTTTCCCAAAGGATCTCCTTATTCCTCTAAACGCCGGATGGACAACCTTATCAAACTTATAAACAGCGACTGCTAGAAAAGGGAGCATAATCATTGTCATAAATGTTAGTGATACTGAGTAGTAAAACATAACACTGAAGCTTATTCCCAAAATCAAAATAAATCTCAAAGCTTCAGAGAATCCAAACGATAGGAAAAAACGAAAGCCTTCCACATCTGCTGTTAACCTCGACATTAAGTCACCAGTTTTCGCATTATCATAATAACGGAATGGTAAATATTGAAGTTTTTCATACAAGGCATTTCGAAGACGATAAACAGAGGTAATCCCAAACAAGTCACCTGTGTATTGCTGAATAAATGTCGCAACCCCTTTTATTACCATGATGATGACAAAACCTATTGATAAATATGGTATAAGTTCATATTTTTCTTTAAATACCACTTCGTCAATCGTCAACTGTAAAATAATTGGATAAACAATCGTTATCGCTGTAACAACGATTAAAAATAACATCGACGTTATAAACAGCCGTTTATAAGGCCAATAAAAGTCTTTCAGTTTTTTAAAAGTCTCCATTGCATTCCCCCCCAATATAAAAAAATTTAAAACGTAATATTAAATATAACGGTTATCGAAATATTTTTCCATACTTTAGTTGCAATTTTTATAAAAATTTTTTTATTTTGTTTTTTGCTATTAATCAAAAGAAAAAGAGCTATTAAAAAGCTCTAAAAAACCTACTTATAAAATTATGGCATGACTTTTTATCTTATTCTTTACATCGTTTGTCTATGCTAAATAAAAAAAGCAGGTAAAAAATTAATACCTGCTTGTCTCTATTATGCCCCTGCTGCTTCTGTTTCGTTTAATACGCGGTTGACACGTTTTTCAAGCATTTTCATGCCGCTGCCGCCTGCTTGGAAATGACGCAGATTACCGTCTTTATCAAAAACATAGTATGCTGGAACATATTGGTTTTCAAATTTTTCCGTTAATTTGTGTTCACTATCGACAAAAATAGGTTGAGTAATGCCATGTTCCGCAGCAACCTTTTTAATTTCATCGATGTTCAAATCATCCTCTGAACGCGGCATATGGACCGCAACAACATTCAATTTATCTTTATAATTATCACGGAAATCATTAACTTGCGGCATTGCTTCTTTACATAAATGACAACTGATTGACCAAAAATGAAGCAATGTTGGTTTTTCACCAATTAATTCTTCACGTGTAACTTGACCATTTAACCATTCAGTAGCACCAGTTAACTCTGGCATAGGTTCACGAAGTTTCATTGATAATTCCTCCTTTGAGAGTTTTGCTCTAGCGCACAGCCCCTCGATGCCAAATAACTTCATTCAAAAAAAGTTATAGGGCAGACTTTTTTGAATTTTTGTCTGAGGCTGACCAAGGCGTTTTCGTATTTCTAATAAAAAGGCCTAACAGCGAGTTAGGCCTTTTTACTGTTTTAATTAAGCATTAAGAGTAGCTTGTCCAGGCTTCCAGTTAGCTGGGCAAAGTCCACCAGTTTGTAGTGCTTGAAGAACACGTAAAGTCTCATCTACATCACGGCCAATGTTGTTATGGTTAACAACTTGATACATTAATTCGCCTTCTGGGCTAATAATGAAAAGACCACGAAGGGCTACACCTTCTTCTTCAATTAACACACCATATTCACGTGCAACTGCATGGTTAGTATCTGCAGCTAAAGGATAGTTCAAATCGCCAAGACCGTTTTCTTTACGATCTGTTTTAATCCATGCTAAATGTGTATGAATAGTATCAGTAGATACACCGATTACTTCAGCATCTAGATCTTCGAATTCATCATAACGATCAGAAAGTGCTGTAATTTCAGTTGGGCAAACGAAAGTGAAGTCCATTGGATAGAAGAAAAGAACTGTCCACTTATCGTTTTTCATATTTTCTTCAAGACTTACTTTACCAAATTCTTTATTTGGCAATACTGCTTCCATTTCAAAACGTGGGGCTTGTTTCGCTACCATGCGTTCTGCCATTAAGAATCCCTCCAAAAAAAATTTTATGTAATTGATAAAGTAACGAGGTTATTCTCAATTACTTATTACTCACAATAGTAATTATAATAGACCACTATTTTAGAGTCAACACTAAATTAAAATAAATTTAAATAAAAAATAATTCTATTTAAATTATTTCACTTTATCTTCATTGTTTTTCCCATTTTGTTCATAAAATAAACAATAAAAATTTTGTAAAATAAATTTAAAGAAAATCAATGGTGATTTTTCTATAGATTAAGTTTATCATTTCTAAAGTGGGGAATAAAACAAAATGCCTTGCTATCAAGAAAGGAAAGAATAAATGGACAAGATAACGAAAAGCGTTACCAAATTTGATTGGACAGGTTATTCTATTTTAATCGGTCAAGTGGTATTAAAAATCATACTAATCTATATTGCCTATAGAATAGTTAAAGCAATAGGAAAAAAGGTGATTCATACTAGCTTTAATAACTATCAAAAAAAGACAGGTAGTTCAAATGGAAGATCGAAAACATTACAAAATTTAGTCGACAATACTTTTTCATATGTACTTATTTTCGTCTTTTTTGTGACAATGCTCCAAACTTTAGGTATCCCGACTACTGGAATATTAGCAGGATCAGGAATTGTCGGCCTAGCCATTGGATTTGGGGCCCAAGGTCTTGTAAGTGATGTTGTAACTGGATTTTTCATCTTATTAGAAAAACAAGTAGATGTTGATGACTATGTAACAATAGGAACATTCTCTGGAGTTGTAGAACAATTAGGTTTACGCACTACGAAAATTCGATCGGTTGACGGCACCATACATTTTATACCAAACAGACAAATCATAACCTTAAGCAATCATTCACGAGGAAATATGCAAGCACTTGTTGACTTTACAATAGGAGATCATCTCTCAATTGATGATGCAATAAATGTCATACAAAAAGCTTGTGACCACATCGCTACAATAGATGATAATATTGTCGAAGGACCAAATGTATTGGGCGTCCAATCGCTAGAAAGTTCGGATGTTGTTCTTCGCGTAATCGCCAAAACCAAAAATGGGAAACAATCAGAAGTAGAGAGAAAATTACGTAAGGTTATTAAAGAAACAATCGACTCACAAATGGCAGGGTTAGAAAGATTGGAATAAGAATTTTATACTCCACAAAAAAAGATAGAAGAACCTTCTTCTATCTTTTTTGTTTGTTATCTAGAGAGCCCAATCCATTTAATTTCATTTTCTTATAATGAAAAAAAGGAGTGAATTGCATATGGAATTTCTGTTACTATATTTAGTATTTGGAATAATTTTAAGTACAATCATTTATAATATCGTTGATTCGTGTCCTTTGTTTTTATTTCCGATCATATGTATCACCTGGATCCCATTTATTTTTATTGGGACAATTATTGCGTCTTTTATGGATTTAAAACAAATTTCCAGTAAAGTAAACATATGAATGTACAAATCCAAGAAACAAAACCAAAGACCGTTACTATGACATTTTCAGACCAGCCATATTTTAGTCCAAAGTGAAAATGGATCGGAGTCATTCGAAATATACGTTTTTTCGTTAATTTAAAAAACGTAACTTGTAAGATGACGGACAATTGCTCAGCAAAATAGATAAAAAATAATATTGGTATTAATATTTCAACTTTTTCCAACACTGCTAAAAAAGAAAGTGAACCGCCAATCGCTAATGATCCTGTATCCCCCATAAACGCCTTAGCTGGATAAATATTATAGATAAGAAAGCCTAGAATGCAAGCAATCATAATTAAAGAAAAGACTTGGACTTCCTGACGTTCAGAAATCAGAAAAAAGAAAAAGTATGTGGGAATAGCAACAATCCCTAATAATCCATCCATTCCATCAGTAAAGTTTATTGCATTTGCAGACCCCACAATAAAAAGGAGAATAACAATAAAATAAACTTCAGTTGAAAAATTAATGGATACATCTTTAATCAAAGTAATTTCCGGATTTAAATGAAAATACTTTACTAAAATAAATAGCATTGTACTAGTAAATATAAATTGAAAGAATAATTTCGTTTTTCCTGAAACCCCTCCTGGATCCTGACGAGAAGCCTTCCAATAATCATCTAAAAAACCAACAAAACTAAACAAAAGAAACGTCACAGCCAAAAAAATCATTAATGGATTATGCTTATAAAATAAGGCAACCAAAACACCTATTAAAAAAATACTTCCCGTCATCAGTGGTGTTCCTTTTTTTAATTGGTGGTCTGCAGGAAGCTCTTTCCTAATTGGCTGGGTTAATTGAAACTTTTTTAAAAACATGATTAAAAAAGGACATAAAACCGTTACACTGACAAAAGAAATGGCTGCTGGTACAAATGATATGAGCACAAATCTTCCCCCTCTAATTTTTAAAAAACCATTTATATATTTTGGGAAACACGTAAAAATTACAGAAACAAACATTAAAATAGTATGCAATAATAATAGAAAGTGTGAATCATTTTTGAAGTGGCGAACCACAGCTGTGGTTCACCAGATTTATAAACTATCTTTTTCTTTTCTTTGCAATTAACAATCGCTGCATACGATCGTCGGTATCTGTTTGTTCATTTTTATTTATTAGACGTTTTTCGATTTTTTTCGTTTCATTTAATTTTGGCTGTTTATTCATATCTGTATTATCCGAAATTTGTTTTTTCGGTTTGGTGCTTTGATTTTTACTTTTTACAAGTTGTTGAATAGGATCCACCTTTTGTTTTGTGGATTCCTCTTTTTTATCTACTTTACGGATACTTCTTAAAATAGGCTGTAATCCAAAGCGTCGTATTGCGATCTCAAAAAAGAAAAGGAAAAATGCAAGTAACAATAGCCACTCAGTAATCGATTGTCTATGATAAGATTTACCTGGGACATTGGCAAATGCACCCTTTTTCGAAATTTGCTTTCCTAACTCATTTAAATGAAGTTCGTTCGTTCCTTGTAGTAAATATTCCTTTGAATAGGGAACTGTAAAGCCTGTTTGAAAAGCTTTGATACCATTATCTGCTGTTTTTTGTTTTATTCGTAAAAAATACATCCCTGGAAGATCTTCCATCTGAAGTTCGTATTGACCAAGAGCTGTCATCTTCGTCTTAACTTTCATCTCTTTTCCCGTTTGCGAGAAAATAGAGGCTTCTAGTGGCAATAATTCAGCCTGATCGGATTGTAATGTAATTGATGTTTTTCCATTCTCTGCTCGAACGTTCATCTCATATGGTATGTTCTCAAAAGAAGGGAAAGTTTTTGTTACGAGTTGACTCCAAAAGCTCGGCCACTCACTCCATCTTGCCCAATCGCCTGCCCATTTCCCTCTTGTATCTGATGTGAAAGCAATCGTTCTTCCCAAACCATATTGCCATTCTGCTAAAATAGGATCCTCTTTCTCACTTAAAATAGAAACCTGTGCTGTTTGTTTAGGAGTAACTGCAATATATGCGTTCATTTTAGGGATTCCGTTTTTGAAAAAAAGAAACCACTCAGGATATGGCTGCACTTTAGGATAGAATGGATGATCTTCGATATATGTTCTAGTTGCCATAACTGTTTCCCTTGATAGAATACTTGGAATGACAGTTGAATCGGAAACATAATAAAATCTACCCGCTCCATATTTCGCTAGATCCTCTAATAAGCGAATATCTGCGTCTTGTCCAAGCCCAACGGTTGAGATTGTTATGTTATCCTTTTTTCCTTCTTCAATTAATTCCTGATAATTTGCATTTTGGGACTGTCCATCTGTTAATAATATAATATGCTTCCTTTGAAGTTTTAATGGCTTTAATTGATCATAAGCCATTTTCAAAGATTGAAAAATCTCTGTTCCTCCCCCATCAGTTACAGACCGGATTTTTTTTATGACATTTTTTTTATCCTTAATTGGTGCAGTCTCAACAATTTCCCAAGGTCGATCATCAAAAGCAATAAAGCCAAGCGTATCTTCCTCACGCAATAGCTCCACTGATCTTGCAGCTGCTTCTTTGGCAAGAGCCAGCTTTTGACCGCTCATACTTCCAGAACGGTCCATCACAATGACCAAGCCTAATGAGGGCATTTTTCTCTTCCCTTTTATCTCCATGTTCACAGGGAGTAGTTTTTCAATCGGAGTTTTAAAATAACCTCCAAGCCCAAAACTGTTTTCTCCACCTGCCATCACAAAGCCTATCCCGAATTCCTTTACTGCTTTTTCTATAAAATTCATTTGCTTCTCACCAATAGAGGTAGCATCGACATTGTTAAAAATAACCGATTGATATTGTAAATAGCCGGATAATGTACTTGGAAGCTGCTCAGGAACGATTGAATCTACTTTTATCTTTGCCGTTTTTAATATGTTTTCTAGCGAAGCATCTTTTTTATCTTGAACAATGAGAACTCTCGGTGTACCTGTTACATTGGAAACAGCAAAAAGCTTATTATTTTCTAAAAATGCATCATTTTCAGCAATGATTTCAGCTTTATAAACAAACATTCCTGTATCGTCGACATCATGTGAAAATGTAAATTGATTCTCCCCTACTTTTAGCTTAACAGCTTTTTTTAATATCTCACGGTTGTTCAAAGAAATGCGGATAGTGGCGTCCTCGTTAATATTACTTTTCGCCTTAATCTTTAGTTGGGCATTTTCTCCTTTATATAATGTTGGTGGGACTTTAAACTCTGTTAAAGCAGCATCATTTCCTGATTTCCCTGCCATCTTTACATGAACCAATTCAATATTTTGTTGTTTTAATAAATTTACAGCTTCCTTTGCATTTCCAGTCGTTTCATTTCCGTCAGAAAATAAGACAATTCTTCCTTTTTGATAATTGGGTATAAGTGAAGCTGCAAGCTGTATCCCTTGTTCAATATTTGTTTGATCCTCACCTACCTTGCTTGAAAATTGCTGGATAGGTTCTTCATCGCTCGTTAAAGATTGTTCTACTGCTGCAGTTTTTCCTATCGAAACAATACCAAAGGAATCCTGTTTCTTTTTTGACCGCATGCTTTCTTCAATCCAAGATAAAATTTGTGTATCCGTTCCTTTCATACTTGCTGAACGATCCACTAAAAAAATAACATTTTCTCCTTTTACCGGAAGTAAAATTTGTGGAACAGTTAAAGCAAAGATTAGTAGAAGGAAAATGATTGACCTTAATGAAATAATAAGATTTTTTTCTATTTTGTTTATCGATTGAGATCTTCGATAAAAAAGATATATTACTATAAGTGCTGGGATGACTAATAGGAAAAGAAGAGGATATTTAACGTCTATTTGCACGTCTATAAACCTCCCATTCAATAAATAATATGATGAATGCTGTAATTGTTATCCAGAACCATATAAATGAGTATGGTGTTGATTTAATATTTCCTTTTGCCCCAGGTTTTAGTTGATTCAAAACAAAAGAAGGCTTTACTGGTATGGATTGTTCTGATTCATCAAGTACTACTGCCATATACATAGAATGATCCCCTGCTGTAATTTGATATAACCCTGGCTTATTAGGTGCAACAAAGCTTTCCTTTTCAAGCTGAAAGGAACGAATAAATTTGCCGGATTCATCATAGATCTTCCAGTTTGAATTTGTATCGGTTGTCATCCACTTTTTTTCATCTGGCGTAAAAAATCCTTTAAAGTTTTGCTGATCAGAAAGCCATTGAAATGATTGATATAAAAATATAGGAAAACCCGGCTTTAAAGGCCAGTCTGAATCTTCTATTGAAAAATTAACACAAACTACTCGCTTTCCATTTTGTTCACCCTTTCCAATTAATGGAACATCACCACTTTGGGCAATGGTTTGTAAAGTAGTTTGATTCATCGTTGATCCTTTTTGAATAAAAGTATTTTCAAAATCGACATATTGGAGTAAGGGATCATCCTTGGTCGTTATCTGATGTTTAATATTCGATTCTTTCCCTTTGTTTGGATTAATAATCATGGAAGGAGATTTGATCCATTTTGTTAAGGGAACACCTTCCATTAAAACAATTCCGTCTTCTGGCTCCTCTTTCCAATCATTCATAGAAACCTGAGTAACATGTACACCAATAGTCTCGAATCCTTTTATTAAAAATGGATTTACGTCACCAACTGCATATATTTTTGAAAGAGGTGGTGAATAGACAGCCGTCCTTGTATTATCAATAGGATAATCATCCTTTACATCGATTGATGCAACATAATAATCCTTCTGAGGCAAGGATGGAACATTGACTAGTTTTTGACTGCCTCCAGGGATTAAAACCACTTTTGTAAAAAGGACATTATCTTCATTACGAATTTGAAATTGCACTTGCTGATCTTCTTTGCTCTGATTTTCAATCAAACCTGCCCCAACAATCTTTTGATTCCTCTTTGCTACCCCAAAAGATTGGAGGGATAGATTTGTTCCTTCACTACCAATATTATGAACATGAATTGGGAGCTTTTGACGAATCTGCGGAATGGATTCTTTTGTAACTGAATCCGAATATATATGGATGGATGAATTATTTTTTTCTGCCATAGACTCTGCTAGACGGATGGCTTTATCTATATTGCAAGCTTGATAGGAAATAGAAAGCTGATTTATCTTTGCTTTTAAAAGTGATTGATTCGTTTCGTTTTTGATCTCTACTTTTGCGTCATTCCCTGCAGAAATTAATGTAACATCTTGTCCATTTATTTGATCAATCATCGATATTAATTCATTTTTCGCTGATTGGAATCTTGATTGACCGTTATGGATTGCAGACATTGAGGCTGATGTATCTACAATAATAATTAAATGATCACTACCGATCCCTTTTGTCTGCCAGAAAGGATTAATTAACGCAAACATTAATAATGTTAAAATCGCTAATTGCATCCATAATAATATATTTCTTTGCAGCTTTTCAATCCAAGGTGAAGCCTGCCATTCATTCATTACCTGATCCCAAAATAGATTGGATGGGACAATTTGTTTTTCGTATTGCTTACGAAATAGATAAAATATGATGACTCCGGCAATAAAAATGCTAAGTAATAAATAGATTGGATTTGTTAAACCCATAGTATTTTCACCTCACCTAATCCAACCATGGGAGATGCAATCCCTAAGAATAATTTCATCAATCGTCTTTGTATCATCTACTAAAAGGTACCCAAAACCCAATCTTTTACATAGAAGCTTTAGATTTTCTGTATGTTCATTTAACTTTTTTTCATATTGACTGATGATCCTGGGTTTCATGCTAACATTTACTTCGTTCCTTGTTTCACTATCAATGAGCTTTATATCTCCATGATATTCTGGATGTATTTCAATTCTGCTTAATAATTGGATGAACCAAACTTCTCCTTTTAAAAATGCGAATTTTTCAAGTACCCCTTCATAATGATCGATTGGCTCTAATCCGTCTGTTATAATGATAGTTAGCTGCTTACCCTTCAGGAAATGACTTTTAATTGATTCTGTAAAGGAAAGCCCTTCATTTTTTACTTGTAAGTTTAGTATTTCGAAAATGGATGCTTTTGCATGAAAAGAGCCTTTTTTATGAATAATCCTTGGCTGCTTCGTTTCAACAGGTATGAAAGAAACTTGATCTTCATTTGACAAAGCTAAATAAGTGAATGCTGCTGCTATCTGTTTTGCTCTCTCCCATTTGCTCTCAATAATGTTTACTGATGCTGTACAATCCAAATAAATAGCAGTTTTTATTTCTTGTTCATCTAAATATCGTTTAATATAATGCTTCATGGTTCGGCCATAAATATTCCAATCAATTTGCCTTAGATCGTCCCCTGGTTGATATGCTCTGAAATCAGAAAACTCTAATGATGAACCGAATTTAGGAGAACGTCTCAATCCTTTATGAGTTCCTCTTTTTCTAGTTTTAACAACTAATGTTGCTTTTCTTAACTTGGCTAAAAGCTCCTGTGATAACATCATCATTTAGCATATACTCCAGCCCTTTGGACCATTTCAATACATTCTTGAATCAAATTATCTGGAGTAATTCCGGATGCTTCCCCTTCAAAATTAAGCAGTATTCGATGTCGTAATACTGGTGAGGCGACTTGCTTTATATCACCAATAGATACATGATATCGACCAGCAAATAAGGCTCTTGTTTTCGCCATTTGAATAAGGCCTTGAAGTCCGCGTGGACCACTGCCATATTGCACAAATTTATTCACCGAATCAGGAGCATTCTCTGTATTTGGATGGGTAGCAGATATAATATTGACAGCAAGTTCTAATATTTCTTCAGAAACTAATATTTCTTTAGATAGATTTTGGATATGAACCACATCTGATTTAGATATAATCTTGCGCAATATCGGCGGTTTAACTCCAGTCGTCCTTACAATAATTTCTTTTAGTTCTTCTTTAGTAGGATAAGCAACATTAATTTTACTTATAAACCGATCCATTTGGGCTTCAGGCAAAGGATAGGTTCCTTCCATATCAATTGGGTTTTGAGTGGCTAATACAAAAAATGGAGATTCCAGCTTTTTGGTGTCACCTAAAATCGTAATCGTTTTTTCTGCCATCGCTTCCAATAGTGCACTTTGAGTTTTCGGTGTCGCACGATTGATCTCATCTGCCAAAACAATATTAGAAAACAGTGGTCCCATATGAAAAACAAATTCCTGTTTGCCACTTTCATTAGGCTCTATAATCATCGTACCTGTAATATCTGAGGGCATTAAATCAGGAGTAAATTGAATACGTGAAAAAGACAAATCAATAACTTCTGAAATTGTTCTGATCAGCATCGTCTTACCTAACCCTGGCAATCCTTCTAATAAGGCATGACCACCTGAAAATATCGTCCATAACACTTGATCAATAACTTCAGATTGACCAACAATAAATGACTGTATTTCCGATTTTGTTTGCTTAAGCAGCTCAGTTGCCTCTTTAAAGACTATCTCTTTCGAATTTTCTATCATCTCTTACACCTCTTAGTCAGGATTTAAATCTGAAAAGTATTGTTTAACAATTGTTTCTAATTCATTAGGAAGCCTTACTCTATCCGAACTGTTTCGAAACGCATTTACATATTGTTGAAACACCTCTTTATAAGAACGTATTGAACCCCTTAATACTGGTCCATTTCCCGAAAATTGCTCTTTACTTTTACCAGAACCTAGTGTACCTGTATCTTTTTTAATATTATTCTTACCATCGATCGTTTCAGGAATAGTTAGAAAATCACGCGACCCTTGACCAGTCCCAGCTCCAGGACCCTGGCCATTGCCTTGACCTTGTCCTTGTCCTTGTCCTTGACCTTGTCCCTGGCCTTGGCTTTGGTCTTTTCCTTGACCTTGACTTTTGCCTTGGCTTTGTCCTGGTCCTTGGCCTGGACCCTTTCCTTGATTATTTCCAGATTTATTTCCATTTGAATGATTTTGATTTGATTGATTTTCTCCATTAATTAATTGTTGAGATTGATCCGAAAAAGCTAATTGATCACTAATTTGCATTCCATCTTCTATCATATTCTTTTGTAATTCTTGAGTAATATTTTTTAAGTTGTCTTGGGCAATTTCTAAATTTTTCAATTGATTTTCCATATTTATAGCATCGTTAATTTTCTGTTCCAGTTGTGACAACTGTTCTTTTGATAATGGATTTTCTCCATTTTGCAGCTGACTTAAAGCTTTCTTTTGCTGGTCGGTTAACTGTGACCAACCATCTTTCATTTTTTTTATTTGTTCCTCGATTTTTTTTGTATCTTTATTTTCAATTGCTTTAGCTAAATCATTTAACTTAATTTCCTCTAATATTTTTGCAAAATTTCTCAATGGCTGTTGTTTTTCTTTTGCTTTTAATGTTTTTAATTCAAGCTGATTATATTCTTTAGCTAATTTTTTTAAAGCATCATCAGCCTTTTTTAATTTTTTTAAGTCTTGCTTCATTTTTTTTAAGTTTTTTTTCGTCGATTCGTTTTTTTCTTTCTTTATCAATTGATTAATTTTTTCTTCTGTTTTCTTGACTAACTCGATTTCCTTTTCCTTATTCTTTGCCATTTTCATTGTTTCGTTAGGAATGCTTTCTGATAAAATCATCCCGCCCCATAATAGGATCGCCATGATAATCAATCGATAATGAAGCCATTTTTTCTTTCTTTGCAGGACATTACTTCTTTCTTTTTTCATATACTGTAAGGCATCTTCTCTTTGTAATTGATATACATCCCCATCGTATTCAATAAAAGAAAGAGCTGTTTTCACACGGTCATCTTTAACATATTCATCGTAAATCTCTGCTGACTGTTTCCTCCCGGGCCTATTTTTATAAAATAAATAAGAGATTAGGATAAATATAACTATGATCCCTATAATCAATGGCCTTTCAATATACGGAATCACTATCCAACGCCCCAGCAAAGATAATACGATTGAAAATACACCTGTTACCATGAACAAAATTTGTAAGCTCTTTAAAAAATGTTCAAACCATAGCTGCTTTTGAACACCTTTTATTAATTGATAAAATTGTTTTTTCGCATCCATCGTGATCACCTATTTTTCGGTTTCATATTTGGGCGAAGCTTACAAATACTTATCAATAAAACGATCAAAGTTAGAATTGAATAAAAGATAATATAACTAACCCATAACGGGAAGTGGATTCCTGTTGTCCGATACATCTCTTCTGAAATCTCAGGTGTAAGAATTCCTCCTAATACAATAGGTGGATTTAGCATCGCTAGAAAATAGCCTGTTGGATTCGTTGTTGGAACGCCCTGCATCTGCATTTGGGTGAAACGCATGACAATGAGAAAGAAAAAAGCGGTTCCACCTGCTAACAGTAATGTGACTCCATAGGTAGTCACCATAGATACAATTGTTTTCCTTATTATCGTTGAAAATAAAACACCCAAGCTTGCAAATGCAATGATAGTAAATAAATAAAATCCAAAAACAGAGATCAATGTCATAGGAGATACTCCGCCAAATAAGAAAACCACACTATATATTGGTAAGCTTGAGATAATTAGTAATAGTAAATACGAAAAAGATGAAAACAACTTGCTCAGAATAATACTTGTCGAGCTTTGAACAGTTGTTAACAAAATGTTCAATGTTTGCCTTTCTCTTTCTCCGCTGATCACTCCTGCAGTTAAACCAGGGGTGATAAATAATATTAGTGCAAGTTGTAAAAATGAAAGCATAGTAAACAATGATCTACTTTCTTCTGGACGGAAAAAACCGACCCTTCTAAACTCTGTCATCATAAAAATAAAGCCAATGACAATCAAACCGATTGCTAACAAATAGGCAACGAGACCGATAAAGGTTTTAAAGGAGCGAAACCTTAATTTAAATTCTTTATTTAATACAGGGTTAATTAAAAACTGTTTCATACTAGTTCCACTCCTTTCGTAATCTCCATAAATACATCTTCTAAATTCGTTTCAAATTCTTTAAAGCTTACAATCTGGATATCTTGCAAAATAGCTTCTTTTAATAGATGCCACTGTTCCTCTGAATCGCCATTAAATACAAATTGGAAAGACTCATCATCCTCTAAAAGATCCATCTGTGAAACATTTGGCTGATCTTCAAAATATTGAACCGCTTTTTTTCGATTATTGAAAACCTTAACAACAATCATTTTTTCTGCTTGCAATTGTTTTTGGATTTCAGCTACAGAACCATGAGCCACTAACTTTCCATTATCTATAACCCCGATTTCATCACACATCTCTGCTAATTCCGGTAAAATATGTGAAGAAATCAAGATCGTTTTCCCCATTGTCTTTAATTCTTTCAATATTTCCCTCATTTCAACCCTTGCCCTTGGATCTAAACCTGAAGCTGGCTCATCCAAGATTAACACTTCTGGATCATGTATCAGCGATCTTGCCAAGCATAGTCTTTGCTTCATGCCCCGCGAAAGCACATCTACGTAAGAATCACGCTTATGAGATAAGTTGACAAGCTCAAGTAATTGAGGAATGAGCTGTTTTCTTTTATTAGCCTCTATTCCATAGCTCGAACCATAGAAATCAAGATATTCCTCAGCTTTTAAGTGATCATAAACACCAAAAAAGTCTGGCATATAACCTATTTGTTTTCGCACTTGTTTTGGCTCAATGGAAATATTAAATCCATTAACATAAGCTGTTCCTGAAGTAGGTGCCAGCAATGTAGCTAAAATTGAGAACGTGGTAGATTTACCGGCTCCATTTTGACCGACAAATCCAAATACCGTCCCTTTATCAATATTTAAGTTTAGAGAATCTAAAGCAGTAAATGATCCGTATTTTTTTGTTAAGCCAGTTATTTCGATCATGGACGTACCTCACCTTTCACTGTAAATTCAGGCAGATTAACATGGGGGTCGCCTTGAGCAGTTTTTGTTAATTTAATTTTGAAATTTCCATTTGAGTAATATCTGTCAGGTGTATTATCAAAAATGATGACTTTATTTTTCTGATTTAAAGAAACATATTTCCCCTTAGAGAAATCATAAATGCTATAATCAACTAATCTGTTCTCTTCTAATTGAATTTTAAACTCTTGAATAATCGTCTTTTCTACATTCATTTGCTGTGGCAGCTGATAGGTGATTTCATATTCACCATCATCTAACATCATATCATTCCCTTTTCCAGTTTTTCCTTCCATTATATTTCCTTTAATAACAGAAACACTCATACGGATGGAATTTTGGTTAAGTGTAAAAGGTCCGTTAATATTTCCACCAATCGTAAAAGGCTGATAAATTAATGAAAGATTGTTTATTTTCGCTGTTTTGTTTTCTAATTTTGTTTGAACAACAGGGCTTGATGTAATACCATAAATAACTGGTTGATTTTCCTTATTATAGTTTTGCGATAATAATCCAGCCATCCCTTCCAATCGTTCCATTTTCATCTTACTGATATCCCTTACATTATTGATTTGAGAATATCCTCCTGAAATATCAGAATATATTGGTGCACTAAGATATGGTTCATTCATTTTTTCATTAACAGTTACTGATTCTCCTTTTTTCAGTTTTCCTAAGGAATATGTTTGATCACCTGTCCAGATATAAACCTTTTCAAAATCATATGGAAATTGATTTTCTATTTTTCCCACTAGCTTTTGATTGTTTAAAGATAAATTAATCAAAAATTCCCCATCAATTTGAACATTAACAAAACCTAGTAATGATCTGGTTGACCAATATTCTACATTGTTAAAGTTAAATTGATCTGTATTGAGCTTATTTTCAATAACCGTCTGGTTATCTGTTTTCAACCGCCTACCATTAATTGGAATTGCATTAAATTGTCCTTTAGGAAAGGAAAAAACATAATCTCCTCCCTTATTCGACATTAGGGATGTACCAAACAGACCAAATAATTGACCATTTCCATTCGCCTCAAAAGTTCCCATTTGATTGATTTGCGGTTTAGAGATTCGATCCTTTGCTCCAGTAAAAAATATCCCCATCGATACAACTATTGAAATAACTGGAATTATCCACCAAGAATGCTCTCGTTTATCTAATTTCTTAAGAACAAAATACAAAATCGGTACAATTAAAAGAAAATAGCAAACTAAAATCATTACAGTAGTCCCTATTGAAAATTGCGACGAAGGAAATAACTCGTTTACTTCTGCAAATTCATAATAAATCGAGTCGAAAAATCCACCTCCGCTATTAAACATACTTTTTGGTTGTGAGCTTTTAGCCTGGGTCAAAAGGAAACCTAACCAATTATGGTAACCTTGCCATGTAGATAGAGGTTCATCACCTAAAGAAAATGCAGTTTGCCAGATTTCTCCGTTCCCTACTTTTTTATTTACAATAAGAGGAATGTTATCTACCTTTGTAATGATATTTGTTTGATCTTTTAATTCCCCAGTAAACACAGGTAATTCGTTGAAAGGAGGCTTCTTGTTTTTATTCACTTCTAAAAAAGAAAGGTTTTTAATTTTTGTCTCCTTGCTTAAATTCATCGGCATATCATCTTTTAATATTCCGAAAGATTGCAGGCCATTTGGTGTAGCTCCACTGATCAAAACACCACCATTTTTAATCCAATCCTGAATAGCTCTTTGCTGAGATTCATCGAGTTGAGTAACCGCATATTCATCGACAAAGATATAGTCAAACAACTCGAGTCCTAAAGCATCAGGAGGTATCGTACTCTTTGAAAGCGTATAGACTCCTACTTCTTCAAAATTCGGTTGAATTGTCTTTAATTCTTTTAATCTATCCGGGTTTTCACTTAAAATCCCAATTGATTTTTCAGTTTGCGGAGCGAATTTAGGACTAAATGTCAAACTGCCGCTTCCTTTCACTTCATCACCATTTTTCCAGCTTCCTTTATATAGATGTACGATAGGTTTTTTAGTAAAATCATAACCAATATCTTCTAATAAACCTGGGACCGATACAACGAATTTCTTTGTCATGCCTGCTGGCAATTCCACATGTATAGCTTTACTTCCAGAAGAATTATAGGATGCTGCAAAATCAATAAGTAAATCTCCTTTAAAATCTTCACCGTTATTTTTTATAGTGATATAAACGGGAAATCCTCTTTCACTTTTTAAGCTGCCATTTATTCCGGCTTCTACCTTAATTTGAATGGATTCTTTCGCATATATCGGTTTTACGATCAATATTGGAAAGATGATGATCATTGCTACGAATAGTGTCCACTTTTTTAGTAGTTTCATTATTTGCCCCCTAATTCTCTCTCTATTTAGACGTCTAATTTTCTAAAAGTTTTTTATAAGCCTATTATTTTTATAGACGTAATATTTTTAATAATTACTACATAAATTTTATAAAAATTTTAATTTTCTACCATCTATTTTACATTACATTCCGAAAAATTAAATATTTCCCACAAAAAAAAGCCCAAATCGTTTCGATTTGAGGCTAATACCCTACAATGTTTCAATATAATCCGTTATAACTGATATAGAAAAATCAATTGCTTCTTCCTTTGGTTGTAATTTTGCATGGTGTAAACCATAAGGTGAATCAACACCTAGCCAAAACATGAAACCCGGAATTTCTTTAAGCATATAACCAAAATCTTCACCAGTCATTGCTTCCTTACAAACAAATAAATTTACATCATTTTTTTGTTGTAAAAACTCCATAAAATGTTTCGTTGGCTGTTCATGGTTATAAACTTGATGATACATTGATCCGTAATCGATATGTGCTTCACATTCAAAGCCATTTTCAATCCCTTTGACTAATGCTTCTATTCGGTGCTTTACTTTTCTCATCGCTTCCACTGATAAGGTTCTAATCGTTCCTTCTAATCTCGCTGATTCAGCGATAATATTTTGAACAGTACCTCCGGTAATTTTTCCTACAGTAATCACCGCACTATCTAGTGGATCGACATTTCTTGAAATGATCGACTGTAATTGAGTAACAAAATACGATGCAGCGACAATCATATCGTTTGTTTGATGCGGATAAGCAGCATGTCCGCCTTTTCCTTTGAAATCAATAAATAGTTCGGACGTATTAGCAAATAATAAGCCTTCTTTTACCGCTATTGTTCCAACTGGATATTCAGGGGCAATATGCAAAGCAAAAATAATATCTGGTTTCCAGTCCTTCAATTCTTCACTTTTCAGAATTGGTTCAGCTCCACCTGGCCCTTCCTCTGCAGGCTGAAAAATAAAGAGGAGATCATCCTGAATTGGATGTTGGACGAAATATGTTAATACACCAAGTGCAATACTCATATGAAAATCATGGCCACATGCATGCATTCTCCCTGTATGCTCTGACTTAAATGGAAGTCCTGTTTGTTCTTCTATCGGAAGTCCGTCAATATCTGTACGATAGCCGATTGTTTTTTCAGGAGATAAACCCAAAACTTTTACCAATAAACCAGTCCGCCATTTTCGAATAAGCAATCGATCATTTGGCAATGACTGAATATAATTTAATAGAAACATCTGTGTTTTAAATTCCTGAAATCCAAGCTCAGGTATTTGATGAAGCTCGCGCCGAATCTGTACAAAGGTACTTTCTGCCATACTATGTATTCCCCCTTATACTTTCTTGTTTGCAAAGAGCCTGGCATTAGCCAGGCTCTTGAAGATATTATAAATTACGCAGCTCTTGTTTAATTTCAATTTTCGATTTTGTTTTTTCATCAATGTCCTTTAGTTTTTTCGCTGGCACACCAGCAACCAGTGTATTTGGCGGGACATCATTAACAACAATCGCTCCTGCAGCTACAACAGAGCCTTTTCCTACAGTTACTCCTTCTAGAACGACTGCATTTGCCCCAATAAGTACATCATCTTCAATAATTACTGGTTTTGCAGAAGGCGGCTCAATTACGCCTGCTAAAACTGCGCCTGCACCGATATGACAGTTTTTCCCCACTGTAGCACGGCCACCTAGGACAGCATTCATATCAATCATTGTTCCTTCGCCAATAACTGCACCGATATTAATAACAGCACCCATCATGATAACTGCATTATTACCAATTTCGACTTGATCACGGATAATCGCACCTGGCTCAATACGTGCATTAATATTTTTCATATCAAGCATTGGAATAGCAGAATTGCGACGATCATTTTCAACAACATAGTCTTCAATTTGAGCTTTATTAGCTTCCAATATTGTGGAAATTTGGGACCACTCGCCAAAGACTACTCCACTATTTTCGTTAATAAATGTTTGAATGTTATCACCGAAATTTATTCCTGAAAGTGCACCTTTTATATAAACCTTTACAGGTGTAGTCTTTTTACTATTTGCAATAAATGAAATGATTTCATTAGCATCCATTTGAAAAAAATCCTCCTTTAATATATCTTAAATCTAGCATCTGAAAATTACTTTAACAAACGAAACGGTTATACACAAGAAATAAATTTATAATGTATGTGGCTGGGTCTCTAAAAATTCATTTACTACTTCAACAAAAGCTTGTACTTGCTTAAGTTCAAAGGCTGAATCATATCCTAAAAGCCATGTATCACGCTTTAATCTTTGATCATGATCACCTTTCAATGGAATTTTATTCATTCCCTTAGCAGCTTCATTTAAAGTGATTGCAGGTAAGATTGCATACCCGATACCATTAAAAGTCATTTGTTTACAGGTTTCAATTTGATCAACTACTATGGTCCGTTTCGGGGTTGTTTGAAATTTGCGATGCCACCAATCTTGTATTTCTTGATAATAATTGGAATCACTTTTAAATTGGATAAAAGGTCGATCTGTTTTTAAAACGTCCTCTACATTTTCGATTTCCTTATCTACTAAATACAAAGTATCTTCAAATAAATGTAATTTCGGCCCTTTCCAATCAGTAGAGCCGCGTAATATGCCAATATGCACTTCATCATCATAAAGCGATTTTAATATTTCACTGCTCCATCCTGTTATGAGAGAAATTTTCGCATGTGGGTATTTATTTACAAACTTCTCCAAAACTTTCGGTAGCCAATTTTGTCCCACAATGGAGGCACAGGCAATTTTCAATGTGCCATGAACTTTCGATTCTAAAGATTGAATCTGTTCTTTCACTTTTTCCTCTTGTTCTAAAACATCATTTGCATAACGAATAACTAATTCTCCAGATGGAGTTAGAGTTAACCCTTTCTGTGTACGAATAAAAAGCTTTGTCCCCCACTGTTTTTCAATGTTTTGAAGTCGTTGTGATAGCGCAGGCTGAGATACGAAAAGACGCTCTGCCGCTTTTCTCATATTCATTTCCTGAGCAAGAACTGATAATAGATGAAATTCAGATGTGGACATGTCTATTCCCCTATAAGTTTTTCTTATATTATATCCGAAAAAGAATTAAAAATCATTATTGATGCTTCATATTAACGTGTATTTTAGTTTCTTTTTTTATCGAGCGGCTTTGTTAATGGTTATTGTTGTAAAAATCACCTGTATGGTATGCGTGAAGCGATTTCTTTACGAAGTAAAACTAGCTGAACGCATACCATACAGGTTTTCATAAAAACAACAACATTGTTTAACAAAGCCTATCAAAAAAATTAGCTCCTATTTATTAGGAGCTATTTCTTATAACTGATTTAATTTTTGTATATGCCTTTTTAATTCCACTAATAAAGATCTTCTTGTAAAAATTCCTGCAAAGTATCCTTCTTCATCTTCTACACACAAAAATGGATGATCAATTAAAAGTCCTAATGCTTTTTCGAAATGATCCTCAATTCTAAGTCTTGGAATTTTTGATGTCATAACGTCTTCAACTTTTTTTTCATTGAGAAGTTCAAATTCAATTCGTTCTAATCCTAATATAGATTCAGTAATTAAGGATGAACTAATTAGTCCATGCAGTTTAAATTTTGAATCTAAAACTGGGATTGCTGAATATCCGCTTTTAGTTAATACAAGTAAAGCGTGCTCAAGACTATTTCCAATTTGCACATGAGCCACTTTTTCAGAAGCAATCATAAAATCAATAATCTTCGGTTCTAAAAATTCATTACTTTGTAAGGAAATCATTATAAAACTCCCTTGTTATGTTTTAAGGTTTCCCTTCATTATTTTATCATAAGATGCTTAAATAAGAACCGATTAACCTTGTTAAAATTTATTCTTTTTTTGAAGGAAGGCTTTAATATCCTGCAATTCCTTTTTCGTACTAATTAGCTCCGCCACAATCAATAGCATTAACAATAAATGGATCCCCAAAAACAAATAAATCATGAACAACATTCCTTTCTAAAAAAATTGATAAAAAAAAGAGCCTAATAAAATAAAAGGCTCTAAGCTGGATTTTTTTCTTCTTGAACAAGATCGAAAATTTCTATAGCTGTAATATCAATATCATCAAATTGGTATTTATTAACTTTCTTATCTTCATCATATTCTTCTAATTCAAATGTATCTGTTGCTGGAAAATATTTTACTTGACATAAAGTTTTACCATTCACTTCAAATCTTCGTTGTTGTATTTCTCCAGTATCTTTTGCTTCTTGCATTGCCTTTAATCTTTGGATAATTCCTAAAAGTTGAGACATAATAAACTCCTTTCTATGTTCCGGTCGCATCCTTTTTTAAGTCACCGATATATCATAACCCATACAATTAGCGATTACCACCCTTAATATTCACTAAATAACATAATTCAATTTTGCCATAATTCATAATTAAAGATGCTAAATATTAATTTTCTTTTTCTATTTTATCATTCCCGAAACCTAGAATCTAACAACTTTATTTAAATAATAAAATTTAAATACAAAAGCGGAAGCGCCACAGCTTTAGCGTACGGATTTCGTAGTCTTCGACTGAGATAAAGGAAATACGGTGAGGTAGTTCACGATCTAGTGAAAATGGCACTTCAAATTTCACCTGATGTTAACTTATCGTAGGGAGGAGACGGAGAAATCCGCTAGCTGACGGCTGCTTGCGCTAGACGTAAACCTCTCTCTTCATAAAATTATCTACAGTGCGAATATTTTATAATTTCCTAAACGAAAAATAACGAAAATTCTTTATATGCGAAGAAATGAAGATTACAATAGATTATATAAAATGAATAGGGGGATACGGATGAACATAATTCATATTGATGAAAGAATGAAAATAATCGATTTATATGATCTTAATCAAGTTGAACGAACCGGAGCATATGTGATACTAGACGAACAAATAACAGTAGTTGAAACATCAGCTAGTCCATCCATTCCTTATCTAAAAAAAGGACTTGAGGCTCTTAATATTAGTTTAGAACAAGTCAAGTATATCATATTAACGCATATTCATCTTGATCATGGTGGAGGAGCAGGACTTTTTCTTCAAGATTGTCCAAACGCCCATATTGTTGTCCATCCAAAAGCTGCACGTCACATTATAGATCCGACTAAATTGGAATTAGGCGCAAAAGAAGTGTATAAAAAAAAGTTTGATGAACTGTTTAACCCTATTATTCCTGTGCCGAAAGAAAGAGTAATGATTAAAGAGGATAATGGTACTTTGCAAATTGGAAAGGATACATATTTAAGATTTCATGATACACCTGGACATGCAAATCATCATTTTAGTATATACGATCCTGTGTCTAATGGAATGTTTACTGGAGACACTGCAGGAATTTATTACTGGATGCTAAAAGATCAAGGAATTGACTTTTTCTTACCGTCTACTTCACCTAATCAATTTAACCCTGAAGCTATGAAGCAGTCGATTGATTTTTATAGAAAGCAGGCACTAAATTATCTTTATTTTGGTCATTTCGGCTTTACATCTAAGGTTAATCAAGCTTTAGATGATGTTGAAAAATGGATTGATATTTTTGTTGATAGCGGCAGAGATGGATATTTATCTAGTAATAATGATCAACAACGGATCGAAAAAACATTTATGAACTTGCAACATATTGTTTTTGAAAGTTTAATAAATCAAGGAGTACCGAAGGATCATTCAATTTTTAGTATTCTCGAGCTTGATTTAAAGGTTAGTGCAATGGGATTAATTGATTTCTGGAACAAAAGCAGCGATTTTTAAAATCATCGCTGCTTTTACTATTCCATTAAATGGGACATTGACTAAAAGATATTTGATATGATTTCCTTTGGTATTACAATCCTTACTGTTACTAGCGGGTTGACAATTTGACTTATTTGCAAGTCACAAACTGCACTTAAAAGGCGGTACGCATCATTAAAAGTTATTGAAAGCTTCTTTTCAAACAGATGAACTGCTGCCTCCATTCCTTTATTTGCTGCTTGCTCAAGGGTACTTTCGGATGAAATAATCATATACGATTCTGCTGTTTCAACTATTGGCATAGGGATGGAGTCATTGATTTTCGAAGCATTCATCGTAACTTTCCCACCAATTTCAACACCTGAACCGTTCAGTTCCCCATCACCCATTGCAGCATGCAAATCACCTAGAGCTAACAATCCACCCTCATGAAAAACAGGAAGATATATTTTGCTGCCAACTGTAATATGCTTTGTATCCATGTTACCGCCATGATCTCCAGGTGATTCACAAAGAACCTCAGCATTAAGTGGAGCTGTGCCAATTACACCCACCATCGGCTTAATAGGTAAATGTATTGAATCATTAAATTTTACTTTTCCATCACTTACTTGAAAGATCCTTGTATCGGTCTGTTGAACGAGGTGGCCCAGTGGACCCATACCTGGATATAACACCATTACCCCAAACTCATCCAATTGAATATCAAGTATTTCAACACAAAGTGTATCTCCGGGATGTATATCGTTAATATAGATCGGACCTGTAGCAGGGTTAATATAATCAAGATTAATTTCTGTACGCAGCTGATTAGGACTTGTTATAGCACCACCATAGCAATCCATCGTTTCGACTATAAAGGTTTCCCCTATATTTATAGTATAGGCAGGCTTATTCTTAGAAGAAAAACTTTTGATAAATTGTTGTTTTTGAAATGTTTTCACTAGATCCCCAACCTTATTTATTTTTTATGCTTCTCTTCCCTTAGCTAATCCTCTGTAATCACACAGCCTTCATCTGTGCAGTATTCGCTTTTTGATTCTTTAGGATTTATCATTTTCAAAGGGGTTTTACCTTTTTCTTCTTCCCACACCATGTTTAATGCATTGCTAAAAGCTTCCGTTGGTTGTGCTCCAGAAATGGCATATTTTTCATTAATAACAAAGAATGGTACACCTGAAACCCCTATTTGTCTAGCTTCCTCTTCATCGCTTCTAACAGAATCTGAATAATCTGAGCCCTTTAACACAGAAATTGCATCCTCTCGATTTAAGCCTATTTCTGCAGCAAGATCGGCTAATGTTTCAGAATCACTTATTTTTTTTGAATCCGTAAAATATGCCTTAAGCAGTCTTTCACTCATTTCAGCAGACTTTCCATTATCCTCTGCATATTTAGCTAAACGATGGGCGTCAAATGTATTCGTCGGAACCATGGTATCAAAGTGATAAGTTAAACCGACTTCTTCAGCTTGTTTTCCAACATTTTCATTCATCTGTTTCGCTTGTTCCACACTCATCCCATATTTCTTTGCAAGTACCTCATGAATATTCAAATTGATATCCTTTTTTGAGTTCGGATCGAGTTCAAAGCTACGGAAAACTACTTCAACCTTATCCTTTTCAGGGAACTGACTTAATGCCTCCTCTAAACGTCGTTTCCCAATATAGCAAAAAGGACAGACATAATCTGACCATACTTCAATTTTCAATCTCATCATCTCCTTATATTTTACATATTCAAAGTAGATCTCATATCATCTAGCTTAGACCTAGTTTTCTTTTTCATTTATCATAACACTTCTATATTATCTTAATCACGTAAGTTGCTTAATATTTACATCAAAGGAGATGATATTACAATTAGTTAAAAAGGATATTGATTCAACCATTGTCCGCCATCCATTGTAATGCATTCGCCATTAATATATGCCGCTTGATCAGAAAAAAGAAAATAGGCTAAATCGGCAATTTCTTCTGGCTTTCCTAATCGACCAAGCGGTACACTATTTAGAGTCCGTTTGGCTGCTTCTTCAGATTCCCACAGCTTATCTGCACCACCTGTTCTTTCTATTGGTCCTGGTGCAATAGCATTTACACGAATACCATATTTTCTCCCCCATTCAACTGCAAGAGTCCTTGTTAAAGATAGAACTCCTGCTTTCGCAGCAGCAGAATGGGCAACTCCAGCTCCAGCATTCCAAGCATATGTAGCAACCATGTTAATAATACTTCCTTTAATTTTACGCTCAATCCAATAGTTTCCGACAGCTCTAGAACAATAAAAAGTTCCATTTAACACAATATTAATAACAGAATTCCAACCATTTACCGATAGTTTTTCTGCATTGGAAATAAAGTTTCCAGCAGCGTTATTTACTAGAAAATCTATTCTGCCAAACTTGCTATCAACTTCATTCACCAAACGATCAACATCTTCAGGGTTTCTAACATCCATCTGTACAGTTAAAATATTCGGATGAATCTTAAGGAGTTCGCCTTTCACCTCATTAAGTCGTTCTTCATTCCTTCCTGTAATAACTACATAAGCTCCTTCGTTAGCAAATCGCAATGCCATGTATTTTCCCATTCCACTTGAGCCACCAGTAATAATAACCACTTTTTCTTTCATTTACTATATCCCCCTTAATTCATAATGAATGAATAATCATTCATATTATACCATAACATCAAACGATTAAAAATATTCAAAAATTTAAAGCTAAAAAGGACCGCTTTCGGTCCATTCTATTTATCTCCCATTTTATTTAAGAGAGATTCATTTAATCGGGATAAGCATCGGATAATTGTTTTTTTTCGATGATACCCTTTTACCGTAACTGTGATATTATTATATTCTGTAAATACCTGTCCCCAAGAACCAGCTGGTGAAAAGCCATAAGCGTAAATTTTTATCATACCCTTATCAGCAGGCAGGAAAATGACATCCATTTGGTCATGTCGTTTCATTAGTTGAGACCCCTTTCTATTTATAGTTAGGTGTTACCGAGAGATTTATCATTGTTATATATATATGAAAGTAATCTTGTAATCATTTTATTTATTTTTCCTACTGCACTATCCTATTATAATTTGAATATACATTTAAAAGAATAATATTTCAATAAAAAAGGAGAGAAGCACATCGCGAAAATAATGGAAAGCATAAATGATGAAGTTCTCTTTTCACGAGTGCAACCCATATGACTAATACCGTCTCAAGACGAAGCTTTCTAAAAAAAGCCATGGGTACAATGCTTTCTATGATCGGAATAGGAAGTGGCGGCTATATTTACTCTAGATATATTGAACCGAAACGGCTTGAAATTAAAACTTTAACCGTAGAGAATAAAAAAGTTCCTCCAAGCTTCGATCAATTTACAATTGTTCAATTTAGTGATACACATTTAGGATTCCAATATACTCTTGATCAATTAGAACAACATGTACAAAAAATCAATTCCTTTAACCCAGATATTATTTTTTTTACTGGTGATCTAATGGACGAGCCAAATCAATACCCAGATATAAATAAAATCCCTCCGATTTTAAATAATTTAAAGGCTCCTTACGGAAAATATGCTGTTTACGGCAATCATGATCACGGAGGATATGGTACGAATATATATTCGAAAACGATGAAAGAATCCGGATTTACTGTATTAAGAAATCAAATGACTCCTATATACCATCCTGATGGATCTGCCATTTATTTGGCAGGAATTGATGATGCAATGTTAGGGAAGCCTAATTTAACACAAGCATTAAGAAACATTCCTAAAAATTCTTATAATATTCTTCTTTCACATGCACCAGACTTAGCAGATATCGCTTCATTTGAAGGTGTGGATTTCCAATTAAGCGGCCATAGTCATGGAGGACAAATACAAATTCCATTCTATGGAGCATTGATCACACCCCCATATGGAAAAAAATACATTGAAGGTGAATATTTTATTAAGAAGAATAATCCTCTAGTTTTATATGTTAATAGAGGTTTAGGAACAACTAGATTACCATTTCGTTTTTTAGCAGTTCCAGAAATTACAGTGATAAAACTAAAAGCAATCGGAAAGTAATCGATTGCTTTTAGTTTTATTTTATTGGCTATGTTAATGTTTATTGAGACTTAACCATATAATACTTTTTGTTCGATTTCTTCTGCACATACTGGACGGCTAAAATAATAACCTTGAGCCTTCTGGCAATCTGCAGAAACTAAAAACTGTACTTGATCTTTTTCTTCTACACCTTCTGCAATAACTTCCATCCCTAAATTATGTGCAAGATGGATAATCGTTTTTGTAATTGCAGCATCCTTTTCATTTACTTGAATCTCTCGAACAAATGACTGATCAATCTTTAATATATCTATTGGGAATCTTTTCAAATAATTTAAGGAAGAATACCCCGTACCAAAATCATCCACAGAAATAATAATTCCCAGTTCTTTTAATCGATGGAGCATTGATAATGCAGCGCTTGTATCTTCCATTGCACCTTCTGTAATTTCAATCTCTAATGCAGAAGATGGTAAATTATTTAATAGCAATGCTTCATGAATAATATCAGGCAAATTAATTTGCAGGAACTGCTTTGGCGAAATATTGACAGCAACTCGTATATCCCGATGGCCTTTCTTTCTCCACTCACCAAGCTGGGCACAAACACTTTGGATTACCCATTCACCAATAGGTATGATTAAACCTGTTTCCTCAGCTAATGGAATAAATTGAGAAGGAGGAACATCACCAAATTTCCGATTTTGCCAGCGAAGTAATGCCTCAAAGGTTTTAATTTTCCCGGTTTTTAAATTTACTTGAGGCTGATAGTGCATTACAAACTCATTCATTTCAATGGCTTTACGTAAATGTGCTTCCATTAAAATGTAATTTGGAAAGGCATTATTCATGTCCGTTCGGTAGAATCTGAAATGGCCTTTACCTTTTTCTTTCACCTGCAATAGTGCACTATCAGCATTTTTTATTAAAGTTTCTGAATCCTGACCATCTGCTGGGAAAAGGCTTATTCCAATTGAAGGTGTAATGTAATAGTCTTGGTCATTAATATTGAACGGTATATTAAATAAAGCTAAAATATTTTTCGAAATCCGATTAACTTCTCTTTTTTCATGTTCTCGTAATAATATAACGAACTCATCACCACCAAGACGATATACACGATAATTAACTACTTTTATATTTTTAAGCCTTTCAGCTGTTTGCTTTAATAAAACATCACCAGCTTGATGACCCAGTGTGTCATTAAAATATTTAAACCGATCAATATCAATGTACAGTAATGCGAATTCTCGATTTTGTTTCTTTGATTTCACAATCTCACATTGCAGATGTTCCATTAGTGCCCGCCGGTTCCATAATCCTGTTAAATGATCGTGTAAAGTCATAAAATTAATTTTCTCATTACTTTCCCACTTTTCCGTTTGATCACGGACAATAACATAAATTCCGACAATTTTTTCATCAACAATAATTGGAACAGTTTTTAATTGGGCATTAATTTTCTTGTTTTTATCAGTAATAAATGTACAATCATTCGTTTCTTGTGGTTCACCCACCAAAGTATTCTTCATTAATCGATAGATTTCTGCTACTCCATCTTTATCGACGAAATCATAGATAGATCGATCCATTAAATCCTGTTCATTATAGCCGAATAGCTCTAAAGATGCAGGATTTGCATTTAATATTCTTCCATTTTCATTTACGGAAATAATGGCATCTAAATTATGAACAATTAGGGATTTATATATTTGCTTACTTTCAATTAATTGCTTTTTTTCACAAATGGCAGATGTTACGTCTCGAGTAACTGCCACTATATAGGTGATTTTATCATCAGCATCCTTTATTCCTGTTAGACGTGATTCAAATATCCTTTTATCCCCATTTTTAATTTCAATTTCATCTGTAAAAACTACCGTTTCCTTTGAATTATTAACTTGATTATAATAATGGACTAGATGTCTTGCACGATCTTTTGGTAAAGCTTCTTCTAATAATTTTCCAATATCTTCATGACAAAGATTAGCATGTTCAAGTCCTTTTTCATTTACAAAAACATAACGGAATTTTGACCCAGGTTCAACTTTCATTATAAAGATCATATCAGAAAGCTGAGCGAAAAATATGTCTCTAATCATTTTTTCTTCATTCTGGTTTTCAGGATGTTTCATATCTTTTTGTTTTTGTCTAAAATTTATTTGATCCATATTCTCATCCTTTTTTACCCCTGTCGTTCCAATCAATCCAAAAAAAATGTAGTTTTTTCTCTATTTATGTCTATTTTACAAGGAAATGCTAGAAAATAATAGAATGAAATGAAAAATAATCTATTTTTTCTTCTTAAGATAAGAAAAGCGCAAGCGCCGCAGCTCTAGCGTACGGATTTTGTAGTCTTCGACTGAGATAAAGGAAACCGTGCTGAGGTAGTTTACGAGCTGATGTTGACTTATCGTAGGGAGAAGACGGAGAAATACGCTAGCCGATAGGCGCTGGAGCTAGACACAGCAAACACTTTTCATGCCTAATATCCCTAGTAAATTTTATACTTTCTTACCTTTTAAAAAATGAAGCTGTCTGAAAGCAAAGTATCAGACAGCCCCATTAAAATTATTTATTTGAAATAAATGGCCACCAATTCCCTTTACCTAGTGACCGAACCATTACTGGAACAAACAAAGGTAAAATAATAAAGGCATAGAATAATAATCCTGATAGCACAATTGTTGCGATTTGCAGCAATGACATAACTCCAGAAGGCAGCATAGCAGCAAATGTACCTGCTAGTATAATAGCTGCTGAGATAATAACTGTCCCCATATTTTTCATTGCTAACAATAATCCTTCCTTCACATCAAGATGTCGATATTCTGTAAATCGATCCATTAGGAATATAGAATAATCTACTCCAAGTGCCATGATGATGACAAAGCCAAAGAATGGAACAGCCCAACTAATTCCAGAGTGCCCTAAAATATTTACAAATATTAATTCTGTAATAGCAATAGAAGAATAATAGGTTAAAAGTAATGAAGCAATTAAATAGATAGGCATTACAAGAGATCTTAATAAAATTACTAATATAATCGCAATTCCTCCGATCATAAACATGACCGTTCGATTATAATCCTCATTTGACATGGTTTGTAAGTCGTGATTCATGCTTGTTATTCCGGAAATACCAATGTGAGCATTTTCAAGCTTTGTTCCTTTTATAGAAGAATTCAAAGTATTTTCTATATCTTTAATGGTACTCATTGCCTTATTTGAGTAAGGATTTTCGTCTAGAACTATGTCAAATGTTGTTACCTTGCCATCATCAGATAAATACACATCAAACACTTTTTGAAATTCCTTATTTTTCATCAATTCATCAGGGATGTTTACTCCTGATTGCTGCATAGGTGTATCCTGTGAGAGCTTATTTAAAAAGGTATTAGCATCATTTATTCCGGATTTTATTTTCTCAAGCCCTTCTGCACTTTGATTAAGACCATTTGTAAGCTTAGTCATTTGTCCGGTCAGTGGACTAAATCCTTTCATTAGCTGATTTTGCCCATCAGAAATTTGTTTAAGCCCGTTTGAAAATTCCGGTAGTTTGCTGATAGCTTGATTTTGTCCATTAGCAAGCTGAGAAAGCCCCCCCTCCATTTGAGTTAAGCCTGAAATAATCGGATCAAAGCCTGCTGCAAACTTTGTTAATCCCTCAGTAATTTTACTTAAACCAATATTCGCGTGGGATAGTCCAGTATTGGCATTAGCAAAATTCGCGTTTAAAACCTTCATTCCCGGAAGGAGTTCACTATCTAGATTTTGTGCAAGCCCTTGTACTGTTAATTTTATTTTCATATAGTCTTTATTAGTAAGTATATCTTGCTGCTTATTCTCTAATGCTGTGAAATTGGCGTTAAGGTTCTCTAAATTTTTTTGAGCCGACTTAACACCTGCATGAATATTCTTATAATTATCAGCGATATTTCCTAAGCCTTTTTGAATCACTTGATAATTCTTCAAGAGCTCTTTTGTCCCATTTTTGAGATTAATCGCTTGTTTTTTTGCTTCGCTTAATCCTACCTTAAGATCTCCCGCCCCATCACCACTCTTGCGTATGTTTTCTTCAATTTGGGAAAGGGCATCACTCAGCCTTCCTATACCTGACTGAAGCTTTATCGTGCCAGATTGAAGGTCACCAATCCCATTTGTTGCATCTTGTAGTTTAGGTGTTGATTCAGAAAGTGATTTAGCTGCATTACTTAACCCATCTTTAATGGTACCGATTCCTTCATTCCCTTTATTTAAGCCGTCACTTAATGTAGTTACTTGATTTTTCACATATAGCTCTTTCATGACATCGCCAACAGGTCTTGTTGCACTGCGAACTTTTTCAATATTTTTTGTATGTGATAAATCACTGCTAATTTTTTCAATGAGTCCTAAATATTCCTTGGAATTCATTGATTCGTCATTTTCAACAACTATTTTTACTGGCATAATCTCGCCAGGCCCAAAGCTATTTGATACTAAATTAAATGCTTTGACCGATTCGTATTCTTCACCAATTTCATCAAGTGAATTAAATGATAGGTCCCCATCATATGAAAACAATAATGGAACTGTAAAGATTGCAACGATGCCAAGGGCTATTATCGGGCGGCTGATTGATAATCTCCCCATCCAATCCCATAATTTACTTTGGGAATGAGAAATATCCCCTTTAAGCGGCCAAAATAACTTCCTTTTTAAAGTGGCCATAAAAAATGGCACAATCGTTAATAATGAAATTAATAAAAAGACAACTCCAATCGCCACTGCTGATGCCGATTGATACAACTTAAAACTAGCAAATCCTATCGATGCAAATCCAATCATAACTGCTATTCCGCTAAATATTACTGTTTTTCCAGCACTCTTATATGTAGCTAATATTGCGTTAATTGTATCATTCCCTCTTGAAAGTTCCTCCTTATACCGACTGAGCAGCAAAATACAATAATCTGTACCAATTCCAAAAAGGACAGCGACTAAAAAGATTTGTGTGAAATTGGAAAGTGGAAAATTAAGTTTATCGACTAAAAAAGCGACGACAGATTGACTTATGAGGTAAGTCAACCCGACCGTTACAAGTGGAATAATTGGTGCTACTAGTGAACGGAATACTAAAATTAATACAAGTAAAATAAATACAACTGTAATAATTTCAGTCTTTTTTAGTCCATTTTGCGAGCTGATAACTACATCTTCATTAATTAAACCGTTCCCTGTCATCATTGTATCTACATTTTGTGTTTTAATTGCTTTCTCAAGCTTTGCTCTAACATCTTTGACTTCCTTCTTTTCCATATTCACATCTAACATGGTAAGGATCGTCTTTCCATCTTTTGAAACAAGTTGATTTTTCAAGTCTTTTTGATCAAAATGGCTAGTTATTTCATTAATACTTAATTTTTCTTTATTTGATTTTAATTGATTAATCGTTTCTTCTATATTGCTAATTTGTGCTGATGTTAATTTTTGCTTATCATGAAAAACTATAATGAAGGTTTCCGAATGCGAATGTTTAGCTGAATGCTTTTCCATAATATCGATTGCCAATGTTGATGGATATCCATCAGGCACTGCAATTTGGCCTTTTTCACGGACAAGCATCTCCATATTTGGTGCCTTCCAAGCAAGTAAACCGACAACCACTATCCACAAAGCTATAATAATCCATCGAAATCGAACAATCATTTTCATACTTTTGGTCCCTCCTCATTCTTTTGTATGATATTTAATATTTTTTCATATAGATTTATAAAAGCTTCAAAATCTTCATGGTCTAATTCTTTTAAGTATATTGAAACAAAATTCTCAATTTTTGATTCGACTTCTTCATATACGGTTTTACCTTCTTCTGATAAATACAAATATATATTTCGACGATCCTCCTTATCTCTTTCTCGATAGATTAATCCTTTTTTTTCTAGTTTTTCAATTTTAACGACAATCGCACTTTTGTTTACACCTAATTGCTCTGCTAATTCAGAAGCTCTTAATGGTTGGCGATTATATAAGTTCCTCAAAATTGCAAACTGCTCAATAGACATATTATCCAGTACTTGTTCAGACATAATAGAGGAAATTCTTTTCGTAGCAAATAAATAAACATCCTCATATCTCTTAATTAATAATTTTATTTTTTGCTTATCCAATTTAGTTCACCCCATAAACGGTTGATAGTATCAACTATATGGATTCCAAGCTCGTCTGTCAATAAATATTCTGTATTATCGAAATTTTTTACTACTTGCGAAGTTTTATTCTCGGACAAGCTTTGCAATAGCGGATTTACGTAGTATAATATGGTTAATAATCGCTATTTAAGGTAAACAGTAACAATTAAAAACGGGTGTTCCTTTTAACCATTGGTTTATCTTTTTAAGGAACCACATACCCATTAAATATTATGATGATGTTAATAAAGCGAAAATTATTGATAGGAAAGGAGTTCTTTGTTTGAATTCGCATTATCCCACTCCCTTAAAACCTACAGTTGCGAACCTCTCACAATCAATTTTTACAGTCAATCGACATGCTAAAACAGCTACAAATCCGAAGTATTTGTATAAATTAAAGAAAGCAGCAATCGAAAAAATGCTTTTTGAGGGAAAAGCAATTAAGGTAGGACTTCATTTTTCAGAAAACCCTAAATATAGTCAACAGCAATCAGACGTACTTGTCCAATGTGGAGAATATTCTTTCCATATTCCCCCTTCTAAACAAGACTTCCAAGCTCTTCCGCACTTAGGAAAACTTGATCATTCATCGAAAAATCCAAAATGTCGTATGCCATTGAATCAAGCAAAACATTTATTGGAGATATACACGGGTATTCAAGAAATTCAACAGGCGTCCCGCCCACATTATCGAAACCCAAAGGTAACAAAGCCAATATTTAAAAAACTTGGAGATAGTTATTAATTACAGCAATGGACTGGCTATATAAAGACAAAAATAGACTCCCATACAGGAGTCCTTTTTTATTTTTAAATTATATGCTGATCGATTTTCATTATTAGTTCAGCAATCTCAGGCTTACTTACTTGATCATCAGCGCCTACCATTTCACCCTTATGTTTTAAACTTTCTGTAATTAATGATGAGAAGATAATGACAGGTAATTTTGATAAATCATTATGCTCTTTAATTTTTTTAGTTAAATGATGACCGTCCATTTGTGGCATTTCAATATCAGTAATGACAAGCTGCACATCTTTTAATATATTTCCACCTTCATTCAGTAGCGATTCTAAATACTGAAATGCATCCTTGCCATTTTCAAAAAACTCTACATTTTCATAACCTGCTTCAAACAAAGTATCATATATTAGCTTCCTTAATAATGCTGAATCCTCTGCTATTACTATTTTTTTCGAGGATCTTTCTCGTTGTCCAAGTTTTTTAATGATATTTTTATTGATTCCTACTTCCGGATTTATTTCTGTAAGAATCCTTTCAAAATCCAACATCAATATCATATGTTCGCTTCTTTTAATGACACCAATAATTTGTGTCGTATCACCGGAGTACATATCTGAAGGTTTTTCGATTTGATCCCAAGAGATGCGATGAATTTTTGTGACATTATGTACATGAAATACTACCTTTTGCTGGTTAAATTCCGTTACAATGTATTTTTCATTTTCCTTATTATCACTATCTCCAAGATCCAGTACTTTTTTTAAATCAATAACTGGCAGAACTTCTCCCCTTAATTGAATAATTCCTTTAATAAAGGAATGTACGTGAGGAATAAATGTTACAGGCAGTGGCTGGATAATTTCTTTTACTTTTATGACATTAATACCGAAACTACTGTTTTGAACTTCAAATTCAATAATTTCAAGTTCATTTGTTCCACTATCTAACAAGACACCATTCGTATTTTCCATGTAAAACTTCCTTCCAATGTATGTATATATTGTAAATATACCATGAAAAGCTTTCCTGCGTCTTTTGGATTATACAAAAAAATCCTCACTTAGTAATGTTTATACAAAATCACTACGTTGTGAGGATATAATATTATTTTGATTTAATGACATATGTCCCAGCTATCATATCATGTAGAGCTTGTTTTTTTTCTGTAAAAGCTGCCACGATATAACCAATATATAAAATGCCTGATAAAATCATAGCAAAATATCTCCCTAAACCACGTAAAAAAGATATACGGTTACCTTCAAGATCAACTACTTTAAGACCAAGTATACGTTTCCCGAGAGTTGCTTGCATTTTCGAAGCATGGAACCCTGCAAAATACGCAATGGAAACAAATATTCCAGCCAGACCTAATATTAAATAGAATGCTAATAATAAAAAAAACTGTTGTCCTGATAATTCTGCCTCAGCAGTATATATATCTAAATTTTCAAAGGAACCAGTACTTCCCAAGAAAAGTAAAATTGCAATAAAACTTAAAATAGTAAATGGAACGCCGACTATTATGATATCTATTAAATATGCGACAAATCTCAACCAAAATCCTGCATACTCTCTTTGTTTAGTCACGATAGATGCTTCATTCATTACCAAAAACCTCCCACAGATGACTATACCTATCCATTCTTATAAAAAAATTAAAAAATCCTAAAATATATCTTAAGATTTTATCGAATTAACTTTGCAATTATTGTTCTCTTATTCTATCATGAATGAAACAAGGAGTCATGATTAAATATTATTAGTACGTAGAGGGTGAAAAAAATGGAACACTTGCTTAACAAAAATGTTTTAGACATAGAAATATCAGGAATCAGAAAATTTTTTAATATGGTTCAGGATATTGACGATTTAATTTCGTTTACAATAGGTCAGCCTGATTTTCCAACACCGGAACACGTCAAACTAGCTGGAATTGAAGCGATCGAAAATAATTTCACTTCTTATACTCACAATGCTGGATATTTAAATTTGCGAAAAGCAGCTAGTGATTTTGTATATAAAAAATACGGACTGCAATATAACGCTGAAAATGAAGTAATTGTCACTGTTGGAGCTAGCGAAGCAATCGATATTGCCTTAAGGACGATTTTACGTGAGGGTGATGAGGTTATTTTGCCTGGACCAATTTATCCAGGATATGAGCCCATTATTCAAATGTGTGGCGGCAAACCAATTCATATTGATACAAGGGATACTCAATTTAAACTAACTGCAGAAAAAATTAATAATTATATAAGTGAAAAAACAAAGTGTATCATTCTTCCTTATCCTTCAAATCCAACAGGTGTCAGTTTGACAGAAAAAGAAATAAAGGAAATTGCAGCACTATTAAAGGATAAGGAAATTTTTGTAATTGCTGACGAAATTTATAGCGAGCTGGTCTATAATGAAATACATTACTCGCTGGCAGCAGATTTACGCAAACAAACCATTGTAATCAATGGATTATCTAAATCACATTCGATGACGGGCTGGCGTGTTGGCTTTCTTTTTGCACCCGAATTTCTCTGTAAACATATGTTAAAAGTTCATCAATACAATGTGTCTTGTATTTCTTCCATTTCTCAAAAAGCAGCATTCGAAGCTTTAACATCTGGGATTAATGATGCGGAAGCCATGCGTAAAGAATATTTTGAACGAAGAGAATATGTTAGTACGAGATTGACAGAAATGGGATTAGAGTTTGTTAAACCAGATGGCGCATTTTACTTTTTTGTAAAAATTCCTGAATATATTCATAAAGGCTCATTTGAATTTGCGATAGACTTAGCTAAAAAAGGAAAGGTTGCTGTCGTCCCTGGAGATGCTTTTTCAAAATATGGTGAAGGTTATTTCCGTATCTCCTATGCTTGTTCGATGGTGATTCTTAAACAAGGACTAGATCGTTTAAATGCATATTTAAAAAATGAAAACTCATCTCCTTCCCACTAGAGGCTGGAGATGAGTTTTCATTTATTGTCCAAAGGTAATAAAGTATAAAATTAACTAATGATATAAGACATGAAAAGTGTCTGCTGTGTCTAGCTCCAGCGCCTATCGGCTAGCGGATTTCTCCGTCTTCTCCCTACGATAAGCGGGCATCGACTCGTCCCTCGCCGTGTCTCCTTTACCTCAGTCGAAGACTACGAAATCCGTACGCTAGAGCTGCGGCGCTTACGCTTTTCTTATTTAAATTTCCCGTTATTTTTCCCTGCTTTTTCTTTCTTTTCCTTATCTTTATGAATTTTATTTGCTGCTGCACTTCCCATTTCATGAGCAAATTCTTCGTTTAGTACTGAAGAATCGAAGCCTTTTTTATTTTTTTGATCTGCATCATTTTTCTTCGTACGTTTCGCCATTTTCAATCCTCCAAACAAAAATGTGAGTTTCACATGTCCAGCTGCGGGCGCTATCTCGCGAAAGCTTCAGTCTGCCGTGAAAGGTTTGGAAAGCAACCTTTCTCGTCAGACCTCCAGCGAGTTTCGCCAAACCTGCGCACCCTCCGCTTTTCTATTTTAGTTTGAATTGAAAATCCTTTTTTATTCCCAATATTTTATGATTGCTTGTGTACCACTATTTTCTTCTCCATTTTCCGCAAGTTGATCATATATTTTTTTTGCAAGTTCAAGACCAGGGAGTTGAAGATTTATTTTTTCAGCTTCGGCTAAGGCAATTCCCATATCTTTAATAAAGTGTTTAATGAAAAATCCAGGCGAATAATCATTTATCAGCATTCTTGGAGCTAGATTAGATAGCGAAAAGCTTCCAGCAGCTCCTGCACTAATTGATTTCAATACATTTTCAGGATTCAAGCCAGCTTTTTTTGCATAAACCAATGCTTCAGACACACCTATCATATTTGTCGCTATTGCAATTTGATTGCACATTTTCGTATGCTGTCCTGCTCCAGCCTTACCTTGATAAACGACGTTATGGCCAAAGCATGAAAAAATAGGAGTCACCTCTTCAAAAACTTCTTGATCCCCGCCAACCATAATAGTTAATGTACCATTTTTCGCACCAATATCTCCCCCAGAAACTGGGGCATCCAATGCTTTTAATCCTTTATCTTTCGCGGAATGATAAATCTTTTCCGCAAGTGTAGGGGTTGAAGTGGTCATATCGATCAATATTGCATTTTTCTTTGCGTGGCTTAATAATCCTTCTGAACTAAAATACACCTCTTCAACATCATGAGGGTAACCTACCATTGTTATGATTAAATCAGCATTTTCGGCTACTTCTCTTGGAGTATTGCACCAGCCAGCACCTTTCTCTATCAGCTCTAAAGCCTTTTCCTTAGAACGATTATATATATACACTTTATATTTAGCTTTTAATAAATGGGAAACCATACTTTTCCCCATAATACCTGTTCCAATAAATCCGATGGATAACTGTTTTTCTTTCATTGTTTCTCTCCCAAAGTTGAGTTTTGACATTCCATATACCTATACTTTTATATCGATTTTATTTTTCCGCCATCAACGAGAAAACTGCTCCCAGTCACATATGAATTAGCAGTTGATGTTAAGAATACAACTATATTTGCAAATTCCTCCGGTTCACCATATCGTTTCAATGGAATCGATTGTTTTTCTAATTCTTCCATTTCTTCAAGAGATAGACCCTGTTTCTTAGCATTAATTTCATCTAAATGCTTAACTCGGTCAGTTGCAATTCTCCCTGGTCCAACCGTATTCACAAGAATATTATATTTGGCAAGTTCCAAAGCTAACGATTTTGATAAACCTACGATACCCGTTCTGAAAGTATTCGAAAGAATGAGGCCTGGAATAGGCTCTTTAATGGAAGACGAAGCAATATTAATAATCTTTCCACCGTTTTGTTTTAGAAGTGGTAAAGCTTCTCGAATAATCCTTATGTAGGAAAGTAAATTAAGCTCAAACGAGTTTTGCCATTGTTCATCAGTCATATCTTCAAATCCTCCTGCTGGAGGGCCGCCTGCATTATTAATTAGAATATCTAATGAACCATAGTCACTCTTTAGTTTCTCAACCATTTTTTTAATATCATTTAGATTTGTAATATCACAACAAATATAATCAACTTTTGCATTCCCGATTGAAGATAGCTCAACTTTCACTGATTTTAATTGTTCTTCATTTCTACTAGCTAATAATACATTTGTTCCTTCTTGTACATACGCTTTAGCGATCGCCTTTCCTAACCCTTGACTCGAAGCAACGACTAATGCTGTTTTTCCTTTTAATCCAAGTTCCATTTTACATTCCTCCTTTTCTTAAGTATAAATGATATAAACGGTCTCTTTCATCTTTTTTGATTTAGAATATTGAGAATTCCTTAAAAATAGGCTTTGTTAATGCTTATTGTTGATAAAATCACCTGTATGGTATGTGTGAAGCGTTTTCTTTACGAAGTAAAACTAGCTGAATACATTCCATACAGGGTTTAATTAGAAACAACAACATTGTTTAACAAAGCCTAAAAATAAAACAGATGATCTCGAAAGATCATCTGTAATGATTAGAATGGGAAACAAAGAAAGTAATGAATCCCCAAATATCTTTATTAACTTAATACCTTTTTAACAGCTTCAATCACTTCTTCATTTGTTTGAAGCTGTAACACTTCTTCTGCTAGTTTATCCATATCAGACTTATTGATGGATCGAATCTGTGAACGTGCTTTTAAGATCGAAGAAGCACTCATAGAAAATTCGTCTAGACCTAAGCCGAGAAGAATCGGAATAGCGATCTCATCTCCAGCCATTTCGCCACACATTCCAGTCCATTTTCCTTCTTTATGTGAAGCATCAATAACCATTTTTACTAATCTTAAAATAGCTGGATTATATGGTTGATATAAATATGATACTCGTTCATTCATCCGGTCAGCAGCCATAGTATATTGAATTAAATCATTTGTTCCAATACTAAAGAAATCGACTTCTTTAGCAAATTGGTCCGCCATAACAGCAGTAGAAGGAATTTCAACCATGATTCCTACTTCTATATGATCTGAAACTGGTACATTTTCGGAATTAAGTTTGTCTTTTTCTTCTTGCAATATAGCTTTAGCTTCACGGAATTCGTTCAATGTTGATATCATAGGAAACATAATTTTCAAGTTCCCATAAACACTTGCACGTAGTAAAGCTCTTAATTGGGTACGGAACATCTCTTGTTCATTAAGACAAAGGCGAATGGCCCTGAATCCAAGGAACGGGTTCATTTCTTCTGGCAATTTTAAATATGGTAGATTTTTGTCTCCACCGATGTCCAATGTACGAACAACCACTGATTTTCCGTCCATTCCTTCTAAAACAGCTTTGTATGCTTCGAACTGTTCTTCCTCGGTTGGAAATTGTTCTCTTCCCATATACAAGAATTCTGTCCGGTAAAGTCCAACAGCTTCTCCGCCATTTTCCTTTACACCTTGAAGGTCATTTGGTGTACCAATGTTTGCTGCAAGCTCTACATGATGGCCATCCTTGGAAACCGTCTTTTCATTTACTAGCTTAGCCCACTCAGCCTTTTGTATTTCAAATTTTTCTTTTTCTTTTTTATATTGCTCAACAATCTCTGGAGTCGGATTTATATGTATTTCTCCATTCAATCCATCGACTATTACAATGTCCCCATTTTCGATTTCCCGAGTAGCTGATTGTGTTCCAACAACAGCTGGGATTTCTAATGAGCGAGCCATAATGGCTGAATGGGAAGTACGTCCTCCAATATTTGTTGTAAATCCTTTAACAAAATCTCGGTTTAACTGTGCCGTATCAGACGGGGTTAAATCTTCTGCAACGACAATCACTTCTTCTGAAATTAAGCTAGGATTAGGAATTTTTACATTTAATAAGTGTGAGAGTACACGTTTTCTAACGTCACGGATATCGGCTGCACGTTCTCTCATATATTCATTATCCATTTGTTCAAACATCGTAATGAACATATCAGTAGTATCTTTAAGCGCGCTTTCCGCATTCACTTTCTCACTGTTAATTTTACCTTCAACTGATGATAGTAGCTCTGGGTCGCTGAGAACGAGAAGATGTGCATCGAATATAGCAGCTTTATCTGCACCAAGCTTTTCATTCGCATGGTTACGAATAATTTCAAGCTCTGATGTTGCAGCAGCAATCGCATCCTTAAAACGTTGAATCTCTTTTTCAAGATCGTCGATACTTGTTTTATCAAAAGATAGATCAGGTTCAACTAAACGATACACCTTAGCAATGGCAATTCCATTTGAAGCTGCTATTCCTTTTAATATTGTAGACATTACTCAGCTAAACCTTCTTTTTTCAATAGCTCTTCTAAACTATTTAATGCATCAGCTTCATCGCTGCCTTCTGCACTAATGGTAATTTGTGCATTTTTTCCGATCCCTAGAGACATTACACCCATAATTGATTTTAAATTCACTTGTTTCCCATTATATTCTAATTGGATTTCTGAATCGAATTTGCTTGCTGTTTGTACAAGTAATGTAGCTGGACGTGCATGAATACCAGTATCTGCAATAACCTTAAATTGTTTTTGTGCCATTTTGTTTATCTCCTTTATCCAATAGATTTTAAATGTTTCTTCATATTAAAATAATCTAGGTGATCTTTTTCGTCAATTATTTTAAATCGTAAAAAAGAATTACCCAATGTTAAAGAATATCATTCATAATGATATATGACAAATAATTATCCCTAGGATTATTATTCCATTATTTTAACTCGTTATGAAAACCATCATTTGAATCCGTTTTAGGTTTGATTTCTTTCAGTTGTTTTTTTATTAACTTGTATTCATTTAAGAAAAAATCTGTTTCTGATTTCGTAATGTTTTCCTTACCATAACGAATTTTTTCGTATATTTCGAACCACCCATTCGAACAATTAATCCCGATTCGATGAAACCATTCTCGAGCAGATTCATGCTGTTTACGACCAATTTTCTTTTTAATCCCCATCTTTTCCAATTCATTCACGCTTTTTCTAATTTGATGTGCTGCTTTAGAGTATCCAGGATTAAAAAATGAATTAGATAGATTTTGTTTATCTTTTTTTAAAATTTTCTGGAAAGTTATTTTATTTTCTTCAACTACCTCCTCTTGAACCATTTGGAAACGTCGAAACTTTATAAATGCCCAGATTGCTAATACTGTGAAAGCTAGAAAGACAATAATATAAAAAATACCCTCAGCATTTTCAGGTGTTTCAACTTGACTATCCCCTTGATCCTGAGGATTTTCATCAACTTCAACATTTTCCTCTTTTACTTCAGAAAATACATTTTTATTTTTATTAAGTAAATTAAAAAACGGTGTTAGCAGAGGTCCTAGTATGAAAGATAACAGTTTAATGATAAGTGTTAAAAAAGAAAGAAAACCCGATCGTAATCCCCCACTTATTAGTGTTAACATCAATGCGATGATTAACGGGATTATGACCACAAAAATTGCAATAATAAGGAACCGACTCTTTATAGTAAATCTACCTTGCAAATAGTTTTTTATAAACGTCCCATATGTCAATATCAATAGTTGTAATAAAATTAGTAGCAGAAGCGATTCAAGGTTTGCAAAATGAAGTACTTTTCCTATTCCATACATCAGGATGCCAACGAGTGATGTTAACAAAAGGAGTCCATTTTGGTTGTCAAAATAATCATCATCAAAACCTTCAGGCATTAACTTATTCATTCTCCATTGACTAAATATAATCATGATAATGATTCCCCAAAAAGGAATTCCAGCAATAAACGAGCCTATAATATAAAGCGGTATTGTTATTGTATAGTAATAAACCTTTATCTTTTTAAGTATTCCTCGAGATAAAATGAGAGCTATTAAAAATGAACCTAACATAATAAGTAAAAATACCCAGCTAATCGTATGAGTACCATCTGTTACACGAATCGGAAATAAGAAAATCGCTAACAATATCGATTCGCTGAAAAACGTTTTAAAGATGCCCACCATCCAATTTCGGCTCACCCTGATTTTGTTGTTCGATAATGTTTCCATTCTCTCATGACTCCTTGTTCATTAACTGTTTCCACATTAAATATGGATGAGTTTTTCATTTTGTATGCTAATAGAACTTGATTGGTCATTGACGTACATTCTCCAATATGAATGACAACCGGGTGTATATTTCCTTTTTTATCTAAATCTTTTAACATGATATGGTGTGGAAAAGGGAATGAATGAATTGAAAGCATCGATAACATTTCATATGCTTTTTGCCGTTGAATTCGTCCTTCCCCTTCAGAAAGATAATAATAAGGGATCTCACCATGTGTACGAACATTGATCGCTATAGCAAAAGGGATGTTTTCTTTAACTGCTTGTTCAATTAAAAATGCCGTATAGTTGATTAAATTCTCCAAGTCATGTGTAATTGAATGTCTTTCTGAAATATTCATTACAAAAAGCCAAGTCCTAGCCCCTATATTTTGGAAAACCTTTGTTTGCAGCTGCTGCATACGTGCAGTTGCTTTCCAATGGATATGCTGAAAGGAATCTCCGTTAACATACTCCCTAGTACCAATTGGCTGTAAAGGATCATTGAACAAAGAGTTTTTTGATTGTTGAAATCCATGTAATAGGATCGGTTGTTCTTTCATAAAGGGAATCATTTTTCGGCTTGGGTACACTAATTTTTTCATTTTGATAATGTCATTATAATTCAATAAAACTACTCCACTGCCAAATAAATGATTAATTTTCACTTCCAGCTTATAAATATGGGAAACTCCTCTTTTTACTGCCACGAAAGGTATCCGTACCTCAACCTGTTCATTCGTCCATGCTTTAAAAGGAATTGTTACCTCATTAAAGGAACGATTTTTAATATATGGGAAAGTTGTCGGTTCAATACAATCATCAAAAGCGATGGATAATGTACCTTTAACAATCGGAAATCCTTGATTCATAAATGTAAACAGCCATTCTCCATGCTCCCCTATATTCAACCGAGACATTTCTTTTTTATTATCCAAATAGAGGTTTTTACCAATTTGATTCAAATAAAATTGATGTATGAATAAAATAATTGTCCCTGTTAATAAGATGAACAATAACCATTTGTTATTAAAGACAAATGCAAGGACAATCACTATGATTAATAGCCATCGAGAAAAAGTTAGGTTACGAGTAATTAAAACATCCTTTCCCCATTTCATTATAAAGCTCCCGACTCTACTGGAGCTGGAACTTGATCAAGAATCTCCTCAAAAATTTCCTTAGTCGTATTAGTTAATGAAGCTTCAGTAGATAAATATAGTCGATGTCTTAATACATATGGTGCTACAATCTTCACATCATCAGGAGTTACATAATTTCTCCCTTGAATAAATGCATGTCCTTGACTAGCTTTTAATAAAGCTAATGCTGCTCTTGGACTTGCTCCTTGTTCAATGGCTGGATGCTGTCTTGTTTGTCTTGTTAGTAACAAAATAAATTTTTCAACATCTTCGCTTATCAAGATATTTTTTACTTCCTTTTTTAATGCAGCAAATTCTTCTCTGGAAAGGATAGCTTGAACCTTTGTTAAAAGCTCATCATTTATAAATCTTCTAATAATATTTTTTTCTTCTTCATATGTAGGATAATCAATCGAAATTTTCATAAAAAATCGATCTAGCTGTGCTGCTGGAAGTGGAAATGTTCCTTGTTGTGATTCAACAGGGTTTTGGGTTGCGATGACCATAAATGGTTCTTCAAGATGAATGGTTTCCCCATCAATCGTCACTTGCCTCTCCTCCATAACCTCTAACAGACTAGACTGTGTTCTTGGAGTAGCACGGTTGATTTCATCTGCCAATAAAATATTCGTTATGACTGGCCCTGATCTTAACTCAAATTGCTGACTTTTGGGATTAAAAAATTGCATACCTGTTACATCGGTTGGAAGGACATCAGGAGTAAATTGAATTCGTTTAAAATCTCCATCTAAGCATTTGGCAAATGTTTTAGCTAATAATGTTTTGCCTGTTCCAGGCACACTTTCTAGTAATATATGACCACCTTGCAAGAGGGCAATGGTCAATAGTTCAATATCTTTCTCTCTGCCGACCATAACTTTGGATACTTCTATTTTTAATTGTTCAATTTTTTCTTTCAATTATATCTCCCCTTTTTTTCTGTATAATACAAATATACCAAATTTTATAAAAAGGTACAAAAAAGATTCAAATGAAAGCTAGTAAAAACTCATATGGAAATAGTCCTGTTTCCACCATATAAAATCATCAATAACAGGGAATGGTTTCTAGGTATAAAGTCATGACAAAATACAGAGATTTTACATTTATGAGTGGATTTTTTGTCATTAAACTTGAATCTTTGATAAAAATGGTGCAAACTGTAAGCAAGTAAATTGAAAATTAATAATTCATTATCAAATTTGCGAATGGGGGACGTCAGATTGAAAAAAGCCGAGATAGGAAATGTGATTGAGTTTAAAAACGGTTTACGTGGCGTTGTTGAAAAGGTATATGAAAATTCGGTTATTGTCGATTTAACATATATGGAAAATTATCGTGATCTTGAACTAGAAGAAAAAACAGTTGTTAATCATAAAAATTACTCTATCATAAAAACATCGTTGAAAGCTTAAAAAGATTGGCTAAATAGCCAATCTTTTTATTGTCTTATCATTCACATAATTACATTTCCGTTTTATTTTTGGTAAAATGTTTCTTAATGATGAACTTATTGTCGATTCGAGGGGAGTTTTCAAATATATGAAACAAAGCGCAACAGATATTAGGCTTATTGTAGGTATATTGTTAGCGCATCTATTTTTGTACATTACATTTCGAGATCAATCGATATTTTGGTACATATATACAGCCGTATCATTATTATTAATTAGCTTTTCTATCGTGAGTGAAAAAGCAGATGAGGAAATATCTACCGGTAAATATTTATTATATGGAATCATTTCAGGCATAGGATTGTATGTAGTCTTTTGGTGTGGGGATCTATTGCTACCATTGATATCACCCTATTTAGAGGACAAAATCATAAGAACATATAAATTGCTTTCACCAAAATGGGTTTGGCATTATTTTGTACTCGTTTTTATTTTGGCACCCGGAGAGGAAATTTTCTGGAGGGGCTTCGTCCAAAAAAGACTTATGCGCCATTTGCAAGGATGGTCACCAGTCTTTATTACCGCAATATTGAACACGTCAGTCTTTATTTATTCAGGAAATATAATTTTGATTATTGCTGCTTTTGTAGGTGCTTTAGCCTGGGGCTCACTTTATTTAAAGTTAAAAAGTGTTGCACTGCTTGTAATATCGCATTTAGTATTTGATCTATTATTAATCATCGTTCTTCCGCTTCATTAGAAATGGGAAGAGAGTGTCTCGAAATAAAAGAGTAAATGCTCAAGGAACACTCTTCTCCTTTTTATATTTTTTTCGGACCTTTATCATTTTTTATCCACAGTAAAATCATAAAAACCAAACTGATGTAGCCAAAAAGTGGATACAAATAAGAAAGAAGTGTTCCATAATTAATTTTACTTATCATCAAAACTATGATAATTATTCCTATGTAAATCCAAATTGTATGAATAGAAATATATTGCTGCATTTGTTTCCCGAGACCATAGATATTCCCGATTATCGAAGTGAATATTTCTCCATAGATGATCGCTACATAAATAAAGTAGATACTACCAAACGTGTTTTGAACAATGGTTGCCATAGGAATATCAAATTGCGTGACATTTGGTAATGTAATGAGTGTAAAATGGCTGGATAACAAAATTAAAGTTAATAATGCTCCACCAATTATCCCTCCTCTATGGACTATATCTTTATCATTCACCTCATAGGCAATAGGTACAAGTACAGCCTGAGCTAGAATTAAATTAAGCGCAGCATAGGAAAAAGGGGCGAAGATCCCTTTCCAACCATTATCTAATTCAGGAATATGGAAAAAAGCATCAGAAAAATTCGGCATGACAATCACATGTGTCATAATAAAAAAATTAAAAATGATCATCATTGGAACGACAAAAGTATTAACGGCAAATACCCCTTTCGTCCCTATTAACATAATGAATATCGTAAGAGCAATAGTAATATAAATTCCCATATTCTTATTAATTCCTAAATGCTCTTCAAAAACCGCTCCTGCACCTGAAAACATGACCCCACATACTCCAAGCAGCATAAACATCATAAATATGTTCATGAATTTAGAGATTGTCTTACCAAATAAATATTGATTAAACACTTCATATGAATCTGCTTTTAGATCTATAGCTTTTACCATGATTTTTGAACCTAAAGCAATAAACAAATATCCAGCAATTAATATAGAAATTATTCCGATAAATCCAAAGCGTGTAAAAAACTCAACGATTTCTTTGCCAGTTGCAAATCCTGCTCCAATAACTGTTCCAACATAGACTGCTGCAACTTGCATTGCCCCTGCCCATTTCCTCATTATTATCCCCTCACATTTGTCTCACACTATTAAACCTTATGTACAAGCATGGAAAAATACTACAAGAATAATTTATTTCTTAGACTTTGTTATTGGTCATCTTAAATAAAATCACGTGTAGGGTATGCTTGAAGCGGTTTCTTTACGTAGTAAAACTATCTGAACGCATATCCTACAGATTTTTTTAGAAACAGCAACATTCATTAACAAAGCCTTACTAAAAGTCAAAAAAGGTCAAAAAAATGGTTTACAACTATAAAAAATTGGTGTATGATGGGTCCATAAGGTCAAAGATGGTCAAAATAAATAAACATCCATCTCAATAAAACCTTAATTATTTTTTATCCAAATGGTCAAGGTTAGTCAAGATCAAACAGTTTAAATTACAAAAAAATTGCATTGCTATTTCAAGGAGGAATGCACTTATGAAATGTCAAAAATGTCAACTTAATAATGCAAACATTCAACTACGTGTAAACATAAATGGAAACTCACAAAATCTACATCTATGTTCAGAATGCTATCAAAAGGAGTTTGTTATGAAGTCCACTCCTTTTGGCGGAATGCCATCATTTAATGGGTTTGAAGACTTATTTAATAGTTTTGGAAACATCTCAAATTCTGAAATGAACAAACAAGGAATTACTAAACCAGTTCAAAACGGAGGTAGTAATAGCTTTCTAGATCAATACGGTAAAAATTTAACAAACATTGCGAAAACAGGTTTAATTGATCCAGTGATCGGCCGTGAAGATGAAATTAATCGAGTCATTGAAATATTAAATAGGCGCAATAAAAACAACCCTGTGCTAATTGGAGAACCAGGTGTTGGGAAAACTGCAATTGCAGAAGGACTTGCGTTGAAAATTGTCGAAAATAATGTACCTGCTAAGCTTAAAAACAAAGAAGTCTATTTATTGGATGTTGCTTCATTAGTTGCTAATACAGGTATTCGAGGTCAATTTGAAGAAAGAATGAAGCAATTAATAAGTGAATTACAAAACCGAAAAAATATTCTCTTATTTATTGATGAAATTCATTTGTTAGTAGGTGCAGGTTCAGCTGAAGGTTCAATGGATGCAGGTAATATTTTAAAACCAGCTCTAGCAAGAGGCGAACTCCAAGTAATTGGTGCTACAACATTGAAGGAATACCGCCAAATTGAAAAAGATGCTGCATTAGAAAGACGCTTTCAACCAGTACAAGTAAGTGAACCAACAGTGGAACAGGCAATTCACATCTTAAATGGTTTAAAAGAAAAATACGAGAATTATCATCAAGTAAAATATTCAGAAGAAGCATTAAAAGCTTGTGTAAACTTATCTCACCGTTATATACAAGACCGCTATCTTCCTGATAAAGCCATTGATTTAATGGACGAAGCGGGGTCAAAATTAAATCTAACATTAAGTACTAGCAGTGAAGGTGATGTGAAACAACGTCTTGCAGAAATAGACAAAGAAAAACAAATTGCACTTTCAAAAGAGGATTATGAAACTGCTGCAAAATTACGTGATGAAGAAGAAAATCTAGAAAAATCACTCCAATCTGAAGGAAAAAACACCCAAGCAGTAGTTGATATTGCTCTTATTCAAGAAATGATTGAACAAAAAACTGGAATACCAGTCGGTAAACTACAGGATGATGAACAACAAAAAATGAAAAACATCGAAGCTAATTTAGCAAAAAAAGTAATTGGCCAAGATGAAGCTGTTAAAAAAATAGCAAAAGCCATCCGACGTAGTCGTGCTGGTTTAAAATCAAAAAATCGTCCTATTGGTTCATTCCTATTTGTGGGCCCTACTGGTGTAGGAAAAACAGAATTAACAAAAACATTAGCTGAAGAATTATTTGGTACAAAAGAGGCAATGATTCGTCTTGATATGAGTGAATACATGGAGAAACATAGTGTATCCAAATTAATTGGGTCCCCTCCAGGCTATGTTGGACATGATGAAGCAGGACAATTAACTGAAAAAGTTCGAAGAAATCCTTACAGCATCATCCTTTTAGATGAAATTGAAAAAGCTCATCCTGATGTTCAACATATGTTTCTTCAAATTTTAGAAGACGGAAGATTAACTGATAGCCAAGGACGAACAGTAAGCTTTAAAGATACAGTTATTATCATGACAAGCAATGCAGGTGTTGCGACTAAAGAAATTCAAGTTGGCTTTGATATAAGCAATGCTGTAAAAGAAACAAGTATCCTTGATTCACTAGGAAGCTTTTTCAAACCAGAATTCTTAAACAGATTTGATAATATTATTGAATTTAAATCATTGAACAAAAAACATCTTTTAGAAATCGTTGAATTAATGCTAAATGAATTAAATGAAACAATAGCAGAGCAACAGCTTACACTTGAAGTTACAATTGAAGTGAAGGAAAAACTTGCTGAATTAGGATACCATCCTGCCTTTGGTGCAAGACCTTTACGACGTGTTATTCAAGAACAGCTAGAAGATAGTATTGCAGACTTTCTCTTAGATCATCCTGAGCAAAAAAGATTGATTGCAGCTTTAGATAATGATTCTACAATATTAGTGAAATCTAATGATGAAGTATAGCAAAAAAGGAGAAAAGCTTATGGCTTTTCTCCTTTTTTTACCTTTATAATGCTTTATCATCAACTTGATCTAACCATTCTTGAATCGTATCAATGACTGATGCTACACAGCCTTCTTCAAATGGTGAAATCAAATTCGCCTCTTTCACTAAGCCAGTAAAGGACTTACTGCCCCCCTGTTTACATAAGTGAATATAGTCTTTCCATGCTTCTTCATGATTTTCCTGTGATTTTTTCCAAAATTGAAAAGCACAAATTTGCGCGAGTGTATAATCAATGTAGTAAAATGGTGAATTATAAATATGGCCTTGTCGCTGCCAAAATCCACCCATCTCTAAATATTCGTTTCCATCATAATCACGATGTGGCAAATACTTCTTTTCAATATCTTTCCATGCCTGCTTTCTTTCAGCAGGTGTTGCCTCAGGGTTTTCATAGACAAAATGCTGAAACTCATCAACAGCAACACCGTATGGTAAAAATAGTAGTGCACTGCTCAGATGTGAAAATTTATATTTATCTGTATCCTCTTTAAAAAATAATTCCATCCACGGCCATGTGAAGAATTCCATACTCATCGAATGGATTTCACATGCTTCATAGGTCGGCCAGTTATATTCAGGGATTTCAAAGTGACGACTTGAATACACTTGAAATGCATGACCCGCTTCATGTGTTAAAACATCAATATCTCCAGAAGTACCATTGAAATTAGAGAAAATAAATGGTGCTTTGTAGTCTTCTATATAAGTACAGTATCCACCACTTGCCTTGCCTTTTTTCGCAACTAAATCCATTAGATGATTCTCATTCATTAATGTGAAAAATTCATCTGTTTCCTTCGATAACTCAGAATACATTTGTTTACCATTATCGATAATCCATTCTGGTGAACCCTTTGGCGTTGCATTTCCAGAGACAAATTCAAATCCTTCATCATAAAATTTTAAGGAATCAACACCAATGCGTTCCTGCTGACGTTTACGTAATTTAGATGCAAGTGGTACAATGTATTCTTTTACCTGTTCACGAAATTTTGCAACCATTTCCGCATTATAATCTGTACGGGACATACGATAATAGGCAAGTTCAACGAAGTTCTTAAAACCTAATTTATTCGCAATTTCTGTTCTTACCTTTACTAACTCATCGTAAATACGGTCGAATTCTTCTTCATGCTCAGCAAAAAAACCAAATTTTGCTTCACTTGCTTTTTTTCTCACTTCACGGTCTTTTGATTCCATAAATGGATCGATAAGTGCAAGGGTTCTTTCTTCCCCTTCAAACATAATTTTTGCTGATGCAACAAGCTTAGTGTACTCAGAAGAAAGCTTATTTTCCTTTTGTAAAAGAGGAATAATATCAGGTGAAAAAGTTTTCAGCTGGCCTTCAGCTAAATCAAACAACTGTTTCCCCCATTTACTTTCCAGCTCTAAACGAAATTTTGAGGATACTAATGCTTCATAGTACTTAGAACTAAATCCCTCAATAATTGGTGCAATTTCATCCATATAATCATTTTCATTTTTATAAAACTCATCATTTGTATCAATCGTGTGTCTTACATAGCAAATATTGTACATCGTTCCTATTTCATTACGAATTTCATTAATTTTATTCATTGCCTCACTTTGTTCTTCAACACTTTGCGCATTTTGGAACTTTTCAAGCTCTGCATGAAAAGCAGCTTCTACTTCTTCAATGATCGGTCTTTTATATTCGTAATCTTCGAACTTTAGAGTCATTATTAGCACCTCACTAAATTTATTCAATCCTTTAATACTTCGCTAAAAGTAAAGAAAAATCCTCTCATTTTCAAAAAAAAAACACTTCTAAATAGAAATGCTTTTTCACTCGGGTAAATTTCGAATATTTAATCCAACTTTTTTTAAAGACAAAATAGCAGCTTCTTTTTCCTCAGAGCTTAGAACTGACATGACTTGGTTAATCCGATTTTGGTGTTCAGGAAAGATGGATTCAATAAATTGTTTCCCCTTTTCAGTAATATGCGCAAATGTAACCCTTCTATCGTCAGCACAAGCAACTCTTGCTATGAACTCTTTCTTTTCAAGTTTATCAACAACATATGTAATACTACCGCTAGCTAATAAAATTTTATCCCCAATTTGTTGTAATGGTTGATCTCCTTTATGATACAGTAATTCAAGTACAGCAAATTCTGTAGGGTTTAATCCATTCTTTTGAATAAAGTCATTAGTATATTCATTAACCGCACGATATGCTCTTGATAAAACAATAAATAATTTTAATGATTGTTGAACATCCTTATCCATTAAATCATTTCCTTTTCATTTTACTCTTTCAAAAATTAAAGTCATTATAGGCAAGATTCTTTCGAGTTGTCAACACTATTTCGTTGAAATTCCCCCATTTTAAAAGGAAATTTCATTAGTTACAATACATAGTAGAAGATAATCATTTTAATATAATATTAAGAATTCTATTCTTTTTGCTCCATTTATAATATGATTAAGTAGTAATTATTTATACTGAGGGATACTAATGAAAAATAAACGAAAAAAAATAGCCTTATATATTTTTCTCGTTCTTGCCCCTGCATTATTGTTGACTATATGTTATGGATATTATAGTTATAAGGTGAATGATGATAAATCTTGCAGGCAAGTGGAACGAGATGCTACTATCTACCAAAGACAGATGGATCAGGTTATCGGTGAAACAATAAAAAGTTTAGAGGTATTGGCCATAACGTTCGAATCAAATTTTTCTAAAATTACAGATGTAAAAATGGCACTCAGAAAAATGAGTGAAAAGGATCCTAGATATGGCGGCATTTATTTTTTGGATAAAAAAGGAAATGTCACAACAGGTACGAATGACTATTTAAAACAATATAGTTTAAAAGACAAAAGCTATATTAAGACAATGAATGTTACACACCAATCAGTTGTTTCAGACCAGGTAGAAAGCCTATCAAACAATCAAAAGGTAATAGCGATTGTTACGCCAGTGATAAAAGATAATGTTGTACAGGCTTCTATTGTTGCACATATCCGAACAGATTATATCGCAAATATTATCCAACTGTTAACTCCTAACACATTTGTTCAATTTAAGAGTGAGAAAGGAGTCCCGATATTCTCTACTAATAATCAAATTTTTAATGAAGAAGCCGATAAAAGAGTAACTCTTCCTCTTGACAGGGTACCGTGGAAAATTACTTTGATTCATAAAGTGCCTAAAATTAACTCTATATTTAATAATACTTTTGTTTTTTTTCTAATTATCACCACTATCATCCATGTGATATATTTATTTTTCCATTCCTTGTCAATTAAAAGACAGGCAGAACGTGAACGAATACAAAACGATACACAAAAACTTGAATTAGTTGGAACTCTTGCTGCCAGCACAGCGCATGAAATACGAAATCCGCTTACCGGAATTAAAGGTCTTGTCCAATTACTGTCAGAAAAATATAAAGATCCGAAAGATCAATTTTACTTTTCTGTAGTAAATAAGGAGATAAATCGAATCAATCAAATTGTAAATGAGTTTCTAATCCTTGGAAAACCAACCATTCAAAAGATAGAAAAAATTCATTTAGACCATGTAATAAATGATTTGAATCCGTTGATTTATTCAGAGGCAAATTTATTCAATGTTCATTATTCATATAAAATCAATTCAGAGAATATAATCGTACTGGCCTCGAAAGATCAATTAAAACAAGTAATCTTAAATATTACAAAAAATGCTTTAGAATCAATGTCAAATGAAGGGAATTTAAGAATAAGGCTAGACAGCGATAACAGTGTAGCTCAATTATCAATTATTGATAGTGGAAGTGGAATAACAGAAGATGACATGGAAAAAATTTTTACTCCATTTTTCACTTCGAAAGAACATGGAACTGGGTTAGGGTTAGTTGTTTGTAAAAGAATTATTGAATCTTTTAATGGGCAAATTTCCATTAAAAGTGAAAAAAATAAAGGGACGGAAGTACTTATCTCCCTCCCTATTTTTAAAGGTTAATCTCTTATTCTGGAGATTAACCTTTCTATTTAATCGGTTATATTGGAAAAGCGTAATCGCCTTGGTCATCGGCGTACGAATTTCGTAGTCTTCGACTGAGATAAAGGAAACACGGTGAGGTAGTTCACGAGCCGATGTTGACTTATCGTAGGGAGGAGACGGAGAAATCCGCTAGCCGATAGGCGCTGGAGCTAGACATAGCAGATACATTTCATGTCTAATATCCTTATTAAATTTTATACTTACCTTACCTTTTAAAAAATGTGGTTATAGAAGCTTGTACTTAGAGGATGATCAGTGTATGCAGTCAAATACGATAATGACAATAATGGAGGAGGTTCTTGATGTATCGAAAACAAACCAACATTAAAAATTATATATGAACTGTTAAATTACGTTTAATTCTTTATAATTCCCCGTTTTTATTTTATTATTTTTTGGATTCTTTTTATATATAATAAATGACATCTCTTTAATAACGATTGGTTCTAATTTACTTACTTTTTCCTGTTGAAATAGATGTTGATATTCATTTAGTAGCTCGTCTAACTCTTGACTAGAAGCAATTGTCTTTTCATTTGTAAGACCAAATCTATTTCCTAGACGAATCATTTCTTCCCTTTTTTGTTGTATTTGTCTTAAGTAACTTTTTTGGGTTATCTTATTTATATACACTTTTTTCATTCTCCTTCAATTTCGTTCTGTTACCCTAAAATTTCGGGTTACCCTGTGAATTATCGCAGGTATTGTCATAAAAGTAAATAGATTCGCAATATTAGACAAACCTTTTAAAAATTACCTAAAAATCTACAAATAATACATATTATATTCGACAATTACAGATCCAATTTACTATCCCTCTACAAAATTTGGTCATATACACTCTACCAGAAATTTATTAAAAAATGATTAAAATATAGATCCTTTTAATATATTTAGAAGAAATCGGCAAAATAGCCGATTTCTTAATACTACGCTCTATTTATTTGCAGGTAAGTGTATATGGAATTTTGTTCCAACACCCACTTTACTTTCAACATCAATAATTCCTTTATGGTCCTTTATGATTTTGAAGCTAACCATTAGTCCCAGACCTGTTCCTCTTTCTTTCGTAGTATAAAATGGCTCACCGAGCTTTTTTATTTTATTTTTCGGGATGCCTTCTCCTTCATCTTGTATAATTACGTGAACAAAGTTTCTTTTTCCTTTTTGAATTTGTATCCGGATCGTTCCGCCGTCTGGCATAACCTCAATTGCGTTTTTAATAATGTTAATAAAAACTTGCTTCATTTGATTGGGTTCACAAAATACTTTTGGCAAAGCTTGTTCGAAAATGAAATCAAATTGTATATTGTGCATCATTGCTTGTCCCTTTAATAAATCCAATGTATCCATCATTATTTTGTGAATATCGTGATGATGATATTGGATATCCTGTGGTTTAGCTAGGACGAGAAATTCAGTTATGGTAGATTCAATCCTTTTAAGTTCTGAAGTGATAACTTTAAAATATAAAGAATGGTCCTCTTTAATACTTGATTCTAGCAGCTGAATAAAACCTTTTAGTGCTGTCATTGGGTTTCGTATTTCGTGGGCAATTCCTGCAGCCAACTCTCCTACAACCATTAGTGTGTCAGATTTTTGCAATTGCTCTTGTAAGGCTCTTCTTTCTGTCACATCCCTAATTACTGATAAATTAAGGTTTGATGTTAAATTACCTTTTGAGCATACTTCATAATAGTAGTATCGACCAGATTTTACTACCGAAATAACTGAATCTGCAGTGCCGGATTCCATCAATTCATTTATATGACTCTCTAATTCATTTCGAACTGCTGTATTCTTTTGATAGACATCCCTAAAATCTCTGCCAACTATATCTTTTCTTGACAATCCCATAATATGTGCAGCTACTGGATTAATATCTACAACATGATGATTCCAATTCCAAAGGACCATACCGTCAAATGAACCTTCAAATACCTTTCGAAATCGATCTTCACTATCTCTTAAATTTTGTTCCATTTGATAACGGTAGCTATTATTCCTAAAAATTGTCATGTTATAACCATCGACAAAATGCATCTTTGATGTAAATTCAAGATATTTAAACTGTCCATTTGGCATTAGAAATAATGTTTCATCGCGAATTGCTTTTTTCTCATAGAACTGTTGAATAAAATCACGATACTGCTCATCTTTCTTAAAAACGAACTCCCATAGTTTTTTGGTTAAAAAATCTTCGGAAGTGCATTCAAAAATATTTAAGGCAGATTGATTTGCCATCAAAATATTACCATCCTGATCCCAAAAAACAATCCCATCAATTGCCTCATCAAACAAACTCTTAAAAAGCTCAGCATTTTTTTTTAATTTAAATCCTTTTTGACGGGCTATTCTATATTTGCTTTTTAATTCCATACAATCATTTATCATTGCATTCACCCCTCATTTAATATGTTCTTTGTTTTTGTGAACTGAAGAATGTTAATTATTTATTGTTTCTATTGTTTTATTTTAGCCTTCTCGTTTCTATTACGATATCTTCGAGAATAAATCGGAAAATCCTGCGTATTTTGAAATTTTATCGAAGTTCTTGTCATAGATTGAGCTTTTCTCTTTACTTCGATAAAATAAACATATTGATAATATTGGCTAATATTTTCGTAAGCCAATAATTATGCACATTTCCGAAAGAAGAGGTAATAAGAATTCATGAAAATTATTGCTAGTACACTTAATGCAAAGTATATCCATACAAATTTAGCGATTCGCTATTTAAAAGCCTCTGCTGCACCAGAATATCATGTCGAGCTAGCGGAATATACGATAAAAGATCCAGCGATGAATATCGTTTCAGATTTATATACCAAGAAGCCGGATGTACTTGGCTTTAGCTGTTATATTTGGAATATAGAAGAAACAATCAAAGTCATTCAAATGTTAAAGAAAATCATGCCTGATCTCATTATTGTTCTCGGTGGTCCAGAGGTAACATATGATATTTCATATTGGCTCGACCGTTTACCTGAGGTTAATTTCATTGTAATGGGTGAAGGAGAAGAAACATTCAAAAAACTCCTTAATGAAATAAAAGGAGATAAAGACTATAAGAATGTTCAAGGAATTGGTTATATTGAAAACGGTAAAAAAATTATTAATCCCGGTCGCAACAAAATTGATTTAAAGGAACTACCCTCGCCTTATCGATTTGAAGAAGATTTGCCACATCTTTCAAAACGCGTAATATATATTGAAACTAGCAGAGGCTGTCCTTTTAATTGTCAATTTTGCTTATCCTCCATCGAAGTGGGTGTACGCTATTTTAATCGTGAAAAAATAAAGGATGATATTCGTTTCTTAATGGAACATGGAGCTAAAACGATTAAGTTTGTTGATCGAACGTTTAATATTAGCAGAAGCTATGCAATGGAAATGTTTCAATTTTTAATCGACGAGCATAAGCCTGGAACCGTTTTTCAATTCGAAATTACAGGCGACATCATGAGGCCGGAAGTAATTGAGTTTTTAAATAATAATGCGCCTAAAGGATTATTCCGTTTTGAAATTGGTGTTCAATCAACAAATGATATGACTAATGAGCTAGTCAAGCGAAGACAAAACTTTGAAAAACTTACAAGGACAGTTACGATGGTTAAAAATGGAGGTAAGATTGATCAACATCTCGATCTTATCGCAGGATTACCGGAAGAAGATTATCACTCTTTTCGAAAAACATTCAATGATGTATTTGCACTAAGGCCAGAAGAACTGCAGCTTGGATTTTTGAAAATGTTAAGAGGAACTGGTTTACGAATTCGTTCAAAGGAACACAATTATGTTTATATGGATCAGGCACCATACGAAATATTAGGAAATAATATTCTCCCATTTGACGATATCGTTCGTATTAAACAAGTTGAAGATGTTCTTGAAAAATATTGGAATGATCATCGTATGAATGAAACAATCGAATATTTGGTCACTCATATTTTCGAAACACCTTTTGACTTTTTCCAAAAATTCGGTAGTTATTGGGAGGAAAAAGGTTGGAGTCGAATTGGTCATCAACTAGAGGATTTGTTTAAAAGATTACAATCATTTTTAAGAACAGAACCGAAAGCAATGGAACATTTAGAAACTATTGAAGGACTTATGAAATATGATTATCTTCTTAATCAACGTTATAAGCCTCGTAAACCTTGGTGGAATTATGAGGTAAGTAAAGATGAAAGAAAACGTGTTTTCGATATTATTTCTTCAAATCCTGAGCGGTTAGGAGAAAATTTCATGGGGCTGCATTTATCTGAAAAAGATCTTAATAAACATGTAATAGTTGAACAGCTTCCTTTTGATTTAGAAGTTTATAGAAACTCTAGAGAAATCAACAGGACTTCCAATTATATGCTCATTTATTTCGATCCAAAAACAGGAGTTTCTTCGATTTTTCCTATTCATAAGAGTAAGCCGGCTTAATACCGGCTTATTTTTTGATCTTTTCTTTATCCTTGTTCTTTTTTTTATTTTCTCTATACGCCAGATCGTAAATCTTGATAGCATTAATATCTCCAAACTCTGCACCAAATTCTTCTTTAGAATTTTTATTTTTTATCATTTAATTTTTCCCTTTACGCCCTTGTTTAGAATTTCGGTTAGCACGTTTCATCGATTCTTCTCCATTAGCAAATTCTGCCGAAAATTCGCTTTCTGCCAAATTCTTTTTTGGTGTATGACTATTTTTTAGTGCTGCATTTACTTCTGCTTTACGCTTTGCCATCTTTTTGCCCCCTTTATCATACTTTTATATTTTTTCCGGAACAACTTTAAATAATCAAGAATGAATGAGCCAATTATTAGCATCACCAATAGATTCATTACAAGCTTTTACCATTCATGATTCATTAATATTTATCTCATAATAGAAATACAGAAATATCATTTTTATTTGAAAGGGGAATATATAAATGGCAAGGAGCAGCAATAAATTATTAGTTCCTGGAGTGGAACAATATTTAGATCAAGTTAAATATGAGATTGCCCAAGAATTCGGGGTAAATCTTGGTTCAGATACAGTTTCAAGAGCAAATGGATCTGTTGGGGGAGAAATAACAAAACGACTTGTGAAACAAGCCCAATCAGAGCTTTCAGGTAATCAAATAAATAAATAAAATGTTAATATTTACAAAAAAAGAGCTCGCATCATCAATCTATGCGTGCTCTTTATTTTTGTTTTCATGTTTATTATATTTATGTTTGTGATTTTCTTTGTGTTTTTTTTCCTTTTCATATTGCTGTTTTTTATGTTTTGCGTTCTTTTTATATCGATTCTCGTAATTGTGGTTATCTTTTCTATCCCTCTCTTTATGATCATGCTTGAAATGACCATCTTTTCTCCATTTTTTCTTTTCTTGCTTGATTGCCTTTTTATCATTCTTTTTCTTTTCTTTTAACTTTTCACGTTTTTTTTCATTCTTTTTCTTTTCTTTTAACTTTTCATGATGTTTTTCCCAATACTTTTTCTCCTTCTCTGTTTCGTTTTCCTTAACCAACTCTTTCTTTAGAAGTCTATTTTCCGCTTTAAATGTATCAACAGTGGATTTCATTGTATTTTTATTGGATGACATTTTCTTATTGCTATCAGCAGTTTTTACCACTGTATTTTTGTCCATATTAATTGTTTGACTTGATGGGCTGGATTTTGTTTTATTGGTTTTATTTTTATTAATAATAAATTCTCCTGCTGATATTCCTTTTTTTCTTGCAGTGTTTCTTTCTTTCATTGAACCTTTGACTATTTCAATTTTAGCCTTTATTTTTTCTGCAGCAGTTCGAATTTTCTTAACTTCTTTTTCAAGACGATGATCATTATCATGTTTCTCATCATTTGTAATCGATGCAATGACAATATTTTGCTGGCGGTTTAAATACCCCATCGAATCACATGTATTCATTATAGTTTTTGCAGCATTTGTAAATGATTGATTTTTACCAATTTTCACTAATGATAATACTTTTTCTCCGGCCTGATTATAGGCATTTGTACCAATCACATGTAAATTTTTATCCAAAACAAATTCAATACTTGGATCCATATCCATCGTCACATATGCATAGGCTCTATCCTTCTCAAAAGGGTTAAAAAGCATGATACTAATGAGAAAGACCGCAGCTATGCTTGAGGTTAATGTCCATAATGTATATCTTTTCTGTTTTGATATAGCATCATATGTATAAAAATAGATTTCTTCACCAACCTGATAATTGCTGCCGGCTTTCTTCCCTTTTAGAAATTCTCCATCAGGGGTCAGCATAACTAAATACTGACTTTTTATTTCTAAAATGACACCCTTTTTCATTTTGGTAACCGCCCTTTTAAGTACTCCTTTAAATAAACGAAATCGTTTGAGATAATCAATGCAATAGCAATAATATATTTTCGATTTCGTTCTAGCGTTTTACGACTAACATCTACTCTTTTTTCTAGTAATTTTATCGGTAAACGTTTTGTTTCATTCAAATATTGAAGAAGTGTTTCATCTTCAACCAAAATTTTTGCTGCTGCAATAGCATTTAACCTTGCATCCTCGTGTTTTGGTGATTGTTCCATTAAGTCTTTAAATTGTAATCCATATGTTTGCAGCACATTTCCAAAACGACTAATTTCTTCTTTCCGCTTTTCATTATCGATTTTCCGATAATATTCCTCAACAGACCGAGTATCCTCAAATGAAAGTGTAGTGACATTCTCATCCTCACTATGGCTTAGATCAAGGCTTAATTCTTTATATGTTTTTGTGCTCCTAAGAAAATCAATTACCCTTCTTTTAATAATTACTTCAGCGAAAGATAGAAGGGAAGCACCTTTGTTTTTATCAAATTTAAGAATGGCATCGTGGAAGGCGATTAGTCCAATGCTAAATTCATCATCACTATCACTAATATACTGCTTACATACTGAAGAAACCGTTTTTTTAACGAATGGTTGATAATCTTGTAGTAATTGATTTAAAATGTTTTCATCACCATTTTGTGCCAAAATCGCCATTTCTTCTAAAGTTTTTTTCTTCTCTTTTAATAAAAAACTTAGCATTAACTTCACCTCATCCTGCAACATATTATAGCATGAATGAAGTGTTTTTATAGTTTTCTATCTATTTACAAAAATGTTTCATGTGAAAAGATCTAATTCATTTTTCTAGCGATTGAGGTAAATTGTGATACTGGAAGAAATTGAATAAAAACCTATTTCTTGTTAATCTTTTTTTGACATAGGCTTTATTTTTTTCACCATATAGTTTCGAAATGCTTCTATCTTTTTTTGAGGGTATGGAAACGAAAAGAAAAAACTGTTGCTTTAGTACCAACAGTTTTATTACTTGTTACATTCTATTTTTACATAGTTTGACTGATCTCTTGGTCTTTTTTACGAGAAACCAAATACCCACTAACTGCAATTCCTATTAAGACGGTCCAGAATGTAAGTTTCCATAATATTGATTCAGGAAAATGCTTATCTAACACTTGTACACTTGGATGTGCTAAAGTAAATACTGCTAATTTGATTCCAACCCATCCAACAATCATGAATGCTGCTGTTTCTAGACTTGGATATTTCTGTAGTATATTTACAAACCATTTTGCAGCAAATCTAATAATCACTAACCCAATCATTCCGCCAAGAAGCATTACTAAAAACTGACCGCCATCAATACCTCCCATTTTAAACCATCCAGTCGGCTTCAAAGTCACCGCTAATGCAACAGCAGCTAGCATCGAATCAATAGCGAACGCAATGTCTGCAATCTCAACCTTAAAGACAGTCATCCAAAATGAAGGAGATTTCTTGTTATTTTCTTGATGTTCTAATGTTAATTTTCCCTTAGAGCGTTTCACTAAATGATGCCCTGCAATATATAGTAAATATAATGCACCAATCGCCTGAATTTGCCATACATTAACTAATAATGAAATTAAGAAAAGGGCTGTAAACCTAAAGACAAATGCACCAAGGAGACCATAAAATAATGCCTTTTTTTGCTTTTCTTTTGGTAAATGTTTTACCATAACTGCCATAACTACTGCGTTATCTGCAGCTAAAATTCCTTCTAAACCAACCAATATTAATAATACCCAACCATACTCTAGTAACATCGAAATGTCCATATAAGATCTCTCCTCTTATAATTTTTTAATTTCCAGCACAACGCCTAGCACCAGGGGTCAAAAAACAAAAACTAAGGCGTTTTTACTTTTCATTTTAAAAATCAATTAACGAAAAATCCTATAAAGACAAAAAGACCTTTGCCTCTTATAGGCAAAGGTCTTGCTAGACATAGATTATGTCAACAAAGCCGATGGAAAAGTTCCCATGTAATGACGACTTTGTTTTAGATGTCCTAGACATCTAACGCTACTCCCCTTTGACATTCGTCAAAAGATATAAAATTTATATTATTAGTATAAGGGAGTTTATTATATTATACAATATAAAAATGGTTACAGTTTCAAAAAAATTATTTTGTAGTATTCCTTTTTTTCGATAATAGTACATATTGAATAATATATCCTATGAATAAACCTGGAATAAGAAAAATCATCGGTAAAAAAATAGGCCCAAAAAAAATACTCTTTACTCTTACTAATGGTGAATACATAAGACCGATCGTAACAAAGTAAGCACCGAATGCGAAAGGGATATAATCATATTTTTTTGGTTTATCTTGAGCCATTCTGTAAGCATCCCACATAGCAAACATATATAAACACGGATAAAACATTAGCCATTGATAATCAATAATACTGGCTGCCTCCGCTGTTTTCCCTAAAAAGCTAAGCATAATTCCCGTATTAAAATGGCTTTTTAAATTTATGATAAATTCAAGACTAACGAATAATACTCCTTTAATAAGTGCTCCTGATAATAATTGAGAAAAACCCGGTAAAGCAATACTCCACAAAATGGCTTCTAATGGTTCAATTTTTTTCATAATTGCCTTATAAAAATTCAGAGGATTCTTCTTCGTCAGTTGTTAATGGTCGACCTGACCCTTCTTTCGAATCACCACTTACAGGTATATCGGGATAGCTATCATTTAAAAAACCTATCCATAAACTAGAAAAATCCAACATTTCTCTATCATTAATTTCCATAGCTATTTCCTCCTATTCATATCCATATATTTTCCAAGTTTGAAATTTATATTCTAATGAATAGGTAAAATCATATAAATAGCGTTTGAAAACAAGTTTCTAGGTTATTTTTTACTTTTCTTAAGCAGATACCTTTTCTTCTTCTTTTAATGTTATGGTTTTTCCTGTTATACCAAATAAAATGGTTAACAGAGGTGAGAGTAAGCAAAAAAATGCAAATGGTAAATAATCAAGTGTTGTTACACCAAGAACATTAGTTAAAAACACCCCACAAACACTCCACGGTACTAATGGGTTAACAACTGTTCCTGCATCCTCTAGAACTCTTGAGAGATTTTTATTTGCTAAGCCAAGTTTTTCAAAAGGACGCTGAAATGATTCTCCTGTTAAAATAATCGATAAATATTGTTCTCCAATCAAAATGTTAATTCCTATTGCGGTACAAGCAGCTGCAGTAATAACAGAACCTACTTTATTTAAAACCCTACCCAAGGATTGTAATAATACAGGAATAATTCCTAATGTAAAAGTGAGTCCTCCCATGCTTAATGCAAGAAGCACTAATGACACGGTAAACATCATACTATTTATCCCACCCCTAGTTAGTAAACTATCAATCGCTTCGTTTCCTGTTGTTGAAACATATCCGTTAAAAAGAACTTTCAACAACTCATTTCCAGATGGAATATGATGAAAAAACGAAAGGATGATGGCAAATAGTGAATTACAAGCTAAGGTAATAAATGCTGAAACTTTCTTGTATGCAAAGATTCCAAGCATAACAATTGGAATGAGACTGTACCAGTGAACCAAATTTGTCTGTAATAAGCCATCTTGAAAACTTGATAATCTACTAAAATCAGTAGCTGTTACTTTAGGTGATAACAATGCGTAAGCAATAAAGCTAATAATAAATGCAGGAATCGTTGTCCAAGCCATATTACGAATATGCTCAAATAGGTCAACTTTCATCATTGTTGAAGCAATATTTGTCGTATCAGATAATGGTGACATTTTATCGCCGAAAAAAGCTCCTGATACTATGGCTCCCGCTGTTAGTGCTAAAGATGCATCAAGTGCAGAAGCAATGCCAATAAATGCAACACCTAGAGTCGCAGTAGTCGTTAATGAACTCCCTATTACTACTCCAACAATACCTGTAAGCAAAAAAACAATCGCATAAAAGAAATGTGCAGAAACTATTTGAAAGCCCGCGTAAACCAAAGTTGGAATCGTGCCGCTTAGCATCCAGGCAGCAATTAATAGACCTATTAGAAAAAAGAGAAAAACAGCAGCTAGTCCTGATTTTGCTCCGTTTGTCATCCCTTCTTCTAATACTTTAAATGGAATCCTCTTTATTAGCCCATAGAAAAGTAGCAAAAAGGTAGAAAATAAGATTGGAATATGTGGTGCAGCTGAAAATTTTATAATACTTATGCTTATTAAACCTACAATAATGATGGTTAAAATCAGCGCTTCTATCACTGATGGTGTATATGCTTTCTTAATATTGATCATGTTGAAGACCTCCTATGATGCAGTGAAATTAATACATAAAAAACAAAAAGAGCATCCTTGTCCCAAATTAGGGACGAAGAAGCTCCGCGGTACCACCCTAGTTAATGATTTTTATCATTCACTCTTTTTTTCCAAACATTATTAACGGTGTATTTCACCTCTATTGCCGCCTGAATTTCCACCTTCCATTCAGTCTCTTTTTGCTGCGTCCAATAGAATTACTTAAGTCCGTTATTTTGGCAGATACTATTAACTTTTATACTTAAACGCTTTTAAGCTTTTGTGCAATAAAGTATTTATATATAAATATACCATGAATAAAAAATTATTCAAGGATAATTTTTTGGGGCGGGATGTTTACCCGCCCTAGAAAATTATTATTCCATCGGATTCATTAAACGAATTTCTGGATGTTTGTCTTGGAACCATCTTAAAGCAAAGTCATTTTCAAATAAAAATAAAGGCTTATCAAAACGATCCTTAACTAATAGGCTACGTGAGCTTGAAAGAGATTCCTTCACTTGATCCTCATCAATCCAGCGTGGTATTTTGGATCCAATTGGTTCCATAATAACATCTGAATTATATTCATTCTTCATGCGGTGCACAAATACTTCAAATTGCAGCTGACCAACGGCACCAAGAATATAATCATCCATTCGATATGTTTTATAAAGCTGAATCGCTCCTTCCTGGACAAGCTGATGAACACCTTTATGAAAATGTTTTTGCTTCATTACATTTTTTGCAGATACTTTAACAAATAGCTCCGGTGTAAACTGTGGAAGCTTTTCGTAATTTAATAATTGCTTTCCTGATGTAATCGTATCTCCAATTTGATAGGTACCTGTATCATAAAGTCCGATAATGTCGCCGCTAACTGCCGTATTTACCGTACTGCGATCATCAGCAAGGAATTGAGTGGATTGGGATAATTTCATTGATTTTCCTGTTCTTGATAGTGTAACATTCATCCCACGATCGAATTGACCAGAGCAAATTCGTACAAAAGCAATCCGATCGCGATGAGCAGGATTCATATTTGCTTGGATTTTAAAGACAAATCCCGAAAATTCTTCATTTGTCGGATCAATCATCCCCACATCTGAATTTCTTGGCTGTGGTGATGGAGCAAATTGAAGATATGTTTCAAGAAATGTTTGTACACCAAAGTTTGTTAGAGCACTACCGAAAAATACTGGAGACAAAGTGCCGGCAGCTATACGCTCCTTCGAAAACTCATTTCCTGCTTCATTTAGTAAGAGAATTTCTTCTAATGCTTGATCATAAAGAGATGATTGTTTAATTAGTGAATCTCCTTCAATTTCTCCCTCTTCATTAAGAGGTATAAAGCGATCATCCTCTTCTACACGAAACTGTTCGATTCGATTATGGAAACGATCATAAATACCTAAAAATTCTTTTCCCATCCCTATTGGCCAGTTCATTGGATACGATTCAATTCCAAGGACTTCTTCCAATTCCGCTAATAGCTCAAGAGGGGTTTTTCCTTGACGGTCAAGCTTATTAATAAATGTAAAAATCGGAATCCCTCTCATCCGACATACTTTAAAAAGTTTAAGAGTTTGTTCCTCAATCCCTTTAGCCGCATCGATAATCATCACCGCACTATCAACAGCCATTAATGTTCGGTATGTGTCTTCACTGAAATCCTGGTGACCAGGAGTATCAAGAATATTCACACGTTTTCCATCGTATTCAAATTGCATAACAGAGGAAGTAACCGAAATTCCTCTCTGTTTTTCAATTTCCATCCAGTCTGATGTTGCAAATTTCCCTGACTTTTTCCCTTTTACCGTTCCAGCTGCACGAATCGCTCCGCCGAATAATAGTAATTGCTCAGTCAAGGTTGTTTTCCCGGCATCCGGGTGGGATATAATTGCAAAGGTTCTTCTTGATAGAACCTCATCTCTCAAAGAAGTCATGTAGTAAAAATCCTTTCATTGTAGATTTAAATTTATATATTATTTTCGTTTTTCATTTTTTACATTGGAATCACCTTTATATGTTCTTTTTAAAAGAAATAAGGAAATCGGCCATTCGCCGATTTCTTCTAATCTAACTCTAACTTCTAATTCACATTTCTCTTGTCCATTGATAAATCCGATGTGCTAAGTTTTGAGCCTCTTGTTCATCGATTATTAACTTTAATGAAGCAACTAATTTCTCTAATAACTCATCTCCATAGTCATCATATGTATAAGTTGTAGACCATTCAATTGTCGGAATAGCCACTACAAAAAATTCATCCTTTTTATTTTCATATATAAATATGTTTAACTCAAATTCATTGAGCATTGTTTTACGTATTTTCATCCAGACATTCCTCCAATCAATTTATATTATAATGGAAAAGTAGTGGAGAAAAAACATATTCATTATTTGGATAAAAAAAAGACTTAAAACAATGGTTATTTACACATTATCTTAAGCCTTTATATTTTGATTAAAAGGTTGACGAGTTCTCTATATTTCCAGAGCATAGATCGGAACTTTTTGAGCGACTCGATTTTTTCTCCCTGTCGTCGTTTCAGCCTGTGTTAACGAATTTAGTATAGCTTCTTCTGTCGCTTCTGCAGCCGCTTGGAAAAGAAGGTTCATAATGGGGTGATCATCTCTTAATACTATTCTCTTTTCTACAGCATTTAGATCATCATGTCGGATTTTTTCTGCATTGGAAAATGCTATGACAACATCACCGCTGCCATTGTGAATATGGCTTCCAGTCCTGCTTAGCCCAACAATACATCTTTTTGCTAATCTTTTTAACTGTCGATCTGACAGCGGTGCATCCGTAGCTAAAACCATCATGATGGAGCCATCGGGTCGTTCAGCATTGTCTTTTTCAGTATATTTAATATAGCGAAACTCTTCTTTGGTTCCAAAGTTACTTTGGACAAGCAACCCAACTGTATATGAAAATTCATCAGTTGAAACAATTCTTGATGAACTTCCAATTCCTCCTTTAAAACCAAAGCACATTGTCCCAGTTCCCGCACCAATGCATCCCTCTTCAGTTTGATTTATCGTCGCCTCCTGAATCGCTTGTATAGCATGCTCAGGTTTTACTGCAAGAAGACGAGCGGAATTTAAATAACTATCATTACATTCTCCAACCACTATATTAATTGAACTCGTTGTATCACCTATATTCGGATTCTGTTCCAGCATGTATTGTAGTGTACCTTGTAGTACGGGTCCAACACTAAAGGTATTCGTCAGCAAAATTGGAGACTCAAGACACCCAAGTTCTTCAACTTGGATAAGCCCTGTTGTTTTTCCAAATCCATTCGCCACATAGCAGGCGGCTGGAACTTTTTCAGTAAAAATATTTCCTTCATGAGGTAATATAGCGGTTACCCCTGTACGAATGCATTCATTATTTATATCTTCGTTTAATGTTAGATGCCCCACCTTGATACCGTTTACATCTGTTATGCAATTTTTGCTGCCTGTGGGAAGACTGCCTACTTTTATCCCTAATGCTCGAGCCTTCATTTTTCTCCATCTCCTTAAGTTAACATGACTGAAATGATACTGTTTTCTATAATCTTTTGACTTGGTTTACAAAACTCGTAGTTTACTTGTATTCGACCATTTTTTATTTTCTTAACTATCTCTGATCGGTTCCAGTTTTGAACCCTTTCAGCTAATAGCTTATCTAGTCGATATCCTTCTGAAGCTTGAATAATTTTTATACAAATCTGGCTTATACCTTGTTTTGCAACAGACTCTATATCAATGATTTCAATCTCTTCTTTTCCCACATCATTGATTTCTTCTTTTATTATTGCGTGTTCTGTATAAGCCTTATAAATACTCAACTTTTTATTCCAAGTATGATCTTTTTCACACTTATAAATTGCATATCTATAAGTATTTTTTCCATTTGAATTGTGTCTTCTTATGAGAGAGTCTTTAAACTCGACTTTTTTCCCACAATGCTTACAATAACGAACAATCACTTCATCATTTGTTGAATGTATTAAACTCCAAGATAATTCTAAAGTTTGCACTTTCCTTCACCTCTTTAGAAAAGCGAAAGCGCCTTGCTCAGCCCCGACAAGCAAATGTTCTTTTACAGTGAAAGTTTGCTTTTGGACTTTCTCTGTAAAAGAACATTTGACCTCGAGGGGCTAGGCGCTGTAGCTAGACAATATAAGATAAAGGAACGTCACATCTATTTGGATATGTTAGTATCGATCAGTATTTAAAAAGAAAAATTAGATTACAATTTAAACACAAATAAGAGGTCCCCAAAAAGAGAACCCCTGTTAGCTCCATACTACAGATTCGTTCCGTTCCTTTGTAATGGGATTAATAGACAGACTCCTCCCTAGGTGAAAAACGTTAGTTTTCCGAAGGGTCTTATCCAATTTTTTTGTCCATTACAAAGTAGATGTTGGCATAAACAGTAACGAGTCCTTTCTATCCAAATAGTTCATGGATATATTATCATTGATTAACATATATTTCAATTGTTTTTTTGATAATATTCCGAAAAATATAGCTATTTTAGATATTATTAAACGAACATGTCTCTCCCTTTCTATATATAAAGAACCTTAACGATTTAATCATTAAGGTTCAAAAACGTTCTAGCATGTTACTATTTCTGATTGTACGTAAGCAAATAATAATTGCTCCGTATTAAATATGGATGATTCATGTGTCCTTTCAAACGCATGGGATGATTCAATTCCTGGTCCTACTAATCCGTGAACGATATCAAATCCCGCACGAATGGCTGCAGAAGCATCAGATCCATAAAAAGGATAGATGTCCACTTTATATCCAATATTATTTTCCTTTGCTAAATTCACTAGATGCTTACGTAATCCATAATGGTAAGGGCCGCTTGAATCCTTGGCGCATATTGATACTGTGTATTCATCAGAAGCCTGCCCATCTCCTAAAGCACCCATGTCAACCGCTAAATACTCCACTGTTTCAGGAGTAATATTAGAGTTCCCACCATAGCCGATTTCTTCATTATTAGATATAAGGAAATGGGTTGTATAAGGGAGCTCTAAATTGTTTTCTTTAATAAATTTTATTAACCTCAAAAGAATAGCTGTACTTGCTTTATCATCTAAATGACGGGATTTTATATATCCGGATTCAGTGATTTCTACCCGAGGATCAAAAGAAACGAAGTCTCCTTCCTCGATACCTAATGCGCGTACATCTTCTTCATTCAAAACTTTTTCATCGATTCGAACTTCGATGTTCTCTTCATTCCTTTCAGCTTTCCCGGCATCCTTATATACATGAACAGACTGCTGATGCATTAAAATTGTTCCTGTGTAAATTTTCCCTGAAGAAGTTTCAATTTTACAATACTCGCCTTCAACTGAATTCCAGCGGAACCCACCAATCATCGTTAATTTCAAGCGACCATTTGATTTCACTTCTTTTACCATCGCACCTAGTGTATCTACATGTGCTGTCAGCATACGATGCTGATTTGTATTTTTTCCAGGAATAGTGACAATAAGTCCACCTTTACGATTCCTTTTCATTTCTACATTTGTTTCTTTTAAGTATTGCTCACAAAAGTCAATTACTTTTTTTGTATTTCCTGAAGGACTTGGGATAGATACTAATTGTTGAATTAATTCTATCGTTTCTTTTGCATTGCCATATGTATTCATGAAAAATCTCTCCTAATTCAGTAATTCGGCTTTAATCTACTCTATTATTATATGGGAACGCTTCGAAATAAAACAGTTATATGCTATTATTTTTTCGATTTTTCTAATTATAATTATTATGTAGGCTCTTTTCTAAAACTCTGTTACTTTTGATAAGAAAACTTAATAATAACTACCATATATGTTAGATCATAAATTATACTTAGAAAAGATGCCCCGTAACCAAGCTTGTTTGGAGGTTATCATTTTACGATATAGCAGCAATCTTTACGAAAACAGCCATTATGTATAATAAATGGATGAGGAGGCATGAAAATGGAAGAACATCATTTTCATTTAAAAGCAAATTGGCCTGGCGGCAGAAATAGTGTTGGAGTGATTGATGCAGGAAAATTAAAGACAGAGATTTCCATTCCAATAGAAATGGATGGCCCAGGTGTAGGAACAAATCCGGATGAAATGCTGCTTGGTGCAGCAGCTACATGTTATATTATTACACTTGCTGCGATGCTCGAACGCCGTCAGATTCCTGTTGTTAGCTTAACACAAGAATCAGAAGGTATTGTTGAGGTTATAAAAGGTGTCATTACATATAAAAAAATCATTCATCGACCAAAAGTAGTTTTGTACAAAGTTTGTACTAATGAACAAGTTGTAAAAGTGGAACAACTTGCTGAACGAGCCGAGAAAAGTTGCATGATATCGCGAGCCATTCAAGGTAATGTAGAAATTGGCCTAGAGGTGCATGTTGAAGTAGAAAAATAAAATGACTAAATAATAAAAGATCTCCCTATAAATTGTATGGGAGATTTTATTCTATTTGAGGGCAACTTTAAAATTCAAAATTTTAAATGAACAATGAAACTATGTAAATGATCTCGAAAAGGTAAAAATATTATTTTACTTTCTGGATAAACTAAATAAGGGAAATAAAAGGAGGAATAACAAAATGTTAAAAAAGAAAAATGAAACCCCTCAAATCGCCCCTGGAATAGATGATGATCCAGAATTAAATGAAGAGGCAACAAACGAAGAAATTGAACACGGAGAATACACGAGCGTAACAACTTTTTCCTGGGATGAAGTTGATCCAAGTTAACCATTTTGCAGTTCTTTGATTCAAAATGACAGCCTAGCGCTGTCATTATTTATTTTCTTTATTATTAAAAATGACGATATACTACGAAAGAGGTAAAATAATAGGGAACATTTTTTAAGGGAGAGAATTACATGAGATTAGCAACAATAGGAACAAATTGGATTACTTCTACATTTATCAAATCCGCCTTAAAATCAAAAAAACTTAACCTACAGGCAGTTTATTCGAGATCACTTGAGAAAGCAAAAGAGTTTGCTGATCTACATTCTGCTCCACATTACTATAATAATCTAGAAGAGATGGCTAAAAGACAGGACATTGATGTCGTTTATATTGCATCCCCTAACTCCTTGCATTTTGAACAAGCTAAAATGCTTTTAAAACATAAAAAACATGTCATTTGTGAAAAACCAATTTTTTCGAATACAAATGAATTAAAGGAAGCTTATCAGATTGCTAATGATCATGGGGTATATTTGTTCGAAGCTGTCAGACATATATATACACCTAATTTTAATCAATTAGTAAATAAAATGCCGAAAATAGGAAATATACGGAGTGCTAATCTGCATTATATTCAGTATTCTTCACGGTATGATGCATTTTTAAACGGAGAAGTTCCAAATGTATTTTCAGCAGAATATTCTGGAGGTGCATTAGTAGATTTAGGCGTATATCCACTTTTTCTCGCAATCAAATTATTTGGTAAGCCTGTGAAATTTTCCTATCATCCGACGATCCTTCAAAGCGGGATTGATGGAAATGGTACATTAATCTTACAATACGATAATTTTGTTTGTACAATCATGTGTTCAAAAATATCGCAATCCTACATTCCGAGTGAGATTCATGGTGAAACTGGTACGATAATTATGGACAGCACAACCCCTACTGCTCTCGAATGGGTGGAAAATAAATCTAAAAAACGTACTTCCTTTGACGTAGAACAAGATGAACTAGATATGATCTATGAAATTGAAACTTTTACAAATATTATCCAAACAAAGGATCAAAAGGCCTTTGTGCAACTAAAACAGTTAAGTGAAACCGTTCTTTCTATCACCGAGGCTGCTAGAAAACAAAATAATATTTTGTTTGGTGGAGAACTATAAACAGATGGTGACCCAACTAAGAGTTCATAACTCTTTGTTTGGGTCATTTTACTTTTACGAAAAGAACCTATTGTAAATTGTCGATGATTTAATACATTACTTTTCTTTTAATGGGCATGATTATTATATATATCCCTTTAAAGGAGATGAGAATAAAATGCAAAATCCAGAATCGATTAACGAATATGAAGATTACTCAAATATTTATGTAGATAAAAATTATTCCATATGTCCTATTTGTGATGGTTATGGATATGATATCAATTCAGAAATATGTAGTAGCTGCTCTGGTTTAGGAAAGGTCTAAACTAAAGAACCTATCATTACTTTTGTATCTAGCAGCTCACCGTTATCACAACATAATTGGATTTTTAAATTTTCACTTCACTATGGTACATAGTTACTATATAATATACATGACTATATGCTTAGGAGGGAAAATTAATGATACAAGAGGAGGAACACTTACTTTTTATTAAAGAACTTGGCCGTCTTTTACAAGATTTTAATCATTGTGATGATGAAGAAATCAAAAAAGAGATTCTCATTGATATTACTTTATTAAGTAATGTGATCAATCCGGATTATGAACTATCCTATCGTGCAATTGGATAAGTTTCCTCGCTCATTCATAATAATTCTCTTCATTTCTTATACTTATATTTTTTATCAATTTCTCCAAATTAAATGTATGAATCCCTAAAAAAATATAGCTTATTTTCTAGGATTTTGTTAACATTTGATTATCAACAATTGGAGGTCATCCTATGAAAAAGATAGCATTAGGTGCTTTCACTGTTCTGGTATTACTTATGCTTATTTTTATCCTTATAATGGAGTTTTATCCTTTTTCTTAATCTAAAAATATGTACATACAATAGTAAAGCTGCCCATAATGGCAGTTTTTTTATTATGTTTTTTATGTAAACTTTTTGGTCATACTATAAACAAAAAAATGAAAAAAAGTACCTAATAGATAAACTTTATTAAAAGTATTACAGAAAGGATTACTTCGGTTGCTGAAAATACTGAAATTTTTTCAAGAATATATTCCATATATCGGCTTTGGGTTTGCAACCTTCGTTTTCATTATTGCATTTGGTGCAAGTATGATAAATAAAATTAAATCAAAGAACCAAAATTGAGAACTTAACAAACTCTTAATAATGAATTAACGATTCCTTAGTATTTAATAGATACAATGGCTATGTATCCAAATACAAGATACTTCCCCCTTAGAAGATCCGGCACCTTTCCGGATCTTTTTGATATTTGGCTTACTCCAATATGGAAAAGTTCACATGTTTCCTGTCTACTATATGCTATAAGCTACTTCATATTCTTCTTATTTTCGAAAAGATATTGAAACCAATATAATAAAAATGCTTTATAAAAGATATAAAGGAAAAATTGCCAATTATTTATCCGAACTAATGTAGCTACTTTTAATTTCTTTAAAAATCTTATAAGTGGAAATGTAAAGAAAGCATCTACAATAGCATTGAGTAAAATAAACCGTTTAAAATTTCCGAATGTCCATTTTAATATCCACATAGAACCCACTAGATGCGGACCTATATTAAACGGAAATTCTCCTGAAAAATAAGAATTTGGTTTATTATAAAAAACCCACCATTTGCGTTTTTTCCCAACTTGAACATTAATCCCTTCTATAAGAACAATAAGGATAGATGCGGGAAGAAATCTCTTTATGTTGCGTCTCCCTAAAAAAGGCAGTGACAACCATGACAATAAGACCATCCCTACATTAAGTAACCATTGATTTTTCATTGGCATAATATACTTCCTTTTTTTATTAAGTTACTCCTTTCCAATTAAGAATATACACAATAAAAGCATCTTTCTATGACATCTACAAGAAAGTACCCTCCGCATTCATTCATGAAATAATAAAGCCAGAACTAGCCTAATGAAGCATTCTTCATTAGCCAATCCTGGCATAAATTCAATCTGTTTTAACTATTTATTTTGAGTACCTAGAAAGTAAATCAACCAATAAACAAGCCTATCGCAAATAATAATCCAAATACAGTGTTTGTTTGTGCGGTAGATTTCATTGCTGTAATCATTTTAACAGCTAGACCGTCTCCTAAAAATCCTTTAACTGCTCTTATCGGAATTGGTATACTAAAGAAAACAACACAAGCCCATGGACTGACTACATTCGTAAAAACTAATAATAATATTAAAATATAAGCAAGGGCAAATGATGCAGCTAAGAAATAAATTGCATTTTTCCTTCCGATCAGAATAGCTAATGTTTTTCTTCCACCAACTGTATCTTCTTCTATATCACGTATATTATTGGATAAATTGATTGCTCCTACCAAAATAGCAATTGGTAAAGATAAAAGAATACTTTGAACATTGATAAATCCCGTTTGAATAAAGAATGAAATCAAAATAAACATAGATCCCATACACAAGCCGGCAAACAATTCACCAAATGGTGTATAGGCAATTGGCAGAGGACCACCTGTATACAAATAACCGATCGCCATCCCCACTAAGCCAATCAATGCAAGCCACCAGCTGCTATTCATACAAATGTAGAATCCAAAAACAATTGCTATCGCATAACATAAAATAGCTAATTGCAATACCGTCCTTGGCTTCATTCCTTCACGTACAATTGCTCCCCCAATACCAACAGAAGCCTCTGTATCTAAACCTCTTTTAAAATCATAATATTCATTAAATAAGTTCGTAGCTATTTGAATCCATAAACATGCAAATAACATAGCTAAAAAGAGCCAAATATCTATACTATCATAAAATTTTGCAGCAGCAGTCCCAATAAGAACAGGTACAAAAGAGGCGGTTAAAGTATGAGGACGAGTTAACTTCCATAACACTTTCACTTTCTTCTTAGTATTTATGTTCATAATTCTTTTCCCTTCCATTAAAAAGTTCTAATCCGTTCAATATTTTATCACATTTTTAGATTTTTATCTTGAATAGTATACATAAAAAATAAAAACCCATAGAACCTTTTAGGGAGATTAGAAAAATTCTATTAAAAAAGAGATGGAAGCTAAGTACCTACTACATTTATTATGTATATATTTTATTCATAAATCATAACCCAATATTTTTCCTTTTCTCCTTCTTCATTTACCTTCTTCCAACCATTCTTCTCATAGAATTTCATCGCTTTATGATTTTCAGATACACACTTCAATCTTAACGGCTTATTCATTTTTTTGATGGAGGCATTTAGCAAGAGACCCCCAACACCCTTACCAAAGTAATTGGGATGAACAAATAAATTATGAATGAAGTTATCTGGCAAGTATAATGAAGCAAATCCGAGTATATGATTATCCTCTTCCGCTACAATTATATACTCTCCTACAGTATCTTTATCAAAATCTTCTAATGTCATTTCTTCTAAAGCCGCCCAATGAAAATTTTTACGACGTGATTCCAGATAGATGTTTCTTAATTCTGGATAATCTAATTCATTCGCTTCTCTAATATTCATTTTTTCACCTTCGCTTCCTTTATACTGGACTTTAAATATTTTCGATTGAAATCTTATCTATTCTTTTTCTACAACTGTTCCTTAAGAATATTTAATAAATGCATTAGTTTATTGATTTAAAATGATTTTGTATTTTAATGCTTACACTGGTAATTTATTCGTTGTCTGTTCGACTATTATATGCAAACAGTTTTAGCTCTTCAGGATCATTAGAAAGCTGGACTAATCTTTCAAACTGTAAACCTATCTTTTCGAGCAACTTTGCTGAAGCGTAATTTTCTTGAGTTGTGATTGCCACAATGCGGTTTAGTCCTAATGTATTTATACTATATGCCATTACCGCTGAAGCAGCTTCATATGCGTATCCTTTTCCCCAATAGTTTGGGAGAAAAGCAAATCCAATATCAACATCTTCTAGCGAGTCTCTTTTAACAAGACCGCAAATTCCAATCGGGATTTGATCTTCTTTTCTTTCAACTAAATATAGGCAAAAGCCGAATTGCTCATACATGCGAAGCGGTCCATTTAATATATATTCACGTGCGTGTTCTACTGTTCTCACACCGCGATCACCAATGAACTGCAGCCATGAGGGATCATTTAATAGCTCAAGGAAAAAATTTGCATCATTAGTTGTTTCCAAACGAAGGGTAAGTCGTTCTGTGTCAACAATTTTCAAAGTAAAATCACTATCCTTTCAGTATTATATTCGCGACTGTCTTTGCCATGATTTCTCTTATATTCAGCTGATATCAGACATAAATTCATATGCTGTTTTACCATATACACTTTTAAAGTGTATATTTAAGTGTGATAAATCAACATATCCGCATGATGGTACTGCAGAGTAGATATCCTTGTTTTTTTCTATAGCTGCTTGGCATGCTTAACTTTGCAGTTTAGAGAAAATTGATACGGAGAAATTCCTGTTTCAGCTTTAAATGTTCGAATAAACTGAAATTTCGACATATCCACCTCTTTACAAATGTCTTCAAGCCTTAACTCATCGCTTAAACTGTAGTATATCATTTCCTTTGCTTTATGGATAAAACTATTATTTTTATCTACATTTCAAAAGGATAAGTATTTCCGTCAAAGTCAATCGTGTCTCGAAACATGCTCCCTCCTGGTTCATCTAGTTTGTCTGAGACAATACTGTATCCATATTAATTTATCCATCATCATATCGAGTTCGTTTGTATCTCTTCAGAAGCAAAATTTTTCTGTCTTATTCGAAAGGAAATCGCCAAACTCAGGATGACGAAAAACAGTTGAAGTGATAAAGCCAACAGCATCCCAGTAAATAACCCCCATTGCAAAGTCTCACTAACAGCTATGAAAGCGCCCCCTAATCCTATGCTTAAGCCGGGACTGAATGCGTCAGTAAAGTGTAAGCTGGCAGATACCTCTCCTTCTTCACCGGAATTCGCGTGCTGCAACGCTATCGCACTTGTGGTTGGATGAGTCAAGCCGATGCCAAATTCAGTGAAAATTTGCGATATTATCGCGAATACAATTCCGCCTACTGGTAGGCTGACAGCCACCATAACCGCTGTAACACCTATAATCATAAAACAAATACCGGCCATTATTTTTTTCTTTCTTCCATTCCCATTATCTTTTTCATCAAGTTTTGACTGGAGCCATTCTTATATAGTGTCAACTTTCCATAATACCCCGAAGATGAGGTCATGAAACCTAATTTTTTCGTCTAAAGGTTCACAGATCTATAAAAAAAAAAAACACTTATCATTAATATTTAATAATTGTTGTATTACCTTTCTATATAATCTATAATTTATTTAAAAATGTTAGATGGTGATCGAATGAATAAAGATTATTCTATGACGGTAGAATATTCTCCAGCATATGAGCTAATTGTTAGTTTGTATACATTTATTTACAATCGAAAGTTGAAAACAATCGACTTAAAAGAACAATGGATAAAAGAAACGAAAGCGAACATCCCAGCCAATTTTATCAATGAATTAGAGGATGAAAGGTGGGAAGTATTGCACCGTATTGTATTATTAATATCGCAATGCGATGAGAAAGAAACAATTGATGGCTTTTTAACATGGTTCGAAAGACTTTCAGCAGGTGAAATCTATGAAAGATTAGCTCCTTGGGTTGATACGATCTCTACTGAATTGGGAATGATTCGAGACAATACAGTAGAGATTCTTCATAAATGGAATGAATATTATTTTAAAAATATTGATCCTGCTATCCTTCCATATTTAAAACAAGATGCCAAAAACAAACGAGAGAAGGTTACCTCTTATCAACCAATCGATCTAATTGAAGAGGCTACAAATGGAATAAGGATTGAACAATCTGAAAGCTTGAACCGGTTAATTTTAATTCCGCAATTTCATTGTTATCCTGTAACGATATTAGATTATTTCAATGGAATAGCAACTTGCTTATACCCTGCATGGAATCTTGCAGAGTTCGATCAAACAAAAGAAATGATTAAGCTTATGCAATGCATAGGAGATGAAACAAGATTAAGAATATTAATGTATGTGGCAAAGAAGCCAAGAACATTAATTGATATTCACAAACATTTGAAACTAGCAAAAAGCACCATCCATCATCATATTGCCCAATTAAGACGTGTGGGAGTCATTAGAAGTCATTTTATAGGAAGCTCGACTCCAGCTTTTTATAGCTTAAGGAAGAAGTTTATCACTGAATTCACCGATGAATTTAAAGAGCTGTTTGAAAGTTAAGGAGAAATCATTTATGAATAAAATAAAAATCTATTTAAATGAATACCATCCTATCGTTCATAGCTTAATATTCGGAACAGTTCTTATCTCGCTAACAAGTTCAATGAGTTTGCCCTTTTTAGCTATTTATTTAAGTAATGTAAAGGAATTAAGCTTTTCTACAATTGGTTTTATTATTGGTGTAGGTCCATTAATAGGTACTTTTTGCGGTCTAATTGGAGGAGTATTATCAGATTTTATCGGAAGAAAGAAGCTATTACTTCTATCATTGTTGGGATTAAGTATCGCCTTTATAGGCTTTATCTCGACTTCCTCAATTAGTTTATTAGTTTTTTTTAGTATATTAAGAGGTCTATCTCAAGCGTTTTTTGCTACAATATCTAAAGCATTAATGGCTGATTTAACACCAGAACGAAAAAGGTTTCGGATGTTTTCTAATCGTTATTTTGCTACAAATTTAGGATTTTCCATTGGGCCAATGATCGGAGCGTTATTAGGAATCGGTGGAAGCATGATTGCTTTTGTATTGACATCCATCATTTATATGCTTTACGGATTGGTTTTATTTAGTATGTTAAAGAACTCCTCATATAACGATCAAAAAGGAGAAGCTAATGACGAAGAAAGTGTAGACCTTGCTCTTTTATGGAAAGTCTTACGAAGTGATGTCCCATTATTGTTTTTTATCGTTGGGGGTATATTGTTGACTACGGTCCATGGACAAATGTCAGTCACACTTTCCCAATATTTAAAAGACAATATTATTGGTGGAGTTACTCTGTTTGCAGTATTGATGAGTTTAAATGGACTAACGGTTCTTTTCTTTCAACTTCCATTAACGAGATGGTCTGAACGATATAGTTTATTCCAGAGAATTTTGTCTGGATGTATTCTATTTGCTATCGGAGAGAGCGGATTTGCTTTTTCTGATACTTGGATCGGATTTATTGCTTCAATGTTCATATTTACACTCGGTGAAATATTTGTTATACCTGCTGAATATGCACAAGTAGATGAAATAACTCCAAATGAATTAAGAGGAACTTATTACGGGGCGCAAAGTTTGGGGGAATTTGGAAACTTTATTGGACCATGGTTTGGAGGAATTCTTTTATCTGTATATAGTGGAACAATCATGTTTCTTTTTATGGCCTTTATATCTATATTAAGCATATATTTCTTTTATACAGGGAGACAAATTTATAACAAGAAAGCAAAATCAACTATTCGAACAGAAGAAATTGTATAGTTTTAGGGTCTGTCATACCTAATATTTAACGATTTCCTACCATTCAAAAACAATATCAATACTAAAGTGCTGTATTATCGAATAATACAGCTAAGTCGCATTTTATTTTTTTGAAAATTCTGTTGTTTCATTGTTAATACAAATGGTAAATATATATTAAAAGGCGTGGTGTCGTATGACTTTCTTAACATTTAAAAGTGAAGTTAATAAACAAAAATACTATGATTGTTATGATCGCTCTTTAGAACGGTGGAAAATTGACACAGAAAACTTTTACATCGACACATCTTTTTGAAAAACTCATGTGATATCTTGCGGCCCTGTAGATGCTCCACCACTAATATTGATGCATGGAATGACAGTAAGTTCAACTATGTGGTTTGCTAACGCACCAGATTGGTCTGAAAAATTTAGAATATATGCACTTGATATCATTGGTGATTTTGGAAAAAGTGAATGTCTTAAGCCCATTTCAACTCCCCAGGATATTGATGTTTGGCTAAATGAGGTTCTTGATGCACTAGGGCTAGATGACATTTTCTTAGTAGGCCATTCGATGGGAGGGTGGATTTCTTTACAATTTAGTTTGAATTCCAATCGTGTTAAAAAACTGGTTTTACTAGCACCAGTAATGAGTTTTGCACCATTAAGCTGGAAATTCCCTTTTAAGTTGTTCCCGTCGTTATGGTTTAGAAATTCTTTCTTTATAAGAGATTTATATAATTGGATGTTTGCCAAAGGCAATAATCCTGATGAAATATTGTATCAACAATTTCTTAACGGATATAAATATGGAAAGATTCAATTAAGGGTTGTGCCAAAAGTTTTTGAAAGAAAGGAATTGGAACGACTACTCCCGGAGACGCTTTTATTAATCGGCGAACAAGAAGTTGTCTATTCTTCAACAAAAAAAGCCGCCCGGAATGCATCCAGTTTTCCTAATATTAAAACGAAGTTAATCCCTAATTGTTCTCATTGTTTATCTGCAGAACAAAAGAATGTCGTAAATGAATTAGTAACTGATTTTTTACGATAAAAAGTGCACCCCCCTATTCTTCTTTAACAACAGGGTGCTGCTACATTTATGTCTAGAGGTTTTAAAAAAACCGTAACATTTAAGTGTATTGAGGAAGGGTCATCCCTATTATAATATTCTGATTTTAAGAGGTATTTAGAAATATGATAAATGCTTTATTCTAAAGGAGAAAATAATTTGAGCAAGCGCAAAATAAATTGGGCTGTTATGCTTTGTTATTTAGGAATACTGACCTTTGTAGGGTATATTTTACTCGCGTACGGCTCTAACGATCCACGAAAAGCAGGCATTGTATCCGGAAAATTTGAAAACCCGGAGTTTTCTTTTTATCCATGGAAGATATTTTTTTACCTTCACATTCATTAAGGTAGGAATTGGCTTCATACTGATTTAAGTCACCACATAACACAACTCCAGCGACCGCTGTTCCGTGGTCCACTCCTTTTTTTATAGGAGCAGTACTTACGGATTTATTTTCTTTAGCATAGTTGACTAGAAATGGATGTGTTGGATCAATTCCACCATCAAAAATCCCCACTTTAATTTGAGATACATTTTTCCCAACAGGAGGCTTCAAAAAATTCGACTCATTTTGGGAATTTCTGATTTCCGGAAAAAAATCAACGGTAAGGGGATGTACAGTTCTTAAAGGATTAAAATCTGTAAATTCCTGCAATACTTTTTTACTCAAATAAACACTAACAAAAGTCGGTCCATTAGGATAACTTTTTATTTTCAATGATTTAGTATTAACTTTATTTTTCTCCAAGATTGATCTAAATTTACTCAACATTCTCTCATCATCATCACCAAAAGGATGGAGAACAAATTCAACAGTACCTTCTTCCCACTTTTCATCAAAACCTTGTTCAATTTCATCCCCAGAAAGAAGTGAGATATCCTCTACTTTGCGAATATCATTTTTAAGACTTTCAATAAGTTGTGTTTCTTCTTTGACAAGAATCTTTTCTAGCTGTTCGATACTGTCCTTGTCAAACTTGACAAAATGCATTTTACTAAGTTTCTCTTCACCTCCATTTTTTATTTCCCAACGTCTAGATCCAATATTCTCTAACCTAGCATGTTTAAATAAAGTATTAGGAGTATATGATTTTGCAAGAAATTTTTAAGTGGGTCAAAGTATTTAATTAGTCCATTATTAGTTTGTCCTCATCATTAATAACTTTTTTACATTTAGGACAGTAAATACTCAAGATTCCCCCTCCTCATATAAGTCTTATTAACCAATTTTATAAATAGGTAAAAAGTCCTTTTGTTTTTCAAAAAATAAAAACCACTCTTAAATGAAATGGTATTTATTATTGAAAGAAATTAGGTAAATTGGAATAAATATGTTGACACATAATACTATGCATAGTATTATAAAAGTATGGAAAGGATGTGAACAAGTGGAATACTTAGCAATAACAATAGCCGTACTTACCAGCTTAGTAACGATTCGCAAAATCTGGCACGATGGAACGAAATCGAAACAAGAAGCTGAAAAGATACGGCTAGAAAACAAAAAGATGAGAAGGGGAGATAATCCCCCTCTCAAAACTAAGTATACCACACAACAAATGAAATTTTTAATGACTCTACTCATTTTTTTACTAGTTGTATTGGTCGGTGTTTACATTAGAAAAATCTACTGGAAAAGTAAAGTTAAGCAGTTAAAAAAGGAGCGTAATAAACTTGGAGAAGAACAAACAAACCGAAGCGAATAAGAAATGGCAAGAAAAGAATAAAGAACATGCCAAGTATATAAGCGATCGTTCTCGTGCACGTAGCTTTATCAGAAAGCAAGCCACTTTTGAGGACATTGAGGAATTTCGAAAGCTACTAGATGAACGCCAGGAACAAATTAAAAATTCAGCCCCTATTGAAGAATAGGGGCCTTTTACTTAGAAGGCAAACAAAGGGTACTATATTAAAGTTTGTATAATGTTGTTAAATTATACCTACTTCAGTCATGAAAATCATAAAAAATACACCTACTTTGTAAGTGGCGTTTGAGTCAAAAAGTATATTTCTTTCTAGGTATATAAAAGTATCAAAACAGTATATTTTTCATATATTTTAATTAGTCCACTTTATTCCTAAAGGTCCAATTTTTAAAGAAGCATTTTCGGATGCTTCTTTTTTTTGTAATATGCACATATCTAGATGCATTACAAAAAGCCAACAATTGATTTATTTACTTAAGTTATGTCTTATTGTAGTTAAGAAGCCTTTAAAAACTAATTACATAATAATTTATTAAAGAATGTAATGAAAGAACCTTTAATTGATGAAAAAAGAAATACATTATTTTCCTAAAGAGACATTACCCTTATTGAACTGCAATTTTAGTTCAATAAGAACAGCTGCCTTTTATGGCAGCTTCGTTCTTACCTATGGGCTCTGGAAACACTTTTTAAAATCATTTACTTAATAGAATCTACGTCTTCTTCTTTCAAATTCAAAGCGTCTTCTTCTTTCAAATTCAAAGCGCCTTCTTCTTTCAAATTCAAAGCGCCTTCTTCTTTCAAATTCAAAAGGGAAAAACTCTCTTCTTTCAAATTCAAAGGGGAAAAACTCTCTTCTTCTAAATTCATTAGGAAAAAAAACCATGCGTAATCATCCTCCCTTCATTTAAGAAGTCTAGACAAAAGACCCCTAACTCACCAAGGCAAAAAACTCACTTTTTTTCTTAAACTAGTAAAAAAAGTAATATGTTTTTTGTATTTTACATTCCTTGGTGGTTAAGAACATACAACCCCCAATTATGCTGGAGAGTCGTGAAATTAATACCCATAGCTCATAAAGGATGCTCCTACAATAATCAATAGGATGAAGAGAACAACGATTAAAGCGAAAGGATTATGATGACGACGTTCTTCAAATTCCATAGAGTATCACCACCTTTATTATGTGTCTTTAAATAATATGTAATGATTGTAAAATCTGAAATGGACATGAATGGAATTCTTAATATATCCTATACCTATTTAATAAAAATATATTTTAGTTTAACCTCCATACTCTTAGTTATTACCTTCGGTAAATGCGTATGTTTTATAGCATGCACTTTTATCTATTATTTGAAAGATCGTCGATGCATAGGAAAAGAATCTACTAGATAAATGACGATTTTTCTCTCTTTTAAACATTTGTCCACTAACACCTTCTATAAATTTACATAATATGAACGTGTGGGATTGCATTTACAGGACCATAAACAATCAATGGGGGGTGTTAAGTATGGGATCAGCTTTTGCTTTGATTGTTGTACTATTTATTTTGCTTATCATTGTAGGTGCTGCTTTTGTTGGAGGCGGTTATTAATTAACTCCGGAGTTTGATTCATACAAACCCAATCTAATTTATGAATGGACTCTTAATTATCCGATTGGAGATGATTGTGGAAATATAAGGCCCCTCCAAACGGATGGGCTCTTTACTTGGAAGTAAATCGAGGGTTCAATACTAATGTATACAAGAAATAATTAAATTATGCTTAATATAAGAGAATAAAATAAATAATTCTAAAATAAAAATTAAAAATATTGTTTTTATCTAATCAAATTTACCTATTTATCCATATAGTGATGTAAGTGGCTTTAATGTCAATAACACTTACATCGTATAGGGGAGTTAGTAGCAAGAGGTGATAGCTGTTATTGTCTTAAAGCCACTAAAATTGAGGTTGGTTCAATAATATCTTCTAGTCACTATTGATAGCCTTTTACCTAAAAATGGGTTTAAGGCTTTTTTTATTATAATGATTTAGCCCCTCTCGAGATTGAGAGGTACTTTTAATGTTGAAGTAAATCTTGGGTGCAATTATAATATTTGTTTAAGACAATCAAATTATGTTTATTCCACCCGCATTATATCTTATTCGTTTTTTATTTTTGAACCTGTGCTTGGAGCTGCGTAAATGTTTACTTTTCCAAAATCTCTAGTTTGGATGGTATATACATCTTTTTGTGGGTTACCTAGAATATCATAGGACAGACCACCAAACTTCTTAGGATTAAGTTTTCCTATCTCGTTACCTACCACAGGAGCTTTATTGGTAGGGTATACCCTCCAACTAGAATCAGTTGCCGGAAGATGAACTTTCTTAGATGGTTTTACTTCGGTAGGTTTTTCTACTTTCTTTCCGTCATACTGAGTTAATTTATTCGCTTCTATCGTAGCAATTACTTTAGCTGCATAATTTGGATCAGTAGCATATCCTGCCGATTGCACAGCCTTAGCAGCCTTTTTGTAATCTGTTTCACCAATGATTTTTTTGTATTTATTACGATCCCAGCTAACCCCATTTTTATAAAGATTAGCAAGATCACAAAGTGACTCATACCAGGACGGATATTTTCGAAAGGCTGCATCAATATAATATTTATTTCCTTTTTTATTGTATTCAGCAGTTCTCATCGTAACGAATTGACCGTTAAATGAACCTTTAATTCCGAATAAGTTCTTACCCTTCACAGCTAGTCCACTTTTACCCCAATTACTTTCATGAATTGCTTGAGCAATGACCAATGATGCTAAGATACCATATTCCTTCTGAATCCGTTGAGCGTGTGGAGCAATTTCACTGATAAATGTCATTATTCCTCATCTCCCTTTAAATAAAATCGAGTAGAGGGAAAATAATTTAATTATTTTCGCCCCTCTCACACCACCGTACGTACGGTTCCGTATACGGCGGTTCAATTTATATTACAG